>PBZD01000136.1 GCA_002729875.1 Chromatiales bacterium | reverse complement strand
GACGATTCTGATAACCGGCTCAAACGCCAGCCACGGCTTGGCGTTTGCCGAGGAATATGCTGCGCTGGGATGGAATGTTATCGCCACTTGCCGCACGCCGGCCAAGGCCGACCGGTTAAATGCACTGGCCGAAAAATTTCCCAACGTCGTCGTCGAGGAGCTGGATATTGTCGATGTCGATGAAATAAACGCACTGGTCGAAAAGTACCAAGGGAAACCGATCGACGTGCTGCTGAACAATGCGGCAATCAACGCAATGCGCTTCGGCCCTAATCGGTTCGGGAAAATTGATTACGAATGGTTCGAGGAGATTCTAAAGGTCAATATCATCGGTCAGTTGCGGGTGTCTGAAGCATTTCAGGACAACGTGGCCGCCAGTAAGCAAAAGAAAATTATCTCGATGACTTCGAACGGTGGCTCAATCGGTGAAGTCAAAGTCCCGAATGCTCCCGCTTATCGGGCCAGCAAAGCGGGTCTGAACATGGCAATGCGTACATACTCACTGGCGCTAAAACCCAAAGGCATTATTGTTGGCCTTATCGCACCGGGTACCGTTGACACTGAGGACTACCTGAATGCCGAAGATCCGTCGACCGTACCGTCCAGCTACGAGACCATGATCAAGATGAATCTTCTGTCACCACGCAGGGCGATTGATGAAATGATTGCATTGATCGACCGTTTGACGCTGGAGGATTCCGGCGTGTATTACTGGTGGACCGGCAGAGTCATCCCGTGGTAATCGTGCTGAGAGAAGAACGGGCTACGCGCATTCAGGACACCCGCATCAAATTTCAGAGCAGGTCACTGACCTGTTACGTCAGAATGGCTTTACTTTGCCCAGAAACGCCATCACGATCACCAGGATCCAGATCAACAGCGCTGCTTTGTTCGTTGATGTTTGATTCGCCTGCATAGTACGCTCGCCCTCTGCGCCGCTATCGCCGCCGCTGCGGGCCATTTCGATGGCTGCAGGCCAACGGGTGATGATGCTCCGGATCCAGATTCCATTCAGGATAATTGCGCCGAATAGCAGAATCTTGGTTGCCAGCCAGCCTGACGCAATCGGTGCCTGGTTGACCAGACAATACACTCCAAAGCCGACCATCGCGGCGGCGAGCGCGTAACGGATTGCGAGGTCAACATTTCTCAGTTTTGCATCTTGGGTGAAAAAGACCGCCCAAACCAGCCACAACCACCCAAGATCGAAAATCCACAGGTGTAACAGCCAGTTATCCCGTAGCGGTGAGCCAAAGGGTATGGCCAGAGTGAACCCCAACGGCAGGAGTAAAACCAGACTGGTTCGCGCCGACATATCCACCAGACTTCTTATGTCCCGGACCCGAAGGCGCTCGTCCAGGTTCAATTCATCCCGGACGACATATTTGCCAATTAAATAGACGGCAATATCTCCGCCGATGGCGTAGACAAATAAAACCAGGTGAAAAAACACCAGAACATTATGGCTATTGATGTTCATTGCGGACTGTTGCCGTGTTATGGACTAAGCGCGTGTCCGCGCCTTGCGTATTTCAGGCAAGCCCCACGGTGTTATCCACGGTGCCCTGACATACCTGTTTTGACCCTGAGCATGCACGATGCCGAGTGCTTGCACCTGTGGATGATCCATTAATTCGAGAAGATCAGAAAATTCGATCGCCCAGACTTCGTAGCGGTTCAGGATGTCCAGCGCCTCCTGAGACGAGAAATTGCGCAAGTATTTGTCCCACAAGGGTTGCGCATGACGAGCCTGAAATCCGATACCAAACGAGTGCCACCAGTCTTTCATCAGTTCAGGATTCTCGGAAAATTCATCATACATGCCGAACTCCTTCAGCATGCGGAAGAAATCCTGCTGGGTCAACGCAGTGGAGGGCGTTAAAAAGACCGCCCTGTCTTTGGTCTGGTAGCCATAGTGGGGACCATCGGTTTCGTTCGTACAGTAGGAGTTGCCTAACCATTCGTCAGGGTTTGTCATGGCGGCCCACTGCTGGGTGCGAATGCTCATCATCGCACCGAGTTCACTGATTGCCACGCGCTGCCCACAGCCGGTTTTTTCGCGATGAAAAAGAGCTGCGAGGACACCCACGAAAGCCATTGCACCGGTACAGGTCGCAACAATATCCGCGCCGACCCGGATGGGCGGCTCATCGAGGTTGCCGAGTGTCCGCAAGTAGCCGGTCATGGCTTGAATGACCAACTCACTGCTGGGATGATCGCGCATCGGACCTTCCTCACCGAACGCGCTCAGGGCCAGATGGACGAGGCCCGGATTGTCGCCGGCCAGCGTTTCGTAGCCAAGTTCGCGTTGCTGTGCGACGCCGGGGCCCCAATCCTCCAGGAACACGGCAGCATCGCCGACCAATGCTCGCAGTTCTTTCTGTCCTGCCGCATCATTCAAATTCAGGGTAACGCCTTGCTTGTTGCGGTTAAAAGCTTCAAACAACGCACTGTTGCCGGTTGCGGTACGCGGCGCGAGCCGTCGGGCCCAATCCCCTTCAGGAGGTTCGACCTTGATGACCTCGGCGCCCCCCTCAGCCAGCAGTAGGCCAAGAAATGGGCCTGCATAACCCTGGGTGGCGTCGATCACTTTGATGCCCTGTAACGGCAAGGTGATGTCTGACTGGTCGGTTGGATCTGGCGCTTCCCGTTCTCCCCCGAAGCCCTGTTTTGCCACCTCGTCGGTATGCTCGCCCGGTATCGCGATTCGGCGAGTGATGTGGGCCGGCGTGTGGCTGAATCGCCAGGGGATGCCCCCCAGGTGCATCGGCCCCATATGTGGCGGATGCGCCTCGACCAGGTATTCGTTATCGACGATCTGGCTATGATTGACGAGGTCATCGAAGCTCATGCTGAACCCGTGAGGTACGCTCTCATGCTGGAACTGAACAACCCACCAGCGTGACGGCTTTGTCGCAATAGCGGCAGCGACGATTTGTGCCAGTTCATCCCGATGTTCGACGCGGTCGACGTTAGTCATGAACCGTGGGTCAGCCGTGAGTTCTTCTTCGCCGATTGCCCGTGCCAGCCCCTCCCATTGTTTTTGTCGGTCGCAGGCAATAGCGATGTAACGGCCATCCGCAGCGCAAAAACACTGATTGGGGGCACTGGCGGACGCTGCCGCACCCAGCCTGTCTACTGATTTGCCGGTTAGCAGGCCTTCCGCTGCGCGACTCATTTGTTGCGCAATACCGCTTGCCAGGTGACTGGTTTTTACCCACGATCCGTGACCGAATCTTTGCTGCTCGATCAGGCCCAGTAACATCAAACCGGTGAAGAAGGTGGCCGCGCTGGGGTCCATATGAATGTAACGCACCATCTGGGGCTTGCTGTCGGGCATGCCATTCAAGCTGCCAAAGCCGGTGAATGCCTGCAGGTGCGGATCGAGAGCGGCGCGATCATGCATGGGACCGACATCACCCCACCCGGTACTGGAACCGTAAACCAGGCGCGGATTGGATTGACTCAGGGTTTGGTAGCCGAGTCCGATCCGATGGCCTACGCCGGCACGAAAGTTTTCGACCAGTATATCCGCATCTTTGGCCAGACCCTGAACTATGGCCAGGTGGTCAGGATCTTTTATGTCGAGTTCGGCAATCCGTTGATTCACATTGGTGGACGCGTAGCAGGTGGACATACCCTTCTGCAACGGATAGAGCTGGCGGATGTACTCACCGGTGGGGCGCTCGATTTTGATGACGTCCGCGCCGAGAAATCCCATCAGAGTCGCCGCCCATGGCCCGACGATGGAACTACCGATGCTCAGTACACGGATACCAGCCAAAGGTCCGAGAGTATCTTGTTGATTTTGTGGATCCGGCATTGCTGACTCGTTGAAGGCCTTGGGATGGATGCTAACAAGCCGATCGTTCCCCAACCCGACATGTTGCAGTCACTTTAAAAGGTAGCCCGAAAGGTGTCAATTAATTTCTCATATGTATCCATGAAGTTCATATATGAGAAAGTAATTGACTATCAACCAGAGCCTGGGGTAATCCGCTGCGTTGTATTGAGCTTTTGCTCGTCCAGATTGTACATACTCACCACCAGGCAACTAACGGTAATCAGCACCGCCGGAATGACCCCGAAACACAGGTAGATGCCCTTTATGGCGCTGGCTGGTTGGGTAACTACCTCACCGCCGGTGGATGCGACGTATCCCATGGTGCCGAGCACGATCCCGGTGATTGCCACCCCGGTGGCAACGCCGAGTTTTTCCACAGTTGTATAAAATCCCGTGAACAGCCCTTCCCGGGTTAGCCCGGTACGCCGGTAGTCATAGTCAATGGTTTCCGGAAGCATCGACTGGGTGGCCAGCATGACCGCACCGGTCATCCATCCGATCCCAATTGCCCTGAGCACGAACAGCGCCAAATGTTCATTCTGGTCCGCGAGTGTCCAGCTCATTGCGACTAATGCGTAGCACAGTGCCGTAGCGATATAAGTGCGTCGTTTACCGAAGGTACGTACAACGCGCAACCACACCGGTTGGGATAGCAATAGCGCCAACCCGTAACAGAGGAAATAAATACCCAACCAGCGATCTGACAGATTCATTATTTTGCTCGTAAAATACGCAGCCGTTCCACTGTTCATAGTGGCCGTTACCAACAGAAAGACTTTCACGATCATCAAAATCAAATAGGGTCTGTTGGACAAGGCGGTGGTCAATTGCTCCGCCAGTGAATAGCGAATCGTGGTCTGTTTCTGTCGAAACGGCGCCCGGCGTGTCATCCAGAAGCACCCCGTCATAGCCACGAAGACCATCGTGCCCAACACCCAGGACATGACCTCGTGGCCCGTTCGCCCCCCGCCGTAGGCCGCGATAATCAACGGCCCCAGGAAACCGCCAAGGATACTGCCGAGACCGATAGCGCCGGCGCGGTAGGCAAAGAGTTCCGAGCGTTCCTGGTAGTTGCTGGTCATTTCCACGGGCATGGCCACGTGAGCCACGTTGAACAAAGTATAGGCCGTGGCAAACAGTAACAGCAGCGCACCCATATAAATGAGTATGTTTCGGCTGGATTGGATGTCGGGTACGGTAAACAAGAGAACAAAGGTAGTTGCGCATAGCAGCGCGCCGGCCAACAGGTAGGGTCGGCGGCGACCCCAGCGACTGTCTGTTTTGTCGCTGATTATCCCAATCACCGGATCTGTGGCGGCGTCGTAGATCTTGGATATTGCAAACAGGAAGCCTGCAGCCGCTGCGGCAACACCCAGTTCGTCGGTCATAAAACGCAGAATCAACGACTTGGAAAATAAGAAGATTGTCGAACCGACGGCGCCCAGCCCCCATCCAATGCGAATGCTGAGAGGTAACCGGGACTGGGGTTTCTCGTTCACTGGATCAAGCCTTATGCTTCAGCTGTTCAACAAGCGTTGACCATTTCTCGTCCACTCGGGCAAAGATATCCGGCTGGCCTTCCAACAGCGCGTCCTTATTGTGTATGGCGTAATGCTCGGGGCCGCCCTCGTGCGGCAATTGCCGGGTTGCATCGATGACGATCTTGCTCGTCACACCGCGCTCGGCAAGACTGGGATCGGTCGAGGAACCCCGTGCCTTTTTGATGATCTCGCTGGCCGGATGCGGTTGCCAGCGCGCACCGACCGTGCGCATCACCTCAGCGGGATCGTAGATGTCGACGTCCTTGTCCACGACGATAGTAATCTTTGCCAGCATTACGTCCTTTGAGATTTTCCGGCCCACCCTGAGACCATCCCCCGGGGCATTCTTGTCGATGCTCACAAAACAGAAACCCGGCGTTGCCAGTGGCAGGTGAATCGCCACCAGGTGGGTAAACTGCTGTTTGAATTTCAGGTTGATGGTGGCTTCCAGTGGAGAGGTTAAAAAACCGCGCGTAACACCGGAAAAGTGATTAACGATGATCGGATTACGGCGGCAGGTTACCGCTGTGATATTCATATAGAAGTTTTCTGGTATGCCCGGTCCGACGTACCCGAACATCTCGCCGAACGGCCCTTCAGGTTCCAGGTCGAAAGGGATCTCACCTTCAATGATCATTTCCGCGTGGGCCGGGACCAGTATGTCACTCGTCTGGCATTTGACCACCTCTACTGATTTGCCGAGAAACCCGCCCGCCAAAGCGAGCTCATCCTGGCCGAGACGCGCTGTTTTTGAACTGCTCATCGCAAATACGATCGGGTCGGCACCAAGCACCACGGCAGCTTTCGCAACTGCCTCTCCGCGATCTTTCAGGTCTGTCAGAAAGGTCCAGCCATGCTGGTTGGGCAACGGGTTGACCGCAATCTTGCGCGGGCCTTTAATTTGGCAACGATAGGTGCCCACATTGCGACCGTAAGTCGGATGCTGGAGTACGACATTTCCGGTATTGATGTAGCGTCCGCCATCGGCCGGATTGCTCTGGATGAACGGAAAATCGAGGATGTCCACTGCCTCCCCGATTTGCACGATTTCTTTGCACGGTGCGTCCGCTGCCGGGATTATCCGCGGTGCAACGGTTTTCCACTGGCCGTCCTTACCCGCAAGACCGGTGATCCGGTCCAATGCCATGCGAAAGGTTTCTCGCGCACTTCGACCTGCGGGGTCGCAACCAATGGCCAATGCGTCGTATTCCCAGCGACCGTATAGATTCGCGACCAGCGGACCGGTTATCCATCGACCGTCGACCTTGACCCGATCAAAAATCAGGACGGGTGCCCCGGTCCAGCCACAGGATTCGATTAACCTATATATAAGACCCGTCGCCTCATAGGCATCCTGATCAACTTCTGCGATGTGGACGACGTGGCCCCGAGCTTGCAACGCGTCGAGATAGTCTCGCAGTGACTCATAGGGACCAAGGTTTTTTTCAGTGTTCACCCGCGTTTCCTTTGCACGATCACAACTAGGGCCGAACGGTGACTCGAGCTTCTCGAGGAGTGTAATCACTTTGATCGCCATCGCGAAACTCAGTCGCTTGGCTGTAGAACCCTGAGGTGATGAGGTCCACTACGACTGTTGAACTACCCCGATTTTCCCAAAACCAGCCATGTATCCCGGGAAAGGGAGCGGTATAAGTGCCGTTTGCACCTGTCGATCTACCCTGATCAAAACTTTCCGCGAATCCACGTTCAGCGCCGTCCGGTTCTGCATGCAAGTCATAGAGCACCTCACCGGTAGACGCCCAGGAAAATACCAGGCTCGCGCCTTGTTCCAACCGATACTTGTATTCAACGGACTGGAATGATGACAGTTCGAAGCGGATTGTGTCGGATTTGAAAGATTCTTCTTCATTGCTGATCGCCGTGGGCAGCGGACGCGATAAGCCGAGCACTCCCAGCATTTCGCCTGTGCCCAGCGGGTCCAGGCCGTACTCGGCGGGTAATACTAGCGTAACGAGAATTACCGTTGCCGCCATTGCCGAAACGATGGTGGTCCACAATATTTTTCGGTTCTGAGATTTCATGATCGCTTACTCAAGCCTCGATCCAATAACCTGTTAGCTGATATCCTGCCAGTATGAAGCCACATGTCATGAGTACGGCATTGGCCAAGAATGCCTGCCCGGAAAAACGTTCTCCCGTGCGCCACCTGAGTAACAACACCAGCACAATTGCAAGCGCCGCAATCTGTCCTACTTCGACACCCACGTTGAAACTCAGCATGTTCGTCAACAGGCCATTATCGGTCAATGCCAATTCCTGAAGTTTTGTTGCCAATCCAAGCCCATGGCAAAGGCCAAAAAGAAATACTGCCGTGCGGGTGCCAATGTGATAGCGACCCAGGCCCTCAAAACCACCGATGTTTTCGAAGGCCTTGTATACGACTGATAGCCCGATCACCGTATCAATGAGACGTGCATTCACCTGCCAGTCGGCAAGTACCCCGGCGAGTAAAGTGATGCTGTGACCAATTGTGAACAAGGAAACGTAGACAATAATGTCACGCGGCTTGGACAAAAAGAATACGACGCCGATGAGAAACAGCAGGTGATCGTAGCCCGTGATCATGTGTTTAGCACCGAGAT
>PBZD01000135.1 GCA_002729875.1 Chromatiales bacterium | reverse complement strand
TTTAGGGGAGATGCATGATGAAGCCATCCTTTACGCCGGTCGCATTGCTGTTGACCGTATTTGTAGCTGCGCCCGCAGTTGCTCAATTCATTGAAACTCCGGCACCGCCGCCACCGTCGGCCAAAGGTCTCGACCTGCCGGTCGTTCTTGACACCATCTCGGGCAAGCTATTAGTCGACGAGGCAACGTCCGATGGAGCGAACGGCTTCATCAAGAACGAGCAGGCTGCAATCGTGCTTGGCAAGGCACTGTACTGGGAAATGCAGGCCGGCAGCGACGAAGTCGCTTGTGCGACCTGTCATTATCACGCCGGAGCGGATAACCGGCAGAGGAACCAGTTGAGTCCGGGGCTCAAGGGCGGCAACAATGTTTTTGACCCGACCCGGAGCGGCAAGCTCGGGCCGAATAAAAAGCTACAACCCAGAGATTTCCCGTTTCACGAACTCGCCGATCCGGCCAACCGTGATTCGGCCGTGCTGTTCGATACCGACGATGTGACTTCATCGTCGGGCGCATTCTTTTCGATGTTCAACGGTGTGATTGACGGCGATCCGATCGACGATTGCACGCCGATAACGCCTGATCCGGTCGGTTTTCACATCCGCGGCATCAACACGCGGCGCGTGGAACCACGCAACACGCCGACAACCATTAACGCAGCGTTTAATCATCGTAACTTCTGGGATGGACGCGCCAAAAATCTCTTCAACGGTGTAGATCCATTCGGCCAGCGCAACACGGCGGCAACCGTACTCGAGGTTCAGGGCGGCAGCCCGGTAGCAATCCAGATCGCGCTGCAGAATTCGAGTCTCGCATCACAGGCCGTCGGGCCACCGCTATCAGATTTCGAGATGTCGTGCGCGGCCCGGGTGTTCCCCGATATCGGTAAAAAACTGCTGACCCTGAAGCCGCTCGGGCTGCAGAGGGTCCACCGCAGGGACAGCGTGCTGGGTTCGTACAAGGGTGGGAGGCGCGGCCTGAACGTTAGCTACCAGGCGTTAATCGAGGCCGCTATTGCCGACCGCTTCTGGGATTACGCCGGGTTGGTCGACGGTGAACACACGCTGATCGAAGCCAATTTCGCGATGATCTGGGGCCTGACAATCCAGAGCTACATTCGCACACTGATTTCCGACGATGCACCCTTCGACCAGTGGGCCGAGGCGCCAGGTGGCCGCTCACCGGTGGTAACGAACACCAAGGGCATCCTGACCGAGTCACAGATGCGCGGCATGGATCTGTTCTTCTCCAATACGATCGGCGAACGCGGCAACTGTGTCACCTGCCACCAGGGTCCGTTTTTTTCCACCGCGACGTTCCCGTTCACCGAAGAAGCCGAATCCGGCGAGTTCCCGGAGCGTGAGCAACTCGTCGAGCGCATGCGCCGGGGTGACGGCGTCAACACCGCCGAGAACCTGTTCCGCTATTTCATTCACGGGCAGGGTACGGTCGGCGGCTTTATGATTGACGGCCGCGCCGGCTCATGGGAATTGCCGAGCATTTATTCGCCCGCAGTCGGCGGCGACATCACGCTGAACGGGGGGGGCTGCAAAGTCACTTCGTTCCTGATGAACCAGGACCGTACGCAACCGGCACCAATGCCGGGCTCGGGCGTCCCGCCCGAGCCACCCGGCCCGTCGGATTTTGCCGACCACAGCACCAAGGACACCGTGTTCCGGGTCGATTGTGGCCCACCGTTTGAACTTCAAATTACCATCGTCGATAACGGCGTCGGTTCGGATACCGCCGAGATCAAACAGGTCATTTTTGCCGGCGCACCGGCACCATGCCCGATCTGTTACCCGATCCCGCCGGTCTATGGGGCCACGCTGGCCTCGGGTCCCGTAGCGGGCGACTTCACGCTGGAAATTCCGACGCTGTACGACACAGCATTTTATAACATCGGTGTACGCCCGACGGCCGAGGATATCGGCATCGCAGCCAACGATCCGTTCGGCAATCCGTTGTCGTTCACACAGCAGTGGATCGACTCATTACTCGGTACACCGGGCGCGGATGTCGATGGGCTCAACAGCCTGAACTTCGCACGGGTGGCAGAACCGTTCAGCTGGTACGGCGACTCGGTGTTCTTCCCGGGCGGCTTCGCCGGCTATGCCTGGCTGACGCATCGGCTGATCAATAATCCAGCGTTCGGTGCGGACTACTGTGCTTTGCCGGGTTTCCCGCCGGGACAACCAGCACCGCCACCGTTCAATACGGCCGATCAGGTAACCTGTGAAACAGGTGGATTCTTGTGGACGTCACCACCCGAGTTCATCACTGCGCCGCAGTTCTTCCCGCCGCGGCCGGGCCGCGGCGATGAAGCCGTGCCGGCCTATGACCCGAACGGTTTCCCGTTCCCAAACGTGGCTAACCTGCAGGCCATCCAGAACATGCCAACGGCTCTCGGCGGCGCGTTCAAGGTACCAAACCTGCGCAACGTGTCGCTGACCGGTCCGTTCTTCCACAACGGTGGTCAGGCCACACTACGGCAAGTCGTAGAGTTCTATAACCGCGGCGGCGATTTCGCCATCGAGAACCTTGGCGACCTGGCGCCGAATATCAATCCGCTCGGTCTCAACGACCAGCAGATTGATGACATCGTCGCGTTCCTCGAAGCGCTGACCGACGAGCGTGTGCGCTGCGAGCGTGCCCCGTTCGATCATCCCGAGATCACCCTGCCGGAAGGTCACAGGCAAAAACGTGGCAACAGACTCAGGAATGACGGCAGCGGACAGGGTATAGACCGAAGCACGGTCATCCGGCAAGTAGGTGCCAATGGCAAGCGGCAGCGCCATTGCCTGCAGCCGTTCATGGAAAGCAATGACGACGATTCTGACTCACGCTAGACAGGTGATGCAATGTCCTCTACATCGAACCAAGTTATGAAAACTCCTGATGAGGAGAAGACCATGAAATTTATTGTAATGCAGATTGTTTCAGGCGCGGTTTTGCTCGTGCTACTAACCCTGGGGAATGTGGCGCTGGCCGACGACCCGGTGCCCTTCACGTTCAATGATCGCTGCGTGCCGTATGAAATTGCTCCGGACGTCATGCGCTCCTTCGGCGTGGAACCGGACAAGATCCTGACAACGTTTGGCGCACCATTCCCGCCGGATGACGGAACCGGTAACAGCGGCACGCCGGCACCGTGGGTCTGGGATCTCGACGAAAACGGGGACCCGGTGCCCTGCGATGAGTTTCATACCCACAAACGCCGCACCCGCTACGAAGGCTGTCACTTCTACGACGGCACGCCGTGTTATTTCACGACCAACGGCCAGATGGACCAGGATGCGTTCACCAACGACGAGGCCGGGCGGCGCGCATACGAGCGAGCCGAACACTTTGTGTTCTATGAAGTCGTGCAGAACTTCGAAAAATCTCCACCGAGCCTGTTCTATCCGGAAGGCTATCAGCCGGCACCGATCTTCACTGATCCGTTTGCCGGTGGTTTCGCGGTTGGCACGCAGACCAAGATCATGAATACCAGGGCGGATTTCTCCGGCGATTCTGCCTCTGGTTCTTACTGGCCGGACAGTCCACTAGGTCTCTGGAGGATGGGGTTGATCCAGTACACGTCGAAAGCGGCGGCCTGCCGGACTGATTTCGTCGATCCTGATTGCATATACCAGCATGACCTGCTCGCGGCCAACGGTACGAGTGCGCAGAACATCGGTTACCCGCTGATCTACTCGGGCGACGATATCTTCGAGCTTACCCAGCGCGGCCTCGTATCGATCCGCTACCGGAACGGTGCTGACGGCGTGCCAGGCGGCGCATCCGGGCCACGTTACATCCTGTGCCCGGTGCACCAGTTTCCGGGCAACGGCGATATATCACCGGGCAACGACATCATCCAGGCCTTCCCGACGCACATCGAACATCAGCCGCCGAGTAACATGCTCGTATTGCCGCTTGGCCCGCGCGGCCATTTCCGCCAGGTCCTCTTCAATGGCTTCGGAGAGACGCCACCAAGCGGGGCACCGGGGCCGCATCAGGAGCAGAAGGTTTACAACAATTTTGACTGCCTGCAACAAACCGGCAACACCTGTCTGTGACCAGCCCACAATAATTAACCTGTAATAAATGATTGACGGGGCCCGTAAGGGCCCCTCTTTTTTGTCCGTTGAATAGGCGTTTCACAACAATTATTCTGCCCCCTTTTCTTCCTCAATCCGTTTTCCGTTTCTGTAAGTTCCCTTCGACTTCAGCTGACCATTTTCGTGAAACTGCTCATAGGGGCCATCCTGCTTGCCATTCTTTAAGGTCCCCTTCGCTGCCAGCTGACCGTTTTTGTAGAAGCGCTCGAAGGGTCCCTCCTGCTTGCCGTTCTTGTAGGCTGCTTTCGCTGCCAGTTGACCATTGTCATAGTACCTCTCAAAAGGGCCGAACCGCTCACTATCCTGGTAGGCACCTTGCGATACCAGTTGGCCGTTGTTGTCGAAAGACTCATAGGGGCCGTCTTCCCTGCCGTTGTTGTAAACCCCCCGCCATTCCAACTGACCGTTGGCGTGAAACTGCTCAAAGGGGCCATCCTGCTTGCCGTTCCTGAAGGTTCCCCGCTCCCGTAGTTGGCCGTTTTGGTGGAATTCCTCCCACGACCCGTGCCGCTCTCCGTTCCGGTAGGTTCCACTCGCACTCCGCTGACCATTTTCGTAAAAGGCCTCAAAGAGTCCCTCCCAGCTTCCATTCCTGAACACTGCCCGCTCTTGCAAGCAACCCTGTTGGTCGTAACTCTCAAACAACCCATCCGGCTGATCATCCTTGTAGGTTCCCTTAGACCACAGCTGACCGTTTTGGTGGAATTCCTCCCAGGGCCCGTGTCGCTCTCCGTTCCTGAAGGTGACCCGCTTGCTCGGCTGACCGTTTTCGTAAAACTGTTCAAAGAGCCCGTGCCACTCTCCGTGACTGCGGATTCCCTGCCACTCCAGCTGACCGTTTGCATGCAAAGATTCACAGCGTCCGTCTTTTTTATCGGTTTTCATAAGGCACCATTCTAAACCACAGAAAAGGTACCGGATTTATTTTTCAGCAATAAATAAACCCGGGCTTTTCTTAATCGCCGCAGCGGGCCGCGGCAATTGCCCGGTCCAGGGGATGCCCATACATGATCGGCGCGTTTTTCACCAACCCGGTTTTCGTTAGAATAACTGTGCACCCCACCGACGCGGAGACTGTTAACTTTGGGTACAACGCACAACACCGCCGGCACGAATCGAGATGACTTTCCTCGACGGAATCAGCATAAAGGGAGGCCGGGATTATAACTGGGGCTATCGCAACCACGGCCGCTGCGCCGACTTTGCTCGCTCTGTCTACGTCGCCGATGATTTTGCGCCGGGTCACAACCAGCCCTACGATCACGCCCACAACATCGATCTGACCGAGGCACCCGGGCGGAGGGATTTCGACCGACCGGGACACTACTACCCACTGCAGTACTTTCTCGATCAGCTGGGTCCGGCCGAGATGCAACCACGGCTGCGCAGCCACACCAGTGCCCCGCGCGGGGCGGTTAAAAAGGCGCCTTTTTAACCTGACGCTCAAACCACGCCGGCATCCGCCGCCGACCTTGACGAAACGGTAGTGACTCCCGCAGGCAGTTCCCGATGGGACTGCACGCCGTTTCACGTTATGCAAAAACGCCTCACCAGATCCTTTTTCCCCTGCGCATGAATCTAAATGGTGAGTTCCAGCGTAAAAGCCCATGAGTTCAAATTTATTTCTACGGGCATGCCAGATTGGCCAGCAACCGGGCAGCCTAAACCGAACAGGTGGATGCAGATGCAAACAAGACATGCGGTAACCACGCGAGGTGTCACTCACCCCGAATCCATTTCCGAGGCCACCAGGCCACTCGAACAAACCGATGAAAGATTGCGGTTATATAAGAGCGCCGAAGGCTACCGGGCGATCATGTCCTGGTATGACGACGTACTTAAATTGCTGGATATCGAAGTAGAGTCGCGTTTCATCAAAACGCGTTTCGGACACACTCATATGCTGGTCTGCGGGCCGGTGGATGCCAAGCCATTGATTCTGATTCCCGGGGTTGCCGGTTGTGCGCCGCTGTGGCGCCGTCAATTGCCGGACTTTGCCAGGCATTTCAGAGTCTATGCACTCGATATAGTCGGCCAGCCGGGCCGCAGTGACCCCTACCCGCCATCCTTTCTGAACGATGAATATGTTTTCTGGTTAGAGGATGTCCTCAACGGGCTGGACATCGATCGTGCTCACTTTGCCGGTACCAGTGTCGGTGGCTGGATCGTGCTGCGCATGGGCCTGCAGTTTCCCGAGCGTGTGCGCAAAATTGTCATGCTGAGTCCTACCGGCATCTCCCGGGCAAAACTACCCGTTAAGATCTGGATCACTAAAGTCCTCAATAAGCGCAAGAATGCCGATGCGCTGGAAAATGACCTGACGGCCAAATCGGTGTCCTCGAAAACACACGGCGGCTCATTCGGCACCTTCGATCGTCAGCTTGCGCGCCTGATGGCACTTTGCACCCGACACTACCGCGTCGACCGCTCAGTCGGTATTCATAACGAGAAAACCGGCAAGATTGATTTTGCCAGGGCACTGCGCGTGCTGAGAAAATTTTTCCTTGCAGAGCCGCGCTCGGTTTTAAAACGACTCAAGGTGCCGGGCCTGCTGATATTCGGCGAGCACGAGATCCTTTATGACCCGCGAAAAATCTGCCGACGGACAGCCAGGGTCATGCCCACCGTGAACACCAGGATCATCGCAGGCGCGGGCCATGCCGCCATCTATGACAAACCCGACGAAGCCAACCGGGTAGTCATCGACTACCTGACCCAATAGCACGCACTGGGAACCCTGCAGCAATGAGTACACGATTCGATAAATCCGGATACCCCTGGATCATGGCCACCATTTTTATTCCGCAACTGGCAAGCGCACATGAAGTGGTGGGCATGCGTTTTGGTTCTTTTATCGGCGGACTGGCACACCCGGTCCTCGGTGTCGACCACTTCCTGGCGATGGTATGTGTCGGCATATTGAGCGCCCAGATCGGCGGGCGGGCGATCTGGAGCGTACCGGCAACATTTGTCGGCGTGATGGCATTCGGCGGACTGTTGGGCATGCTTGATCTCGGACTTTCGGCCATCGAGGCCGGCATCGCTTTTTCATTACTCGCCCTGGGCTTCGCGATCACGATGGATCGCAAGCTGCCCTTGTCCATGGCAATGACCTTCGTCGGGATTTTCGCAATTTTTCATGGCTACGCTCATGGCGCAGAAATGCCCAAGGTGGCCAGACCGGTGATCTATTCCATCGGTTTTCTCACCGGCACAGCGGCTCTGCACCTGTGCGGCGTCATCATCGGCGACATCGCTCAACGCTACGTCCGCGGCAAGTTAATTTTAAGGATAGCCGGCGGTGCAATCGCCGGGATTGGTTTTGCTTTCCTGGTCGGTCTGGCGTGACCAGCATGCAGGCCCGTGAGCCACACTATGAATAGAAAACTAAAACTGGGTCTGTGGGATGCCGGCTGCGTTGTCTGGATTGCCGTCGCAGGTTCAATGCTGCATTTTGCTTTCGAACTCAGTGATTACTGGAAACCCATGGCACTGCTCGGTGCCGCCAACGAAAGCGCCTGGGAACATAGCAAAATGTATTTCTGGCCGGGCCTGACCTTTGCGTTGGTGCAGTACACATACACCCGCGATATCGCCAACAATTTCTGGTTGGGTAAAGCCCTGGCACTCGCCACCACACCGCTGGTGATCTTCGTCAGCTATTTCGGCTACCTGGAATATTCCTTGACCAGCGATACGACACCATCACTGCCAATCATGCTCGGCATCATGCTGTTCGGCATCTGCGCGGGGCAGACGGTTAGTTTCACACTGCTGAGCGGCGCACCACTGACGGCCAATACCGGCCGATACACGGCAGCAATCTATGCCTCGCTGATCCTGATGTTCTCTACCTTCACGTACTTCCCGCCGAAGACGTTCCTGTTCGAGAATTTTTTCTGCTACGAGTACACCGGTGAATACGGCATCCTCGACAATTACCAACCCTACCGGGTGTTTGTCGGCATCGATGCAATGGGCAACCCTGCGCCCGGCAGCGGAGTCAATTACTGCCAGGCAAGAGCCGCACAAAAAGCACAACTGCAGAATTAGGCAACCCGGCCGTTATTATCGCCGACTTCGCCAAATTCGCTTACGCCACGGCCTTTTCTGCCGCGCCTTTATCACCCGGCAGCATCGGTGTCGCATCCAGCACCCAGTTGCCCTGCTCGCGGCGCGCCGGGCAGGGAACTGCATAACCGACACGGCCCCGGTCTGCGGCAACCTTGCGGGTGTCGATGCGCCAGCCACGCGCTTCCCACTCGGCGATCATTTCCCGGTAAACGGCAATCTGCTCATCGGCCGGCACCAGCAATTCCTTCGAATTCGATTCCGGGTAAATGATCGGATCCACTTCCTCGACAATGATCCGGTCTTCCTCGGCAACGAACAGGTTGGTCTCGTTCATGGCCTTGTCGTAGCCGGGATCGAGGTTGACTGAGCGCACGCTGACCAGGCGTTTCTTAATGTGAAACTCATCGACAGGCGTCTCGAACACGTACTGCATGACCTTATGGCCGGGAGCAAACGTCAGCTTCGTGGCCGTACACGTCGGCCCGTAGAAAGCGGCAAACGCATTCACCGACGAAGCCTTGGGTTTGATTTTTCCCAGGTCTCCGCGGGCGGCGATGGTCAACAGGTCGAAGTCCTGTTCCGCACCCCATTGCGTTCTTTTGACAGCGAGCGCCGGCACAATATATTCGGCATCCGAGCCGGCAAACTTCATCCCGGTGTGCACGAACTCCGCATGTGCCGGATCAAGACCCGCTTCAACCGAGCGTTCCCAGTTTGTCTTCCATTCCACTTCAAGGTGGATACAACGCCAGCCTTCCTGGCCGTATTCTTCTATCTCCATGATCGGCGGACGTTCTTCGGCAGGCAGATCACCGAGAAATACGTGAATCAAACCGTAACGCTCTTCGGTCGGATAGCCGTCGATTTTTGCACGAGGCGGCGGCTTGCCATCAATACCAAGCGACGGGATCTTGGTGCACTGACCGTCGCCGTTAAACTGCCAGCCGTGATACGGGCATTCAATACAATCGCCTTTGATTTTTCCGCTGGCCAGTGACGCACTACGATGGATACAGATGTCACTGACGCAACGCGCGACCCCTGCAGAATCCCGATACAGGGCAAAGTTCTGCCCGAGCATCCTGACCTTGATCGGCTTGTCTGCGGTCACCGCTTCGCTGTATGCGGCTACGTACCAAAAATTTATAAGCATGATTCATCCCCCCTGTATAAAACTGTATGACCGATAGTACCGGCAGGTCAGAAACCCGGCAGAGAAATTGATAATAAACAATGCACAGGCTGCCCGGATCACATCGGCAGTGGAGAACCCGGGCTGACCCCCCTGTATCACTCAGTCTACAGCATCCTGCGCGAGAAGATCATCGGCGGTGAACTGGAAGCAGACCACCCGGTTCTCGTCATGGAAAGCCTGTACCGACCGGACCTTTATGAATATCGCAATAAGATGCAGCGCAACCGTTCAGGCCATTGTCAGGAATTTCAAGCATTGGTGTCAGACACCAATTAAACGCTATTTCTTTCGGGCCAGTACGTAGATCGAATCATCGTCAGACATTTTTGCGTGTTTCTCAAGCGCAACGATATCGAATGATGTTTCCAGCATCTTCGTCAGGTCCTGCTCATTGTGATAGACGAGTGTCAGATCATTGAAAGACCTCTCACCTTCACCGAACCAGAGCGAATGCAAGATCAAGCCATTGTCATTGAGCAACTCGTGCTGGCGCTCGAACGACTGCTGCAGTTCATCTGATGACAAATGAATGAGCGCCTTGTTGGAAAAGATGGCATCAAAAGTGCGATCCGTTTCAAGAGTACGTGCATCGAGACGCAGTAGATCCGCTGCAGGGTCTTGCTCGCGGTAACGCTGTAAAAACAACTGCGAGAAATCCGAACCGGTTACCCGGTAGCGCTGACTCAGCTTTTTAAAATCCTTGCCCGGACCCATGCCCAGTTCAAGCACGGCCGCCGCTTCCGGCAAGTACTCACCGAGCACGTCAATCAGTAACGTACCATCATGTGTCGGCGTGAATTCCGCGTAGCCATCAACCTTTTCTTCGTTTTCATAAAAATTTTCTTCCATGTTAACCACCAAAGGTGTTGCTCGGTTTAAAAGGTGTCAGACGCCAATTAATCGCAAAAGCATGTTCGAGTTATTCGCCTGTATCCGCGCAATGACTAATTATATGGTAGCTCAAAAAAAAACACCGGGCGCATTGACGTCGGGCGCACCGGCGGCCGAGTCATAACCGAGGTGGCCATACTCGGACACGTCGAAACCGAGATGCGAATCCAGCTGGCTGATTGCCCTGGTCGCCAACGACTGACGTTCCGGCGGATACGGCTGACCCGTTACCGGACAACCGCCCATGACGAAACAACAGTCCTCGGTCACGCTGTCATCGAGGGCTTCGGCACGCATATTACGCGTGCGTTCTTGCTGTGAGAATGTCGGCGGCGCGGGAATGATGTTCGGCTTGGTTTCCTTGCGGCCGAACCAGGCCCCGAGGATGTTCTTTGCCTTTAGCCCCCGGTATTTTCTTTTCAGCAACTTGCGGATATTTTTATGCAACACCAGCGTGTCATTGATCTTCGGATCGAAATACTGCTGATTCGCACGCAGGTGATGATTCATCAACACGACGGCCTGCTTTCTGTACGGAATATCTTTTCGAATGCGGTCTTTAACACCGGCAACATACAGTGCGGCCAAAGCCTTATCCTTAACAACCGGATTCCGGCGACCCTTCAATGGCACTACGGAATCCAATGTCGGGGGCCCAAGTGACGCCGTCCAGCCCGCGGGCTCGATCGGGTACGACTCGGTCATCAGGCCGGTCGGATCGTTAACCCATTCGATTGCAGTGCCGCCTTTTGCTAATCCCCTGTTTCTATCTGGTCAAACGCTGAGAGCAAAACATCAGTCGGTTGTGCCCCGGAAAGTCCATGCTGACCATTGATGACAAAGAACGGCACGCCGGAAACGCTGCGTGTCTTTGAATTGGCAATACGTTCCTTGACGAGGGTCTCGTCCTCGCGGGCGGCAAGCCGTTCGGCCACCGCATCCGCATCCATCCCGACTTCGCCGGCGATCCGGGTCAGCACGGCGTGATCCCCGATGTCCTCGCAGTCGACATGGTGCGCATGGAACAGTTTCTCGGCCAGTTCACTTGCGTCGAGCCGGTCATCGGCGCTCGCCCAGTTCATCAACACATGTGCAGACAAGGTATTGGGCGCCATCGCATCCGCATGACTGCCGAACGCAATACCCTCCTCTTGGCCGGTTTGTTTAAGCCGGTCCATAATCGTTACGGCCCGCTCCGGCCCGAATATTTGCTGAAAGTATTGCTCGCGGTTAAGGCCCTCACGCGGGATGTCCGGACTCAGCTGGAAGGGCTGCCATGTCACGGTGACATTCAGCTCCGGGCGCTCTGCCAGCGCCGCTTCCAGCCGGCGTTTGCCGACAAAACACCAGGGGCATACCCAGTCGGAAATCACTTCGAGGTTGATTGTTGTTTCGGTCATTGATCTCTCCTGATGGGTGTCAGACACCCTTGTTTTGTTCGTCCGGCAGGTTTAGCGCGGCTCGTCGATGGCCGAATAAATCATGCCAAATGTGGCTTCGCTGCCGATCGACTCAACGACCAGGCGCGCGACGTCCGCGCGGCTGATCATGCCGAGGACGGAGGTTTTCTGCGTCAGGGTACCCTGCTTGTCGCGCGGGTTGTCGTTGAGAAAGCCGGGGCGGATGATGGTCCATTTCAATCCGGAATCGATCAGGTGGCGTTCGGCTTTTTCTTTCTCCAACAGCACTGCACTCAGCGTCTTTAACATCTTGGTCGGCGCCGCGGCCCGACTGTCTCCGGCACCAAGCGACGTCACGAGGACAAACCGCTCGACCTGCGCCGCCCTGGCGCCGTCGATGGCATTAATATTGCCCACCGAATCGACCGCAAAGCCGGCCTCCAAACTGCCGCCCAGCGTACTGATGACCGTTGCGTATTCACCGGCGGCAAAGGTACGGGTGACGGATGCCATATCCATGGCATCGCCCACCGTGGTGCTGACACCGTCGATTTCATTCAGCGCGGTCAGATCGGACGTTTCGCGCACCAGTACCGTGACCGCTGCGCCGTTGCGGGCAAGCAGGCGAACCGTTTCCAGCCCGATGCCGCGGGTGCCGCCAAACACCAGCGTATCGGCAAAGGCCGGCCACGCCGGGGTCATGGCCATGAGAAGCGCCGCCAGCAGGGCGCCAGGGTGGGTCAATTTCCTGATATGCATTGTGTCATCATCCGTGGCAATGAAAATATTAAAAGGTACAAAATAGAAAAGGTACGACAAACTACCGGGTTTATTGTCCGGCCCGCTCCGTAAAAAAACCCGGTACTTTTTTAAACGTAGCGCTCAAACCACGCCAGCATCTGCCGCCAGCCATCCTCGGCCGCTTCTTTATGATACAACGCAGCCCGGTAGTCGGCCTGGAAACCGTGGTTCGCCCCGGGATAGACAATAATCTCCGACGGATCGTTCACGCTGTCAAGTTTCTCGCGCATTTCATCAATCATCTCCAGCGGAATGCTCATGTCCTTTTCGCCATACAGCCCGAGCACCGGCGCATGCAACTGGTCGGCGATGTCCAGCGGATAGGTGCGGCCTTTGCCGATGTCACTCATGACCCCCGGCCCGACGGCCGCCAGGCGCCCGTACCAGGCCGCACCGGCACGAACACCCGGGTTGTGTGAGCTATACAGCCAGGCAAAGCGACCGCCCCAGCAGAAGCCGGTGATGGCCAGGCGCCTGGTGTCACTTTCGCCGCTGTGTTGCGCCCAGGCGACGGTCGCATCGAGATCGCTGAGCACCTGGTCGTCGGGTACCTGCATGACCACCTGTTCGATGATGTCCTGAATTTGTTCGATCCGGCTGACGTCGCCCTGGCGTTCGTAAAGGTGCGGGGCAATGGCGCAGTAGCCGGATTTGGCGAGCCGCCGGCACAGATCCTGTATATAAGCGTGCAGGCCGAAGATTTCATGGACCAGCAGGATGACCGGCGCCGGGGCGTCGGTATCGGGGCGGGCACGATAGCCCGGTATCGTGCCGTCGGGGGTCGGGATGTCGATGAAGCCGGCAACGAGGCCGTCGCTGTCGGTGATGATGGTGAGGGTGTCGTCGGAGTGTCCGGCGGCGGCGTGGTTGGCTGTGGGTTTTGATTTTTTATTGTTCATCCAGGTCTCCTGGCGGGAGAAAAGGGAAGAAAGAAGGTGTCAGAGCCTTATTTTTTGCTCAAGTGCGGGTCTCCGAAAGAATCGTATTGTGTTTTCTGATCCATCCGGGCGTCACCGGTTGAATCAAACTCAGACTCGACAACCTTGCCGAATGCATTGTAGTAAATGATCTTTTTCCTGAGGTTCGTGAACGGGTCCCAGTATTCAGAACTGGTCAGCACGCCGTGCTGATAATTGTTGTGAACATCCCTGGTGCCATCTCCGCTTGAATCGATCCTTCCGACCGCCGGCATCCCACGCTCGTATTGCACGGTCTGCTCGAATGCCCCGTCAAAGTCGTTATCAGCCTTCATGGACTCGATAACGCCATCAAAACCGTAATTCCACAGCAGATCAATATTCCCGTCGCCGTTGCGATCGTGCTCGATCTTGCTGATCAGATCTCCCTGCCAGGTGTGAATTTCATCCAGGTTGCCGTCGCCGTTGTGGTCGAAGCCCTCGCTCGATCCCGGGAACCGATAGAGGAGAAACAGAGCAATCGCTGCGACAACGGCGCCTGCCAGGAAATACTTGATGTTCAGGCTACGGGTTGCCGATTGTTGATCTGACACTGTACGCAGTTCCTTAGATTCCAGGCTTTAAGTAACAAGAATAGCAAATTGATTACGGAGGGGTCGGATTTTATGAAAAGGTGCCGGGTTTATTTTCCGGTCAGCGCGTCCGTGGTCAGACCCTGGCAACAAATAAACCCGGCACCTTTTTAATGACCCCTTTTCTTACTTGTCATGGGTTGAAATCCCCCGCATCCGGCGACCCTTCATCCACCTGCAACCATTCTATCTTCGCCTCACGATGATCGTCATCCGATTTTTACTCTGACCCTATTTATTACTGACTTGACTTCCCGTCCACGATGGATTCTGCTATCCCGCAATGGATCGGGACTCCTGCATCGCGTTCATAGAGCATGACTATTTCGGCAGCGTCAGCGCCGGCGATCTCGATGCGACGATGGCCTGCTTCACCGAGGATGCCCGCGTGGTAATCCGGCACGGTGACCAGGCGGTGCGCCGATTCGCCGTGCAATCGACGGCTGACGCGGTTCCGCTCGAGGATTTTTACCGGCACCTTTGCGGCAACTACGCAGCCTGGTTCGGCGACTTCTGGCACGTCGTCGACACGGCTGCCGCGCGCGCCGCGAGCCGGTTCACCGTGCGCCTGACACCCAAAACCGACGGGCGCTACGCCGATGCGGGAGAACAAACCCTGCTGAACTGCAATTTTTTCGAGTTCGACGGGGCGAAGATCCGCGACATGATCATCTACTACGCGAACCCCGGGTCCGCCGGCCTCACGCCGACCGGTTACCCGCAGGGATAAGGAGAACCAGCCATGAAACGCGTGCAGACCGAAGCGCCGCCACTGACCGAAGAAGAAAAGGACTGGATCGCCAGGAACGCGGCCGCGCAGCGCGAACGGCACGATGCGATCGTGGCCGAGATGGAGGCCCTCACCCCCGAACGCGACGCCTGGATCGACGGTTTCTTCGAGCGCATCCAGACACGCGGCTTCAATACCAACTGCGATGAACGGCAGCTCATCGACAAGGATGAGCTCCCCGAGAAACCCGACCGCCCCTTCAAGGTCACGTTCTGATGGCCCGCCCGCACATCGAGCCCTACGTCGAACTCAACGACGACTACCAGCCCTTCACGCTGCGGGACTTCCCTGCAGGGGCGCATTACAAGGCGCTGAGCCTGGACGAAGACACCGGCGCCTGCAGCCTGAAGATGCGCTTCGATGCAGGTTACAGCCGGCCGCCCGGCATGAGCTATTCAGACGCAGAACTATTCGTCCTCGAGGGGCGCGTGGAAGTCGGCGAACACACTTATGGCCGCGGCCAGTACTTCTTCATCCCGGCGGGTATCTCGATGGGTGCGATGCACTCGGCCGATGGTTTCGAGGCGCTGGTGTTCTATAACGACGGGCCACCGAGCCACCTCGAATCTGATCAGCATCACGAGCTGGCGCTAAATGAAGCCTTTGTATCAACAAATGCCTATCTCGATGCGCCCTGGCTCGGCACAGCGCGGCGCAACCCCGGCGTCGCCAGCGGCTTCGCCGTCAAGTCGCTACGCATGAACCCGGCGACCAAGGCCAACACCTTTTTATACGCCGCGATCCCGGAGTTCATCCAGGACAATATTTCCTATCACGACTGCGCCGAAGAGGCATATCACATACACGGCGACTGCTCGATGATGCAATTCGGCGAGTTGCCGACCGGCGGCTACTTCTGGCGGCCCGCCTACATCAACCACGGATGCTTCTGGTCGAAACACGGCTGCATCGCGCTGGCCCGGATCGACGGCGAACTCTATAACTACTTCCACTACAACCCGTGGACCACGCCGGACGAGAACGCGCGCAGAGCGGCGTCGATGCTATATAAAGAAAAGCCGAATCTCGTAGAGTGGACTACACGGGGCGGCCACAACCATTGATGATAATTAGGACCAAGAAGACCCGGATAGCCGCCCGGAAAATCGGTTCGACCCCTTTTCTGGATGTCTGACACCAACCTGCTATCCTCCCCGCAGTGACCTCTCCCGCCCTTAACATCCTCAAAGACGTCTTCGGCTACGATGGATTCCGTGGCCAGCAACAGGCCGCCATCGAGCGTGCGCTGGCGGGACAGGATTCGCTGGTGCTGATGCCCACGGGCGGGGGCAAGTCCGTGTGTTACCAGGTGCCGGCACTGCTGACGGATGGCATCACACTCGTAGTGTCGCCGCTGATCGCGCTGATGCAGGACCAGGTCAGCGCACTGACCGAGCTCGGCGTGCCGGCCACATTTTTGAATTCGTCCCTGTCGCGTGATGAACAGGACGACGTGATCGCCAGGCTGCGCGGCGGGCAGTTAAAACTTTTATATATAGCGCCCGAACGGCTGGTGCAGCCGGGCACGCGCGCACTACTCGGCAGCCTGCCCATTGCACTCATCGCCATCGACGAGGCGCATTGCGTCTCGCAGTGGGGGCATGACTTCAGACAGGACTATCTCGCGCTGGGCGGCTTGGGAGAATGGTTTCCCGGGGTACCGCGCATGGCGCTGACGGCCACGGCCACGGAACGGGTGCGGGCGGAGATCATCGAGCGCCTCGCGCTCACCGATGCCGCGCGACTGGTCAGCGACTTCGACCGACCGAATATTCGTTACCAGGTGCAGCCGAAGACCGATGGGCGCAGCCAGCTTGCGCGCTTCGTGAGCCAGCACCGTGACGAAGCCGGTATTGTTTACTGCCTGTCACGCAAGAAAACCGAAAGCACTGCCGAGTGGCTGGTGAGCGAAGGGTATACGGCCCTACCCTATCACGCGGGATTAGATGCGCAGACACGCGCCGAAAATCAACGCCGGTTCCTGGTCGAAGACGGCGTGATCATCGTGGCCACGATTGCATTCGGCATGGGCATCGATAAACCCGATGTGCGCTTCGTCGCCCACCTCGACCTGCCCAAGAGTCTCGAGGCCTATTACCAGGAGACGGGCCGCGCCGGGCGCGACGGTCTGCCCGCAGCCGCCTGGATGATTTACGGCCTGCAAGACGTCGTGCGCCTGCACCAGATGGCCGATGAGTCGGTGGCCGGCGAGGAATACAAACGCTTCGAGCGCCAAAAACTCGATACCCTGCTCGGCTGGTGCGAGATTACCCGCTGCCGGCGTATTCCTTTGCTGGCCTACTTTGGCGATGAACTCAAAGAAGAGTGCGGCAATTGCGACAACTGCCTGAAGCCACCCGTGACCCGGGACGGCACCGAGGATGCACAAAAACTGCTGTCCGCCGTGTATCGCACGGGGCAGATGTTCGGTGCGGCCTATGTGGTTGATGTGTTACTCGGCAAGGACACGGACAGAGTGCGCAAAAACGGGCATGGCGAGTTAAGTGTGTTCGGGATTGGAGTTGATCGGGAGGCAAAGGCCTGGCGTTCGGCGATCCGGCAGTTGGTGGTGCAGGGTTTTTTGCGGGTGGATGCTGCGCGGTTCGGGGCACTGGTGCTGACGAAAGAAAGCCGCGAGGTGTTGCGCGGTGAGCAGGACGTGCGGCTCAGGGAAGACCCGGTGGTGGTACGGTCCCGAAAGACGAAGCGCTCAGCGTCGCGAGGCGAGGATATTGAGATTGTGGATATCGTGCTGTGGGAGGCGTTGCGGGAGTGTCGCCAGCGGTTGGCGGCAGAGCATAACGTGCCGCCGTACGTCGTTTTTCATGACAGCACGTTGCGACAGATGGTGAACGAGCGGCCGACGGATCCGGAGGCATTGCTGGAGATTAGCGGGGTTGGACAGGCAAAGCTGGAGAAATATGGGGAGACGTTTTTGGGGGTTATTCGGCAGGGAGGTTGATTGGTGTCAGATACCCAAACACCCCGCTTCAACCAGTTATTACTCTGACCCTATTTATTGCCTTTATTTCCGCTTTTTCCCCGGCCCGGCTGCCTTTTTCTTTTTCTTTTTCGCCCTGGACCTGGCTTTCTTTTTCGGGTCCGCCTTGCCTTTCTGTTTAGCCCGGGTAGCGCGCTTCTTCCCGCCCTTGCCCTTGTCCTTGCTCTTGCTCTTGTCCTTGCTCTTGCCCTTACTCTTTGTCGAAGGCGCCTCATCACTTACCAGCGAAATCATGAGTCGCTGACCACACACACGCGTCTTGCGAAGATCCCTGAATATCTCGCGCGGCATGCCAACCGGCAAATCAACCAGGCTGTAGTCCGTGTGAATATCAACACGACCGATGTGTGCACCATCAAGCCCGGCTTCGCTGGCAATGGCGCCGACGATGTTGCCGGGCTTAACGCCATGATCGTGACCCACCTCGATCCGATAAGCCTCAGTATCGAGATCTGAGTGGTCGTGGGAATCCCCTTTGCGAGGTCGTTCGCGATCTTCTTTGCGAGGTCGCTCACGATCTCCGTCACGAGGCCGCTTACCCTCCTTGCGACCGGCAGCGGGTGCACGATCCGGCTTCATCAACAGCGGCTTATCGCCGATGGACAACTAAGCCAGGGCCGCGGCAATTTCCACCGCCGGCACGTCGTGTTCCTGCCGATACTGTTCGATCAGGCCCTGCATGAAGGCCAGTTCACCGGCGGCAAGCGTATCGGTAATCTTTTGTTTGAACCTGGCAATGCGCTGGTTGTTGACGACCTCGGTGGACGGCAACTGCAACTGCTCAATCTTCTGCCGTGTCGCCCGTTCGATCACGCCCAGCATGCGCCGTTCGCGTGGCGCCACGAACAGGATGGCATCACCCTGACGACCGGCCCGGCCGGTACGACCGATGCGATGAATATAGGCCTCGGCGTCATAGGGAATATCGAAGTTGATGACGTGGCTGACCTTCGGGACGTCGATGCCGCGAGCGGCGATATCG
>PBZD01000134.1 GCA_002729875.1 Chromatiales bacterium | reverse complement strand
TTTCTTATTAATCAAACCGCATTGACTGCCCTTCCGGAAAAACTGGCGAGCCGGCAAACGACTTTTACCAGAACCGGCGGCCTGCACGCAGCAGCGGTTTTTGATGCTCAGGGTCAGTTGCTAGCAGTACGTGAGGATGTCGGCCGGCACAATGCTGTCGACAAACTTATTGGCGCCATGTTCCGGTCAGGTAGGCTGCCACTGTGTGACCTGGGCATCCTGACCAGTGGTCGCGCCAGTTTCGAGATCCTGCAAAAAACTCGTATGGCGGGTTGCCCGATGGTAGCAGCCGTGGGCGCGCCGTCGAGTCTTGCCGCAGAACTCGCCTGGGAATTTGATATGACGCTGATCGGATTCTTGCGAGACCGGCGATTCAACATCTATACCGGACCTGCACGAATCGGGCCCGCATCTGTCAGTTAACCTCAAAGCGAATTTCGCATGTTTACATCTATCGACAACCTCAAAGAACAGTTTGACCGCCAGGGATATATCGCGGATCGGTTACTGCTGACCAGCGTTTATCTCTCCGTCACGCTTGGCAAGCCCATCTTTCTCGAAGGAGAGCCCGGTGTCGGCAAAACTGAAGTCGCCAAGGCACTGGCAGCGATACTCGATACTGAACTCATTCGGCTACAGTGCTACGAAGGTCTGGATACGTACACAGCATTATACGAATGGAACTATCCGCGACAGATGCTGGAACTGCGCATGGAAGAAGCCCGCGGGACAGACAAAGCAACTATTGGCAAGGATATCTTTCGCGAAGAGTTTTTGCTCAAGCGTCCGCTATTGCGCGCCATTCAAACCCAGGGCAATCAGTCACCGGTGCTGCTAATCGATGAGATCGACCGCTCGGACATCGAATTTGAGGCCTTCTTGCTGGAAATCCTGTCGGATTTCCAGATTACAATCCCCGAGATCGGCACTATCCACCCGGAACATCCCCCGATTGTCGTACTGACATCAAATCGCACCCGGGAAATACACGATGCACTGAAACGCCGGTGCCTGTATCACTGGATCGATTACCCAACGCTAGAAAAAGAAATAAGCATTATCGAATCACGAGTCCCGGGCATCGAACAACAACTCTCCGGTCAAATTTGCCGTTTCATGCAGGCAATCAGAAGCCAGGATTTTTTCAAACGCCCCGGTGTGGCAGAGACTATCGACTGGGCCCACGCTCTGCTGGCATTAGGTGTCGCGGAACTAAGCGAAAACACCGTTAACGCGACCCTGGGCTGCATCCTGAAATACAAGGATGATCTCGAGAAACTCCAATATGAAGATCTCTCTCGTTTGATTGCGGAAACCGGCAACACAGAATCCTGAGCCAGTGGTTCAATCCTCTCCAACTACTCAAACGGCTTCACAGGTAAACCTGCTAACCCACATAGTTCGATTCTCGAGAGAGCTTGGTGCTGCCGGAATACCAATCAACACCGCCAATCTGATCGATCTGTGCCGTTGCTTCTCATATGTCGATATAAGCTGCAAGCGGGATTTCCATGCTGCGGCAAGAGCCAATCTTATTTCCAGCCATGATGACTTTGCGCGGTTTGATCGCATGTTCGAAGCCTTCTGGCAAAAAACAGTCGGCGAAGCCGTCAACCAGACAAACAACGATGACCCGCAGGACGAAGATTCGGTACGCAAGATTGCAAAAGAACGGGAGTGCGTGGCAAACAATCCTGATGAGGAACCTGCTCCCGGCGAACGACAGTCATCGCATATCGAATACAGCCCTGATGAGGTGCTGGCCAAACGGGACCTGGGCAGCCTGAACTCCGAAGAGTTGCAACAGGCACGTCGACTCATGGCAAAACTACTTGCAGTTATCGCCAACCACAGGAGTCGACGCCGCGTCCCCGCTCACAGCGGTCGGGTTCTAGATTTCCGTTGCATGCTGCGCCGTTCGACGCTCGATGGACAGGATCTTTGCAAACTGCTGTACCGCCAACGCCGCATCCGCAAAACCAAACTGATTTTACTCTGCGATGTCAGTGGCTCGATGGAACGGTACAGCCGGTTTCTGATCCAGTTTATCTGTGCTTTACGACACGAATTGCCTGATGTCGAAGTTGCTGTATTTTCAACCCGCTTGACAGTCCTCACACCGCAACTCGCCAGCCAGGGAAGCGAGGAAACTCTGCGCCGCTTCTCCGACCGTGTGCCGGACTGGGCCGGTGGCACCGATATCGGCCGCTGCATCAGTGCATTCAACAGGCACTTCGCCCCGCAAATGTTACGTTCACGGACAATCGTCGTGATTCTGAGCGACGGCTGGGATCGCGGCGACGCCGGGCAGATGCGCACTGCTATACAGGATTTGCGGCGTAATGTTCAGAAACTGATATGGCTGAATCCGCTACTCGGCAACGAGGGTTATCAACCCTTGTGCCGCGGCATAAAGACGGCCCTGCCCCACCTGGACTACTTTCTGCCCGCACATAATCTCGACAGCCTGGGGGCGCTGGTGGAGTTGCTGCGGGAAATCTGGCGGTAAGGAGAGTAGCTTTCAGCCACGATTGCCGGTTATTTTCCGCACCGTTTCCCTGCTCGGCCATTTATCTTCATGGCTTTTGTTTTTTTCCCGATCACGGTATTAACTTCTCTCACCTGATAGATTAGGATGATATCAGCACTCTCCATGAATTTTTCGATGGTTGCGAACCAACCGGCTTAACCACGTATTATAATTAGCAGCGGAGTCTTAATGATGACCACCCGACGCAGTTTCATCAGTGGCACCGGCCTCGGGCTATTAAGCTTCACGGTCGCCGGTTCGACGGTACTGATGTCGCCACGGGATGCACGCGCGAAGAATGCCGACTTTCGCATACTGAGCGACAGGGAAGTTAAACTGATAGAGACCTTCGGTGAAGCGCTGGTGCCCGGAGCCCGCGAAAATGGCATCGCACACTTCATCGACCAGCAGTTGTCCGTCGATGCCAACGACGCACTATTGATGATCAAGTACTTCAACATACGTCCACCGTATGCACATTTCTATCGCACCGGCCTGACCGCATTGAACGACTACAGCCGCACAGTTCATGACAAGCCGTTTACCGCACTGGATGACGAGGCAGCAAATGCCCTGATCACTACCATTAGCAACACGATGCCGGAGGGTTGGGACGGCCCGCCGGCACCGCTGTTTTACCTGGCGGTTCGCAGTGATGCGGTTGACGTTGTGTACGGCACGGTCGAGGGTTTTGAACGTCTTGGCATTCCCTACATGCCCCATATCCTGCCGCCCGAAGCATGAACAGCGCGACTGAAGTCATCATCGTCGGCGCCGGTGCAGCGGGCAGCGTGTATGCAGCAATCCTCGCTGAGGCCGGCCGGTCCGTAACCGTGCTTGATGGAGGTCCGCCATGGCAGTTAACCGACCTCTATAGCTCCCAGTCATGGGCACGGCGTCTGAAATGGGCGGAGCCGCATGCCGAGGAGCACGCCGGTGACAGCCTCTGGTTCAACTTCAATGCGGGCCGCGGCTATGGCGGCGCAGCTCTGCATCATTTCGGCGTCTGGCCGCGTTATCACGAGGCAGACTTCAAAGAGTCCACGCTCTATGGCAGGGGGCTTGACTGGCCGCTCGAATACCAGGATCTGCGACCCTATTACGACCGGGTGCAGGCGGATATCGGCATTGCCGGCGATGCCGAAGCGGAAATCTGGCGCCCCGACGGTGACCCGTATCCGTTGCCACCGGTGCCGCGCTTTGCGCAGGGTGATATCCTGCAAAAAGGCTTTGAGTTGCGGGATATGCACACTGCACCCGTGCCGATGGCCGTCCTGACACGACCCTACAAGGGGCGCAACGCCTGTCTCTGGGATGGCTGGTGCGAAGCCGGTTGTCCAATCGGTGCGTTGGGCAATCCACATGTTGAATATATTCCTCGAGCGCTACAGGCGGGCGCTGTGCTGCAACCGTATAGCCGGGTAACACGGGTTCTGATGGACAAGCGCGGACGGCGAGCCACCGGTGTCGAATATTTCGACCAGCAGGGTGAACGGCATACACTCCATGCGGAGTTTGTCGTACTGGCGGCGTTTGGTATCGAGAATTGTCGGATTCTGTTCAACTCAGCATCGGCGCCGCATCCGGATGGCCTCGCAAATTCCAGCGGGCTCGTCGGTGCCTATGTCATGTCACATACATCGGCCAATCTGTTCGGTATGTTCGATGCCGACACCCAGAATCACATGGGCCTGAATGGCGGCCAGATTATCAACCAGGACCGCTTCGGCAAAACCCGCAAGAACGGCCCGTTCGGCAGCCGCCAGTTCATCGCCGGCCTGGCCGTCAAACCGAATGACCTGCTGGGTATCGCGATGACCCGGGCAGACCTGTTCGGGTCGAAGCTGGACGACTTCATGCATCGCGCCGCCCGAAACCTGACCAATATGGTCACGATTAGCGAGGATCAACCGCTGCGCAGTAATCGAGTGGAACTCTCGGGCAACAAGGACGCACACGGATTTTCACTGGCGCGCATTGTGTACCAGACCAGCCCGGATGCCAAGGCATTGTGGCGCGATGGTGTCGCGGAAGGCAAGGAGATACTGGCCGCTGCAGGAGCTAAGGAAATCTGGAACAGCCCTCAGGGTGCTCAGCACATCATGGGCGGCACGATCATGGGCAAACGATCCGATGAATCGGTGACCAATAAATATTCGCAAACCCACGATATCGACAACCTGTTCATCGGCGGTGCCGGCGTATTCCCGACCTCATCTGCCGCCAATCCTACCTTTACGTTACACGCAACATCGATGATGAGCGCCGCATATCTGCGGGATAATTTTGACTCACTATGAGTGACAACGGCACAAAAAAATGCCTCGCCAGTAAGTGACGAGGCATTTTCTTCACTCTGGTTTATTGCCAGCGCAGTTTGTCTAGAAAGAGAACTTGACGTTCACTCCATACCAGCGCGGCGCACGATATGAAACTTCGTTACAACCACAGCCCGTGGCGATATTAAATCCCTGGATGCCAGCCCGTTCATCTGTAGCGTTATTAATCTTGAACCCGGTCTGCCAAAGACCGTCTGCGCTAGTCCAGCCCAAACCCAGATTCACCATCACATAGGAATCAAACTTGTCCGCATCGAAATTCCTCAGGTTATAGTAAAACTCGTCTGAAAAGCTGACATCACCCATGACATTCAACATACCCGTCCACATCGGCCATTCATAACGCGCTATTGCTGTCACCTGGAATTCAGGAGCATAGGTTGGATCAACATCGCGCGTTTCATTGGAGCCGATGACGAGAGGAACATCCTTCACGGTTGCATCAAACCAGCTAACGCTCAACAAACCATCAAACCCGTCAAACGGAGATGTCTGCAACTCCAGCTCTATTCCCACGTTGTCAGCATCTGCATTAATCACAACACCGCCAATACCGGTAAACAGGAAGGCCTGATAATCACTGTAATCATAGTAGAAAACAGAGCCGTTCAGGCGAGTAGTGCCCTCAAACAGGGTGGCTTTAAAGCCACCTTCGAAGCTCAGCAATTCTTCCTCTTGGTAAGGTATGCCGTCATTTCCTTCGGCGAATAACAATGAAATATAAGAACCAAGCAAAGGTGCGTTGAAACTTCCGGCTTTGACACCCCGGTTCACACCCGCATAAAGCAGAAGATCATCGTTGGGCTTGTAATCGATTTGTAATTTACCCGCCCACAAGTTATCCGATGAATCTGTAATGATGGAAGTGCTGAGACCATCTGGAAGCGGTGGCAAAAATTTATCCCCAATGTGAATGGTGCGTGGATCCGTACTGGCAAAATACAACCCGGCATCCATGACAAAGTCTTTTTCTTCCTTCATCAACCGCAGTCCGCTGATCAGGGTAACCCGGTCACTGAGATCAAACTCATACTGACCAAACACCGAGTAGGAATCAGTCTCCAGCGTGGCATCGGTGCCAACATCCTGCGCAGGACCGGCAACCCCGCCTTGCGATATTTTCAGGCCATTATCCGATTCCGTGTCGATATTAAGGTAATAAACCCCCAGTACCCAACGACTGTTATCGCCTTCACCGTTCAAACGTAGTTCCTGCGAAAAAGTCTGCGCGTCAACGCCGGCATAATTGGCAAGATAGTTAGCGGGAGCCGAGTCCACGTCAATGAAAATCAATTTTTCATAGTCTTTATAATCCGAAACCGAAGTCAGCTTTATCGAATCACTCAGGTCATATTCGACCTTCGCCGTCAAGCCCATGGTATCCATCTCACCGGAATCTGCAAAGGCAAAGTCTCCGGAAGTCTTGAAATCATCACCGTCCGGATCAATATAGCCAAAGAAATCCGCACCAGGCGGGCGGCCGACGTCTATCAGACCGTCACCACCAAATAATCCCGTTGTATTATTGAAAAAATCGTCGGTAACACCATTGTCGTCCTGGTCCGATCCACAGTCCGTGCCGTCGGCACAAATAGTTCGCCGGGTTTCTCCCGGCGTAACATCGACCGTATTGGTCAACTCACCACTGGCATTATAAATGCCGATGGTTGGCTTCGACTGATAGGGCCCGGTAGCGACATCTGTATTCACCATATTCGCCGAGAGCGTTACGCTCAATGCCTCGCTGGGTTCGAATAACAACGTGCCACGCAAGCCCAGGGTTTCATCGTCGCCCATATCAGCACCGGCACCCACTCCGGGGGCCGCACCGGCTGCACTCAGCGGGTACAGATTATCAAGATAGCCATCCTGATCGTTGTACATGAAGGCAACCCGACCGGCGACGGTCTCGCTCAACGGACCACCCAACGCAGCTTCGATCCGGAATTGATTCGCATCAGCAGAGGTATCGAACGTCCCTAAAGTCAGATCCAGAAAACCTTCGGAACCTTCAAAAGTCGGCTTTCTGCTGACAAAATGAACCAGACCACCGGTTGCATTGCGCCCGTAAAGCGTCCCCTGGGGGCCTTTCAAAATTTCCACTCGATCAATATCAAACACCGCGAAGGATTGTCCCTGGGCAATAGCAATATATCCCTCATCAAGATAAACAGCATTCGGCGCTTCGATCACGTCATTAAAATCATTCTGGGTAACACCACGAATGGAGAACTGGGTATTCTGACCCGCAATGTTGCCGCTGATATGAACGCCTGGTGAGAATGCGGCAATATCAAAACTATCCTCTACACCCAGGGCTCTCATCTGATCACCGCTGAAAGCCGTGATCGCAATACCCACATCCTGAGCATCCTGTTCACGCTTCTGCGCAGTAATGGTCAATTCTTCCAGCACAGCTGCCTGCAGCGGTAACAAAACAGAAAAGGATACGGCTCCGGCTATGAGGCTCTTAAGGAGGCCAGGAATGAACTGTCTTGGTGCATGGCACATACTAAACATACTATTCCCCTTTGTGATCGAACGAACTTATTACAGTACGCAATACTCTCAACGTTACAATATATTTGGTAATACACAACATACTCTACGAGAAAAGAACTTGACTTAATACACGGATCTGCCGCCCCCTTTAGCTTCCGGGCAAACCGGGAACCGGAGTAATTAGCAAACCCGCCAGATGTTGTGTCGCCGCAACAATGATGACGTCGAAATTATCCGCCAGACCGGTTTACTGGCGTGTCTCGACCTGCACCCCGGTCGACTCGTCGCTGTCCCGCAGAAGAGCAAATACCGAATTGGCCGAGTGATGGGACTCCCTGACGATAACCCCCTCGCCGTACAACGCATCCTGGATGGCGGCGGAGACCGTATGCAGCGGGGCACCGCCACCTTCGCCCATGCCCTTGGCGCCGTTATAACTGAAAGGTGAAGGCGTCTGAATGCTCCCGTATTGGACATCGGGCATATTCATCGAGGTGATCGGACAATAGTCGCTGAACGATGAAGTCAGCAGATTGCCGGTCTCATCGTATTGAAAAATTTCCATTATGGCCGCACCAATACCATGTGCCGTTGCTCCATGCACCTGGCCACCGACAATCTTGGGATTGATGACGGTTCCGCAATCATCGACTGCAGCATAAGCAAGAATTTTTGGATGACCGAAAGCCCGATCGATTTCGATTACGGCAATATGCAATTGGGCTGCATAGGTCAGCGTGAGATTGCCGTATTTGCGCTCGGTATCCGGGACCGTGAACGGCGGCCGATAAACGTGACGAATATTAAGCGTTACATCGCCGAGTTCTCCGGCCAACACTGCGTTGTCATTATTGACGAGGTTGCCCATGTACCAGTAATTGACAGCCTGATCGGTACCTTTGACGCTGAGTTGCGGACCTTCGTCACCAATACCGAATTCCAGGTCCTCTTCACTGGCTTCGAGTATGAAGGCTGCGAGGCGGCGCATCTCGGCTTTGAGCTTTTCGCAGGCGCCGTGGACGGCGGACAAACCGGTGACCGCGAACTGACTTGCGTAGCTGCCGGAATGACCCACGAAGGTATTCCACCCGGTATCGAATCCGCTGCGCACACGAACCAGGTCCGGACTGATGCCGAGTTCCTCGGCAACCACCTGTGAGGCCGTCGTTTCATGGCTTTGGCCCGACGGACCGGAGCCGAGGGTCACAATCACCGACCCCTGCAGATCGATTCTAATCGTGGCAACTTCGGAGTTGCCTGAAAACGGCAAATGCGGGTTCATGATCCGAGCCTGGCCGAAGTTGTTGGTGCCGGAATCCAGTGTCGTGCCGATACCGATGCCCAGCAACCGGCCCTCACCGCGTGCGTCAGCCTGTTTCTTTTTCCAGTCATCCCAGCCGATCAGTTCCTTGGCCTTTTCAAGCATCGCCGGATAATTGCCGGAGTCATAAACACAACCGTTGGGTGTCGTATACGGAAACTCGGTAATGTAGTTCTTCAGGCGCATTTCATCGGCGGGGATATCGAGTTCATGCGCACAGATATCAATAATTCGTTCCATGAACCACAGGTGCTGCATACGCGAGTAACCGCGGTTTGGAACAGCGGGGCACTTGTTGGTGACCGCCTGGGAGAAATCAATCCGGAAATTCCGGACCCCATAAGTTGCCGGTAAAACCTGCGACCAGATGACACAACCCAGCGGCTCATATCGCGGATAGGCGCCGCAATCATCGATGTGCCGCGATCTGACTGCCGTGATGACCCCATTCTTGTCGAGCGCCACTTCGGTATCCAGAAATGTTCGCTCATTACCGTGACCACTCGACAGCAGGTGCTCGGTGCGGGTTTCAACCCATTTAACCGACCGACCGCCGGTTTTACGCGATGCCAGGGCGGCGATCGCCATCTGCGTGTAATTGGAAATTTTGTTGCCGAAGCTGCCGCCGATATCATGGGTCTTGATATGCATCTGATCAACGCTGATGCCGAGCGCGGGGGCCAGCAGTTGCTGGGCAAACCCAACGAACGAGTTGTTACAAAAGAAATTCAGGTCGCCGTGGGGCAGCCATTCGGCAACCACTGCGTTGTTCTCCACCGGCGTACTGGCAAACCGGTGAAAATGCAGCCGATCTATCGCGACGACGGTAGCAGCCTCAGCGAATGCTTTGTCGACTTCGCCATACTCATAAACGCCCTGCCAGGTCTGGTTCGTGCCTGCCGATTCGTGCAGGATATCTTTGTCCTCCAGTGCCTGTTCGGCCGTGACGACAGCATCGAGCATGTCGTAATCAACCTCAATCAGCGCGCCTCCATCGGCAGCCAGAGCCGGAGTTTCCGCAACCACCGCGGCGACCGGTTCGCCCTGAAAGATTGCCTTGCCCACCGCCAGTGGATAGTCGCGGATACTTGCCGCCGGTTCGGGACCGAGTTCCATGAATGACTCGGGCATCAAATCTTTGACTTCGGCGCCGGTTAGCGTACAAATGACGCCCGGCAACGCCTCTGCAGCGGCAACATCGATACTCAGTATTTGTGCATGGGCATAGGGAGACCTGACCAGATGCAGGTGAAGCAGACCGTAGCTCTGCTTGTCATCGACAAACAAGCCGCGCCCCCTGATCAGCCGCTGGTCTTCTTTCCGCTCAGGTGATTTGCCTATCCAGCTCATAGTATTTTCCTTACATGCGACAACCGGCTGCGGTCTAGCCTGCGGCTTGCCCGCCCGGCCCCGGATCCAGCGCTTTTTGTAATGCATCGATGAGCCGCTTGATGTCCTTTTTTGCGATTGGCTTGATCAGCCCGCCCGCCAAGGCAACGAGTTTGCCGAACATCTTGAGTTCACCGCTCCATTTGACCAGTGTGCCGCCATTGATTTCTTCGAGATCAAAACCTGCAATGAGGTTAAAGGCACTGCCCATCACCGAACCTTTCCCGCTGTAACGTGCTCGGGTGGGTGACTCACTTTCCTCGAGCACCAGGTTGATCGTGGCAATACCGCGGATCTTGCCAATGCCGATTTTGATTTTGACCGTCGCCGACTCGTCGTCTTCCATTTCCAGTGATTCGAACGTCGGCAAACACGGCGCAAATTTCTGCGTATCAGCCAGAAATGCGAATGTTTCCTCGCGGGAGCGAGTTATTTCAAACTCACCTTCAAATAGTATTGCCAAAATCAACCGTCCTTATTTATTTATGCGGCATTCACCCGGCCATCTCCCTGGCCGCGGCCTGAATGGATTTGATGATATTGTTGTAACCGGTACACCGGCAAAGGTTGCCGCTGATTCCCTTGCGAATCTCAGCCGGGCTGGGATCCGGTTTCTCCGCCAGTAACGCCATGGACGACATCAGCATGCCCGGTGTGCAGTAACCGCATTGCAGTCCATGGTTTTCGGAGAAAGCCTTTTGCAGCGGATGCAGTTCGCCATCCTGCTCGAGACCTTCCACAGTGAGTATCTCGCAACCGTCTGCCTGAACGGCCAATAGGGTGCAGGATTTGGTCGGTTTGTCATCAACCAGCACTGTACACGCACCGCAATAGGTCACATCACAGCCTACATGCGTACCGGTGAGCCCAAGTTCTTCCCTGATGAACTGCACCAGCAGCAGGCGTGGTTCAACCTTGCGCCGGTAACTCTGTCCATTAATCGTTATCCGGATTGATACTTTCTCAATGACTTCAGACATATTCGCGATGCACCCCGATTGTTTCTCCCTGGCAGCGGCGCATGGCGATGTCCACGGCACGTTTGACCAGGCTATGTAGTACAGCCCGTTTGAAATCCTCTGCGCCACGCTGGTCGGGTACCGGTTCTGCGGCGGCAACGATAGCTTGTGCAGCTTTATCTATGTTGGCCTCGGTCAAGCGACTACCGCGCAGAATGTTCTCGGCCTCTTTGCTGGTAACGGTAGTCAGGCCAGCCGACCCCAGTGCGATGCGCACCTCGCTACAGATATCATCCTCCAGCGTAAGCTGTACAGCAACGGAGGCTGTCGGGTAGGCCGGCGCACAGCGCTTGAAACCACAATAGGCGCCAGCGCTGTTCTCGGGCGGCATCCTGAAGCGGATCCCGGTAATCAATTCGGCCGGCTGCAGAATAGTCGTATAGATATCTTCGACCAGTTCGGATACCGGAATGCTGCGCGTACCTTCCGGGCCGGTACAGGTGAGCACTGCGTCGAGCGTATGCAACAGCACCGGCCAGTCACAACTGGGATCAGCCGAACCCAGCGCACCGCCTATGGTTCCGCGACTGCGTATCTGGCCATCTGCAATTCCTGATCCGCAATCGTAAACGCTCGGTATTGCCGCGGCCACAGCTGATTTTGTGATCTCTGCATGGGTAGCCAGCGCTCCGATACACACTTCGTCACCTTCCAGCCTGATATCAGACAGACCGGGTATCCGGCTCAAATCAACCAGGTGCCGGGGCTCATCAAAGCGTAGTTTCATCCAGACCAGCAGGGTCTGCCCGCCGGCCAGGGCCCGTGCCGAATCACCCAGCTCAGCCAGGCGCGAAATTGCATCTTGCAGTGAATCGACCCGATGATAGTGAAACGGTGCTGGATACATCTTGTGGCTCTCCAGTGATCAACTGCACAAACTAAAGCACTGCTGACATTTGAGCGTAGCACGAATCGCCGCAACGCGAAGGGCGAAACAAGCGACTGACTTGATGAATTGGTTCAACCGCAGGAAGTGCGCGCAGACTGGGTTGGCAGGTGCGCTAATGGATAGCGGGGATGGATGTTCCGGCCCTTATGCAACGCGGATGCCGGTGACAATTCCATCACCGGCACCCACATCTTCCGTTACCTAAAAGCCATAATTTGCAGTCAGATACCACTGCCGGCCGCGATCGTACAAACCTTCGTATGACTGAAACGCATCACCGATGATACCGGTGATCAGGTAGTTCTCATCCGTCAGGTTTGAGACGCCGGCAATGACGGAGATATTCTCGTCACCGTTTCGCCATGCGACATTGGCATTCAGCAGGTGATAATCATCCTGATGGATCTGCACAGTATTAAAGGCATCGTTATCAAATTCCGAACGATAAGACCATTCGAGTCGCGGCGTAACCGTGCCGTTGCTGCCGATTACGATTTCATAGAACGTCGCCGCACTCAGCGACCAGTCCGAAACACGATCCAGTTCGTTGCTCTCGTTGATAAAGGTGGTCGCGTAATCAATGCTGTCATACTCGGCATCGAGATAACCAATACCGGCCTCGAGAAACCATGATTCGACAGGCACGATCTGTGCCTCGAGCTCGAAGCCCTGAATGGTCGCCTCTGCGGCATTCTTGGTGATTGGCGCGACACTGGTAAAGGTCTGAACCTGCATATCCGTGTAGTCGGTGAGGAAAATCGCTGCGTTCAGACGCAACCGGTTATCAAACCCGGTGTGCTTGGCGCCGAGTTCATAGACTTTGACGTACTCGGGTTCGAAGGTGGGGATCAGGTCGATGTCCGGCGTTCCGGGTGGTGCCGTGAAAGGCGCGACAATCGGCGGGAAAACACGCTGCGTAAAGCCGCCTGACTTAAAGCCTTCCGAATAGCTGACATACACCATCGTCTGCTCGGTGAGATCAAAAGACACATTCAGGTATGGATCCCACTCTTTGAAACCCAGTTCCTTCTCTACCATCGGCAGAATCCGTTGCCCGGCCTGCATGAACGGCGCATCGAGTTGCGGGTGGCCAGAGCCGGCGAAGTAGTTTTGATGAATGACCTGATCCGGGGTGAATTTTTTTGTCTCATCGGTCCAGCGCAGGCCCGCCGTGATGTGCAGGCCGATGGAGGGCTCATCAAAGGTGCCCTGAGCAAACGCTGCAATGCTTTCGTTGTCAAACGCGCCACCGCTGCGGAAGCGTGATACGGTGAAATCAAGTTCGTTGACGTTATTGCCGTCTTCGGTGAAGTAATAGAGTCCGACGATCCACTTCAACCGGTTGGAGAAAGAGTCGCCAAGCAACTGGACTTCCTGCGTGAACTGGTCCTGCTGAAGGTCGTCACCGAACTGTGAAATCCGGTGGGGTGAATGATCGCCGTCACGAGCGAACTGAGAATCGAGGTCGCGATAGGCGGAAATCGACTTTAAAGTCAGCGCATCGTTAATCTCCCAGACAATATTCAGGTTTGTGCCAAAAATATCGGTCTCCGAGAACGCCGGCGCCGTGCCGGAGTTGCGCTCTGCATTCTCGCCATAAACAAACCGGTCGTCATAGCAGCCTGGCACAGCGAGGTTAAGGGGTGCTGGCGGAATTGCACAGGGGATTGCCGGGCCGCCGGCAGCCATGTTGGCACCAACGTTGTGTATGGTCGCCATTGGCGGCGTGTCGGGATCGATCGGCAGACCATAGTTTATGCCGATCAACGTCAACGCCGGACCGTTGACATCTTCCTGGGTATATTCGCCCGTCAGAGTAATTTCAAGTGAATCAGTTGCTTCCCACAGAAAAGAGGCCCGACCACCGATTGTATCGGCATCGCCGAGATCAATGCCGTCATCGCGTTCGACGTATCCGTCCTGAGTCCTGGACAGCAACGTGAAGCGACCGAACAGGTTATCCGTGATCGGTAAATTTATCGAACCCTTTAGGTCGACACGGCTATCCGTGCCGTATGTCGCCGACACGTTACCCTCGAATTCATCACGGGGTTTCCTGGTCGTAATATTGATCGCCCCACCGTTCGTGTTGC
>PBZD01000133.1 GCA_002729875.1 Chromatiales bacterium | reverse complement strand
TTTGAACTGTTTACCAAAACGTCCGGCCAGATCAGTCAGGCTGGTGACTATATCGTCAATACCGCGCTGCCTGGCATAATTAAGCGGGCCGCCGCGAAAAGGGGCAAACCCGGTACCGAAGATGACTCCGCCATCAACCAGTTCCGGATCGTCAACCACCTTATCCGCCAGGCACTGGGCCGCCTCATTGACTAACGAAAGCATTAGCCGTTCCTGAACCTCGCTGCTGCCAGTTGTGGCCGTAACCGCGGGTTTCACCGGCTTGCGCTCATGATACTGGTAGAAGCCATGACCGGTCTTCTGGCCAAGGCGACCCTGATCGACAAGTTTCTTCAATTCAGGGGCAATCGGTCGGCCGACGATCGGTGACAGAATCTCAGCGACGTGCAAAGCCACATCGACACCGACCGAATCGATGAGTTCGATCGGACCCATTGGCATCCCAAAACTGACTGCTGCATGGTCTATTTCAGCCAACGGCACGCCTTCGGCAACCAGGTCGAGTGCCTCTGCCATGTAAGGTGCGAGTATTCGGTTGACCAGAAAACCGGCGGAACTGCGACAGGGGAGCGGTAATTTACCAATCTGGCGAGCAAAAGACAGACCGGTCGAGAGCGCTTCCTCGGTACTCGATTCAGCTTGTACGACTTCGACTAGCGGCAGTTTCGCCACCGGGTTGAAGAAATGCAGCCCGATGAGCCTGCCGGGTTCGGCAAGATTTGTCGCCAGTTGTTCCAGTGGTATGCTTGAAGTATTGGTTGCCAGCACGGCACCGGGCTTCATCCGCGGTTCAAGTTGCGCAAATAAAGCCCGCTTGACCTCTCTATCCTCGAAAATGGCTTCAATAATGATGTCAGCCTGAGGAACGCCGGTACCGTCTACGTCAGCCGTGAGACGTTGGCGAGCAGCAATCTGGTTATCGGAATTCAGCCGTTTGGCAAATAACTTTTCCGCACGTTTCAGAGCCGGTTCAATAAAACGCAACTCACGATCCTGCAGTGTTACCGACAGCCCTTGCAATGCACACCATGCCGCGATGTCGCCACCCATGATTCCGGCACCCACGACATGAATATGCGTCGCTTTGCCAGCAACATTCACACCCTCAGCAGAACGCTTCAAATGTTCCTGCAAAAAATAAACCCGAACCAGGTTGCGGGAAGTGTCGGTGTCGATAAGTTTTGCGAATGACCGCGCTTCAGCATCGAAAGCGGCAGCAGAAGCAGCATGCTGCTCCCAGAGATCTATCACCGCATAAGGCGCCGGGTAATGCTCCGGACTGGCTCGACGCGCAACTTCTGCCCGCATGCGTTTAGCCATGACAGGCCTGATTAATGCATGCTGCGCAACCCGCTCAAGCAAACTGCGGCGCCGTCGTGGTGGTCGACGACGCGCCGCCATTGCAGCCGTTTCCAGCAGTTTACTGCGTTCTACTACCTTATCGACCAAACCGATCCTGCGGGCCTTGCGCGGAGTTATGGAATTACCGGTTAGCATGAGGGGCAGGGCATGACTGGTACCGGCAAGGCGTACGGCACGTACCGTCCCCCCAAAGCCAGGATGGAGACCAAGTTGCACCTCCGGCAGACCCAGCGTGCGCTTGTCTTCATCAGCGACGACACGCGTATCGCAGGCCATAGCCAGTTCCAGACCCCCGCCAAGCGCGTATCCGTCGATCATCGCTACGGATGTGCAGGGCAGTGACTCAAACCGTTCCAGCAGATCATGGGATCGACGCAACAGGGTGTAGGCATCACCCTGGCTGGCGATTGCAGGGAACTCATTTATATCAGCTCCGGAAATAAAACCATTGCTTTTCAGCGAGTGTATGACCAGACCCGCCGGGGGAGTTGCGACCAGCAGATCGATAATACTCTCAAACTCGGTCAGCACTTCACTGGAAAGTACATTCGCAGATGCGCCCTGTTTATCAAGACCCAGCCAGACCACCCGGTCAGGTGAATACTCAACTCGCCAGTGAATAAAATCGGGCAGGTTTTTTTGCAGTATGAAACTTAATGGTACCGTCATTCTGTCCTCACAATTTCAAAGTCGCAGATCAGCGGCAAATGATCCGAAAAACCAACGTCAACAATCTCAAAATTAGTGACCTCGATACCTTCACCATAAAGTATAAAATCTAGCTCCATGCGCGGCGAACGACTCGGATAAGTTGGAGCGCTTAAAACGTTTGCGCTTTTCAGGCCCGCAGCCTGCAAAAAAAGAAAAATTTCATTTTTACCCCAGAAGGTATTGAAATCGCCGGCTACTATTACCGGTTTATTGCTTTTCTTCACCAGTTCATACAAGTGTCGTAACTGGAAATGCCGATGTCGATATTTCAGCGACAAGTGGACGAGGAAGATCGCGACATCATCAAGCTCAAGTTCGATAATCAGTTTTTTGATGCCTTGGTCAAAATAATGAAAACGCTCACCGGTTATCCTCGGGGCGGCCAGAAAAGCGTTGCCCTGTTTGCGTAGAATCGGAATCAGTTGATTTACTGATTCCTCGCCATACTTGCAGGCATAAGCTGAAAAATGACCGAGAGAGTCTGCAATCGCATCGGCCTGGTTGGTACGACCACTACGCATTGAACCAATATCAACTTCAATGAGCCCGACAATATCGGGGTCAATAGATTTGATAAAACTGGTGATGCTGGTCAGATTACCCGGGTTGCCGAACAGGTATCCGGCACCTGGCACGGGTATTCGTGGCGTCGGTCCGGCGCCGACGGCATAGCGTATATTGTAAACCAGAAGACGCATGCCGAGAGTTTAATACTTGCATGGCCCCCTTGCATACGACCACTATGAGATTAGCCGATAGAGAGTGAGCACAAGCTGAGCTACACTCTGCAGCATTCTGAGGAATGCGGGAGGTTCGCAGTGTCCGAAAGTAACCCTTTTCGAATATTTGTCACACACCTGTTCCAGGAGAATGAGGACTATCGACGCGTCTTTGAGTACCTGGAAAGTCGTAATAACTTTTTCTATACGAATTTGAGCAATCCTGACAATATGCCATCCAGCGGCGGTGGTGAAGCCATTAAGGAGGAGCTGCGCAACCAAATAAAAGAGGCCGAAGTCGTGATCCTGCCGCTAGCCATCCACCCCGAAAACCCCAGCCTGATTGGCTTCCAGCTGGACTACGCGCAGGCGTCGAAAAAACCGGTGCTGGGTGTTCAGGCCTTCGGCGCTACCGTGTCTATCGACAAACCCGTCATCGAGCGCTGTGACGACGTAATTGAATGGAATGAGCGCACTATTATCAGTTCTATCAAACGCTTGGCCAGAAATGAACATACCGCTAAGTGGGAAACGATTGATTTCAACCTGGACTAGCCGGCCCAATGAATACTTTTTCTTGTTGCAAGTAGGGGACTCAAGTAGAATCGCGTCCGCCTTATGAAATATCAACGGACGATACAGGTCCCGCGCCGCGCCTACGGAAGCACTAATGACGATTAAAACAGATGCGCTAATTATTGGCGCAGGGCCATCGGGCTTATTCCAGATTTTTGAGTTGGGACTGCTTGGCATTAAACCGGATATTGTCGATACCCTGCCAACGGTGGGCGGACAATGCACCGAACTGTACCCTGACAAACCGATTTACGACATTCCCGGCATCCCGATGTGTACCGGGCAAGGGCTGGTTGACGCCCTTATGGAACAAGCTGAACCCTTTAACGCCGGGTTTCACCTTGGTGAGGAGGTAATCGAGGTCAGCGCACAGGAACAGGGCGGCTTCAGGGTGGTGACGAATGCCGACAAGGTATTTGACGCCAGGACCGTATTCATTGCCGGTGGCGTCGGATCATTTCAACCCCGTAAATTACGCCAGCCAGAGGCGCAAGACCTTGAGGACCGGCAACTATTCTACCGGGTCAGGGATCCGTCCCAATTTCACGACAAAAAAATCATCGTCCTGGGCGGCGGTGATTCGGCGCTTGACTGGGCCAATGAACTGGCTCCCAGGGCTGAATCTTTGACCCTCGTGCACCGGCGTGAAGATTTTCGGGGTGTTGAAGCCTCGGTCGATACCCTGGAAGGCCTGGTCGACCAGGATCAGGCAACCATCATCCGTAGTGCCACTCTCGTCGCTCTGGGCCTTGAGGAGAACCGGCTGGTTTCTGTCGATATCAAGGGAGCGGATGACGAGATTCAGACCCTGCCGGCAGATGCGCTGCTGGTCTTTTTCGGGTTGTCACCAAAATTAGGCCCGATTGCTGAGTGGGGCCTGGAAATATCCCGTAAAACCATCGCCGTCGATACCGAGCGTTTTGAGACGGCTATACCGGGAATTTTTGCCATTGGTGATATAAACAGTTATCCGGGCAAAAAGAAGCTGATACTAAGCGGTTTTCATGAAGCTGCGTTGGCAGCCTTTGCCGCCAAGTCTATTATCGAACCGGACAAAAAGATCCGCCTTCAGTACACCACCACGAGCCCGATCATGCACAGGCGACTTGGTGTAGAAGACGAGTAACCAGGTGCTAACACCGTTCATACATGCGGAGATGGGTTGAACACACCGGCAAGAATTCCGCTAATCATCGCCCACCGAGGTGCAAGCGGATACTTGCCTGAACATTCCCTGGCCGCCAAAGCATTGGCTCATGGCATGGGCGCTGACTATCTTGAACAGGATATTGTTGCCAGCCGCGACGGCGCCTTGCTGATTCTGCATGATTTATGGCTTGACGATGTTTCTGATGTAGCCGAACGATTTCCGCAACGAATGCGTGATGATGGTCATTTTTACTGTATTGATTTTGATCTTGCCGAAATTCGTACACTACGCTTCGGGGAGCGAATTAATCCGGTCACCGGAGTTGAAAAATACCCGAATCGCTTTCCAAGATCAGCCGGCACATTTGGTGTTGTTACACTCGATGAGGAAATCCGGTTGATCAGGGGGCTGAACTCCAGCACAGGTCGTCAGGTTGGCATCTACCCTGAAATAAAATCCCCCGAATGGCATACCAAACAAGGGCTTGATCTTCCATCACTGGTTATTGATGCTCTCGATCAGCATGGCTACCTGGAGGAGGGCAGTCGGATTTTTCTGCAATGTTTTGATGCAGATACCCTGAAAAAGATTCGCCAACGTAGCGGACCAGACCTGCCGATTATCCAGCTACTAAGCAGTGGTACATCTGTTGATGAATCTTTATTGCGTGAAATTTCTGACTATGCTGACGGCATCGGTCCGTCGATAAAATTAATATTACGTGCATTCAATACGGATGGACACCACGATGTCTCGGATCTTGTTTCCATGGCACAGGCTGTTGGGCTGCAAGTTCATCCCTATACCTTTCGGCTGGATGATCTGCCGCAGAACTGCGATAGTCTGGATTCGTTACTGCAGATTTTTATAGACCAACTGGGCGTGGACGGGGTGTTTACTGATTTTACCGACCTCGTCACAAAGTTCATCAGGCATTAGTTACTGCGCCAGTGGCGCTGCATTTCTATAAATGTAAATGAAGCTGACCAGGCAATCAGCAACAGACCGCCGATTGCTTCCATGCCTGCCAGTATCCTGACTGGACCGACGGGAACAATCTCACCCATGCCCAGTGTTGTATATACCACGGCAGAAAAATAGAAGTAGTCACCATAGTGGCCGGGTGGAATCGATGAAAATTCACTGTCAACTACACTGAGTAGCGCCCCATATTCAGGCACATCAGCAAGGAGAAAAAATCCTGCTGCGAAGATGCATATCTCGATGAGATGCAGAAAGAACTGAGCGCAGATTATAATCATAATACGTCGTCTTGGGCGTATCACAGCAAGCGAGTCCCAGCAAGTCAATGCGTGCAGCCCCTCATAATGGATAATGACGCACACGACAAAAAGCATAAGCGTCAAAATTGAGGAGATTAGCGTAGGTATGTTAATAGTCATGGGTACATTTTAACCACTCTGCCGGGGGTTTGCAGCGAATGCTATATTGGGGTGATGCAGAACCAGATCAGGCATTAAACCACACTGCGAGCAAATGTTATTTTTATACATATTTAATTCGAAAATGCTATGGAAAAATTTCTTTGGCACATTAATTTATGCACTTTTCTTAATTAACATGCGGAATTATTTTCACAAAATGCACGTAAAAAAATTTATAGGAATATTGTCGCCTCTGACCATGCTATCAACCTGCATGCTTATGTTTGTTATGAGTTCGCAAGCTGTTCTTTGCGCAGAAAAGCCTTTTACTTTTCAAGCTGTGTACACCGGAGAAGCCTGGAGTAACACCACCGGCGGTTTGGATACCGGCTCAGAATATCTTAGCAATACTGATTTGCAGTTTGATGCGCAAATCTTTAACGGCACGCTTTTTCTTTACGGTTTATATACGAATAATAATGTTCTGAGCGAGACCCTGGTCGGTGATATTCAGGGCGCATCCAATATCGATAGCGGTGAAGTTCTGCGCATGATTGAGGCATGGTATTACCACGATCTGGGCTCGGAAATTGCTACGTTCAAGGCTGGTTTGATTGATTTGAATTCCAACTTTGACGCCATTGAACCGGCCGGACTTTTTATAAACAGTTCCCACGGTATTGGTCCGGATTTTTCGCAAACGGGCGCTAACGGGCCCTCGGTTTTCCCTGCTTCATCCCTGGGTGCTGAATTTGAAATCATCCCGGATGACAGCTGGCATTTTCGTATCGGCTTGTTTGATGCAGTTCCCCACAATCCTGATAATCCCGACAGCAACTCTTTGTCATTGGGGGATGGAACCCTGTTACTTTCCGAGATCAATTACCGGCCAAATAGCAGAATTCGCTACGCTGTCGGGGCCTGGCGTTATTCACCCACATTTGAAAGCTTGGAAAATCCGGCTGTTCTCGAAGATGGCAATTGGGGCGCATATGGCTTTATTTCCGGGGATTTGTACCAGGCCAGTAACAATGGAACGGGTCTTACAGGATGGTTTCGCTACGGCTATGCGGACAACTCGGATATCAACTTTTTACAGTCTTACCTGGGAGCGGGCCTGGTTTATACCGGGCTGATACCGGCCAGGAGCGAAGATCAGCTCGGTCTGGCAGTTGCATCGGTATTTATCGGCGGCGCGGGCAAACGGGTTGCAGAGCAAGCCGGCGATGCGGTAGCCCATGCAGAAACCAACCTGGAACTTACGTACCGCGCTCAAATTAGCAACTGGCTGGCTTTACAGCCCAGCATTCAATACATCATCAATCCGGGTATCGTTGGCGGGCTGGATAACGCGCTGGTAATCGGTTTGCGCTTTGAATTGTCTGCCGTCTATTAACGGGTATTCCGGGGCTAATATTCAGGTAATACCTTATATATAGCCTATAAATAACTAAAAAACTTGGAAAATAGTGGAAAACTGCTATATGACCAATAAGCGTATAATGTATATTATGTTAAATAGAGGATCTGGTGCTAACCCCGGGTAGTGGCTATTAAGCTGAATCCACCCCTATTTGAACTGGTAAGTAGCCGACAGCGTTGCAACCCAGACACCATCCAGTGCATCCAGGCTCTCGACTTCGAATTGTGCGCCGAATCCGGTGCCTGTTTGCCAGGCAATTCCCAACCCAAACGACAGGTCGGTTCCGCTGTCATCCAGCAACTCGGTGTCCAGTGCTTTGACCTTTCCATCCCAGGCATAAAGGCCGGCTTTGGCAACGATGTCCAGGGACGGGTTTATCGGCCAGTAAACGACCCCTGAGGCGGCAACGGCATCCAAATCGATACTGACATCAACACCGCCAACTGCCACTTCAGCCTCACCCAGGTCCACGTAAGCGACTTCAATGCCAAAATCAAAACCAAGATCAAGCTTGAGGCTGAACGGCAGCGGAATCTGCGGAATCTGCGCAAACCGGTAACCGCCCAGGACTCTGAAGCTAAGATCCTCATCGCTGACAGTAAGGTAATCGTTGCGTGCATCAATCTTGCTATATCCGCTACCCAAACCGAGATACGGACCACTGGTTTTAGTCGGCAGACCGCCTGCGTCGACGGTAAAAGGCGCGGCGAGCAGCAGCCCGACCAGCAGGCTTTTAGTATTCATCGTGACCACCCCATTGCCTTGCGACCGGAACCAAGCAGCAGGCCGAAGGAAAGTAAAACCAGCCAACCGGCCAACGGATATTTCAGCCAATACACGACGGGAGTCAGCAAGCTGCGTACCACGGCCCGTTCGCTTTCATTGGCGGCGATTCGCGCGGCCAGTTCGGGTGAGTTTCGATAGTACCAGGCAACCAATGCCCGGCCCGGCTTGTTGGTCAGCAAATAATCATCCCTGAATTGCCGCAATACCATCACCTCGGGTTCGAGATAAGAACCGTAGGCTGCGGTGGCAATAAAACAGTTGCCGCCACCCTTTTCCAGCAAATCAATCGTCAGGTCAACAATAGCAGTATCTGCATTCGATGTAGCGCCAATGGCCGTCGGAGTGTCAGCCCCGGTCACCGTAGCTGAATGGGTAATGGTCTTGTTGTTGGCAGCAAAAAGAACTTCCAGGTCAATATCAAGCGTCGCTTCCGCACCGGCGGCCAGCGAACCAACCGACCAGGTAATCGTCGCCGGCGGCCCGACTGCCGGTACAGCAGCCGCGGCCGGCTCTGCTGTGGACTGCAGGTATGCAACCAGATCGTCCGGGGTCACCGTCACGACAACGCCGCTGGCATCTGACTGTCCAACGTTTTGCGCTTTAACCCGGTAGGTAACCAGGTTACCCACCGCCGCTGAGGATATCAGTGTACCCGATTGATCGACTGTGTCACTGGTAAGTATTACCGTGGCGGGCAGCATGTTATTGGCTCTGTCAGTAATCTGGAAACCGCCAATAAACTCTTGTTGCAGTGGTATGGCCGGTATTGGCGACCAGGGAGAAATGCCATCAACATCGGCCCAGAAGGCCAGTACGAAATAGCCACTGGTATCCGTCGATTCAGCTACAACTCCAACCTGATCACAAGTCAGGTCGCCACGGTAGGCAACCGAGCCATTGGCAAAGCGGATAATCAATCCCCCACCGGCAAAGCTGAATGGATTATCAACCACAAAGAATACAAATACTGTACACAGCCAGCTTCAGTCACAAAACATATGATACCTTCTGCTGGGTGCCCAGGACTGATTATC
>PBZD01000132.1 GCA_002729875.1 Chromatiales bacterium | reverse complement strand
GAGCCGGTTATCGAGATCATCGACGCAAGCATGTTCATACCACTCAAATCTCGCCCTGCTGATCCAGCCACCATCCAGCAATGAGGCATGATTCAATCGATCTTCCAATACACAATCGTGCTTGCCGACCAATGCATTGATAACTCCAAGATTTGCCGCATAGCCACTGGAGAAGAACAAGGCCCGCGGTCGCCCGGTTATATCCGCCAGCCTGTCTTCCAGTTCATGGTGTGCGGCCGTATGGCCACACACCAGGTGCGAAGCACCGGCGCCGACACCCCAACGATCAACCCCAGCCTTGAACGAGGCACGGATTCGCGGATCGTTGGCAAGACCGAGATAATCATTACTGCAGAAATTCAGCAGGCGACGCCCGTCGACGAGCAGTTCCCTGCCCTGCGGACTCTCGACTACCTTGCGCCGCCGATACATCGAACGTTGCTCGAGCTTGTCAAGGCGCACCTGAATATCAGCGAAAGATCTGCTCATGTTCTAGTTAATAATTCCTGTGACGACCGACGGGTGATCGCTGCTTAGTGTAACCCGGCTGCCGGCCAAATTTCGGCTATCCTGACTCCTGGTGCTGGAGAACCCTGAATGCAACGCTGGCAAATTGGTGATGTAAACATCACGCGCATCATTGAGACGGAAGATACCTCAATGGCGGCCGAGATCATGTTGCCGGAGGCGACACCCGCTAATGTTCTGCCAATCGAGTGGCTGAAACCTCATTTTATTGATGCGGACGGCAACCTGATAGCGAGCATTTTCTCTCTGCTGATAGAGAGCCAGGGCAAAAAAATTGTTGTCGATACCTGCCTGGGTAACGACAAGCAACGCACGGTACCGGAGTGGCATGAACGCCAGGGCGCATTCCTCGACGAAATCGCCCATGCCGGATTCCCACGCGAAGCGGTGGATATCGTCGCGTGCACCCACCTGCACCCCGATCATGTCGGCTGGAATACGATGCTGATCGACGGCGAATGGCGCCCGACGTTTCCGGGTGCACGCTACCTGTTCAGTTCACTCGACTGGGACTGGCTCGATCAACAACCGGTGACACCGTTGGGCGATTACTGTGGCGACTCGGTCAGACCAGTTTTTGCCGCCGACCAGGCCGACCTGATCGTTCCCGATCACCAGATCACTGAGGAGGTCTGGCTTGAATCAACACCGGGCCATTCACCCGGTCATGTCAGCGTCAGAATATCATCGCAAAATCAGCATGCCATCATAACCGGCGACCTGATCCATCACCCTTGCCAGATGGCCCGCCCCCGCTGGTGCAGCACGTTTGATTTCGACCGTCAGCAGGCCCTGCAGACCCGCGAGTATTTCCTGCAAAAATTCTGCGGCGAACCGGTACTGGTGATCGGCAGTCATTTCTCCACACCGACTGCCGGTCACATAGTGGCCGATGGTGATGCTTATCGATTTGATACAGAGTAGAACCACGATTGGTCAGATGTAAATATTGACACGTTAGTTACTTTTTAAACACCACTGAAAATAAGAAGGTATTGCCATGGACCTCGATATCATTCTCGAAGCCGATCTGACACCGGAGCAAATACTGGAACTAAGCCTGCTCGCAGAAGAATATGGATTTCGCGGTATCTGGGCCCAGAATTATGCTCGTGCCCGTGACGCTTTCATGACGATGGTGCCGGCGGCACAGGCAACGAGAAAGATCAGGATAGGCATTGTCATTGTCAGTCCCTATGAAATGCATCCGACCAAGATCGCCAATGCAGTTCTTACCCTCAATGAATATTCCGCTGGCCGCGCGATGGTCGTAGTGGGCGCCGGCGGAGAATGGCCGATGGTTATTAACGTTGACTACGGAAAGCGCATCACCGGCACCCGTGAAGCCCTTGAGATTATCAAAGGCTCGATCGGCGATGATACGCTGAACTACGAGGGTGAGGTTTATCATGCGAGGGGCTTTGTCTCATCCTGGCATCAGGATACGCCACCCCTCATCTATGACGGTGCAAGCGGACCGCAAATGATTAAAATGGCCGCCGGTGTTGCAGACGGCATCATGATGAGTGACGTACAACCGGAAATGATGGGCGAACGCATGCGACTGATTCGCGACTCACTTGCCGAGAATGACCGGACAACCGACGATTTTCTCGTCAGTAACTTCATTGCCTGGCATGTTAAAAAGGATAAAGAAGTCTCTCTCGAAGAATCACGACGGGAATTAATTATCCGCGGCTGGCTTGAACGCGACTGGCTCGAGCCTTATGTTAACCCGAAAGAAGTCGATGCTATTCTCGCCAACAAATGGCCATTTTTAAAAGCATTCCGTGAAAGACACGGCAATATCGAGGGCGTAGCTCAACATGTCGTCGATGCACTCACTGAAGGCCTAAGCCTGGCAGGCGATGAATCGGACATAGACAGGCACGTGGAACGCTTGCATACATTCTCCGAACTCGGATTTACAGAAATTGCACTCAGAATACATGACGATCCGGCTGATTCGATTCGTATGATCGGTGAAAAGGTGCTGCCGGCTTTGCCTTGAGCTAAAATCGTTTGATGCACATATTTCCGCCACGCAAAGTCGGCACGTCGATGTCGGCTTTACTGATTCTATCGACTCTCACTTTGTTGCCGACGACACATGCTGATGAAAAAAGTCCGATCTCAATTCTCTACTATGAGCCAATCCAGCTCATTGACACAGAAATACCGGGCAATAACACAACTACTCTTGCTACTGTCGATGATTACGAGCAAATAATTTTTGATGCCTTTGGACGGCGCTTTGCACTACAGCCTGTTGCTTTGCGCTCTACGCATAATCCTGACTTAATACAATTGAGTGGCCACCTGGTCGGCCTGCCGGACTCATGGTTCAACCTGCTGCAAGACGGTGAAGAAATGAGCGGCATCATTGCCGATGGCATCGATACATATCTCATCGAGCCACATCGCCGCATGAGCGAACTGCTGGTTGAGAGCCCAGCCGCACAAACGCCCCCCAACCTGATCTTTCGCCTGGCCGACATACTGGTACCGGACGGGCTTCTGGCCTGCCCGACTCAGGGCGATATGTCGCAAAACGGGGGATCTATCGACGCTCAAAGCGCACTGATCAAGCTCAATGCTGAACTGCAATCCGTAACGAAAAATGCAACTTACCCGAACAGGCCTCGCCTGCAAGTTGGGGTCATTGCCGACACCTACTTCGTAGAAAAATACGCCAGCGAAACGGAAAGTAAAATTACAGCCTTATTCAATATTGTTCAGGGCATTTACGCAAACCAGGTTGGCATTGATCTCGAAGTAGCCAGCATATTCTCCATAACACCTGACATCAGCAACCCGTTCTCGGCAACCTCCATTGCTTCAAATCTGCTTGATGAACTCAGCGACTGGCGCATCGCCAATCAGGCAGATCTCGGTCAAACACACCTGATGACCACAAGAATCCTTACCAGCGACACTGACAGCTCGCTTGCCGGCATCAGTTACCTTGGCCAACCGGGCGGCTCGGGTATCTGCAACCCTTTGACCGGCGCATCGCTTAGTCGTGATACTGCCAGCCTGTCGGCAATAATTATTACCCATGAAATTGGCCACAGTCTGGGCGCTCCACACGATGGCGACCCCGACGGAGCCTGTGCCTCGACTCCGGAGATGGAATTCATTATGAGCCCGAGCGTGTCTCACCAAATAGCAAATGAATTCTCCCGCTGCAGCATCACCCAGATGGACAAGGTCATCGCGGCAGCTTCATGCCTGGGTGCAACTGAACTGCCAGCCCCGGAAAATACTGCGACCGGCGGCGGCGGAATAGTTGGCTGGTTTTCAATTGTGGGCCTGCTGCTCAGCATGTCCCACAGGAAAAGACGGCTGCGCCTAAGGCGTTGAGGACTGTGGCCAGGTCACGTGATGATCATCGATCACAAACGGATGCTCGTGTTTGAGCTGCGCATGGCGATGGGGATGCCGGTGCGGTTCCTCACCTTCATCGCCGCTGTGATCGTGCTCATGATGCTCACCGTGCGAATGCTCATGCAGGTGTTCAACTTCTCCATGCGCGTGTCGTAACAGTTCACTGTCGGTCGCAGGCCACAGCATCGCCGCCAGCACGGTAAAGACGACGATGCCGCCGGCCAGGATCAGCGCCGTAGTCTCTACGCCCAGACGCGTACCCAGCTGGCCTGCAACCAGGTAAAAGATCAGCCAACAGGCATGCGACAGCGCGAATTGCGCGGAGAAATATGCCGAGCGGTCGCCTGAGGCCGCGGAACGATTGACAACTCGACCGGCAGGCGTCTGCACCAGTGACCAGCCGAATCCAATGACGAACCAGATCGGTAAAACGGCCTCAAACGCGGGACCGGTCGACATCAGGCCCAGACCGACCGCCATGACCAAACCTCCAAGCAATATCACCGGGCGGTCAGGCACACGATCAAGTATCTTCGGCAGGCTTAGCGCGGCGATCATCGAACCACCACCGGACGCCGCAAGCGCCCAGCCAAGGTCGGACTCGCTGCCGCCGAGGTATTCACGCACGTAGATCACCGTGTTGACAATAACCATCGCGCTGGCGCTGGCCACGCCGAGATACATCGCCAGCAGGCCGCGCAGTCGCGGCGTCTTGAAATACGAACGGATGCCGAAGCTGACCTCCTCCCAGATACCACCGAGCCTTTCGACCTTGCCGCTGCCGGGCAGAATGGTGAACAGGATCAACACCGCTGATACAACGAAGGCAACAGAGTTGGTCACAAACAATTCGGAATAACTGACGAACAGCAGCGCCAGACCCGCAAACGTCGGACTCAGTACGTTTTCGAGGTCGTAGGCCAGCCGCGACATCGACAGCGCCCGTGTGTACTGGCGCTCATCGGGCAGGATATCCGGAATCGTCGCCGAGAACACCGGTTTGAAGCCGGCCGAAAACAGGTTGAGCAGGAAGATCAGCAGATAGATCTGCCAGACCTCGGTTACGAACGGCATCACCAGTACGATACCGGCCCGGATAATGTCCATGATGATCAGGAAAGGCTTGCGCGGAAACCGGTGCGCCAGCCCGCCGACAATCGGTGCGAAGACCATGTAGGCAACCATCTTGAAGGCCAGCGCAAAACCGAGCACCGCAGCCGCATTGCCGCCGACCAGCTCATAGGCCAGGAGCGACAGCGCAACCGTGCTCAGGCCCGTGCCGACCAGCGCAATGACCTGGGCCGCAAACAGGCGGCGAAAACTCGGGTTAGCGAGTGGGTTGACCGGCATGACCGCACTCAGGTCATTCCGATCGGTACTCATTCAGCAGCATCCTGGTCGTCCGTAATAAAAACGCGGGCCATATAGTCGGAAAATTCTGCCGACAATTCTTCTGCCGAATCCGGCGCGATACCAGCAAGCACCTGGGCAAGATTTTTCTTGAACTCAGTCTGCATCTGGCGGGCGATCTGAACGCGTTGCGCCTGCGGCGAGCCGGCACCGTGCATTGATTCGGTCAGGTAGCCTACTGCATTACGGCCCAGGGTCATATTTTCAATCAGGCGCAGGATACGAATCCGGTCTTCGGTCGCGATCTCCTTACGTCCTTTCAAATACTTGCGAACAATCTTGCCAATTTGCGGATGTTCAAGTTCCTTTTGTGACGGCAGGGTAACCATCAGACCACCGGCCAGGTCTTGTGCAATCCGGCCGATTTCGTACGGTATTTTTGTTACATGATACTTGCATACATTTGCCAGCATATCGTCATTAAGATAAACCCCCGACTTCATCTTCTGCGCCTGATAGCTTGAGGCAATACCGGTGCTGTAAATTGTCTCATTCAGGTGCGTCATCTCGACCAATTTGTCGCGTATATGCGATGCTTTCTCTACCCCGTTATAATCTACGATGGTTGCGGCGGCACCGATCAGGACATCACCAACACCAGATTTGCAGACATAACTACGCCGGTGATAAGAAGTAAATCGTTCCACCAGCATTGCAGCGAATTCATATTCGCCATCCATGAATAATAATTCATTCGGGATAAAAACATCCTCGAAGACAATCATTGCCTCCTGCCCCGAAAATTTTGCATTCCCGGCATCGATATCGCCGGCTTCCATGCTGCGCATATCACATGATTGACGGCCGTAGATATAAGTGATGCCTTCAGCATCAGCCGGAACGGCGCCGACAACGGCGTAATCACTATCGTCCGGACCGAGACGCATCGTCGGCATAATCAGTAACCAGTGCGCATTAACGCACCCGGTCTGGTGGGCCTTCGCCCCGCTGATATAGACACCGTCGGCAGTGCGCCTGACGATATGCACAAACATATCGGCATCATCCTGCTCATGTGGTGCCTTGCTACGGTCACCCTTGACGTCGGTCATGGCGCCGCCAATCACATATCCATGACGCTGCATCAGGATGGCAAAGGCCTTGAAGCGATCATGATAATCACCACCGTGCACGGCATCGATTTCAAAGGTCACGGAATGCAGAGCATTGGTGGCATCCATCCCCACACAGCGCTGAAAACAGGTCCCGGTAAGCTGGCCGAGACGCCGTTGCAGCTTGTTCTGAGCAACGAGGTCTGCTGCACTGCCGGCAACGTGCAGGAACCGATTGATGCGTTCGTCAGTCAGTGGCGACATAACGGTAGCGAGTTCCGGGTTGCGCGTCGCAAGATCATAAGTCTCGGCAACCGCATTAATTGATGGCCGGATGATCGGATGATCGACCGGTTCATCCACCCGCTCACCGAACAGGTATACATTCAGATTGCGGCCTCGCAGGCTCTCGATGTACTCGGCACCGGTCCGTATGGGCTCGATTTTGCCATCGACTGTGCGGGCCGCTACACCTTCCTGCTTATCTGCTGTCATTGTTATCTCGTTCCGATAGTGCAACACATCCATACGTTCACCGCATGGTTCCGGGGCAGAGGCTAAATGACAGCTCTCTGCCAATTCCGGCTATGATAGCCCTAATCTGACCAGCGTAAAGACTATAAGCAAGGAGCAAGCGCCCAATGGCCGAAGTAACCGAACCCATGGTCCGTGAAGACGGCACCTACCCCACTGTAGAACTTCGCCGCCCCATGATTGTGGCGAGTGTCGTTCAGACCCGTGTCAGCGGTGTTGACGGAACCAATCCCGGTCCGGACATCCGCAAAAACCTGGACTACTTCCTGGAGTGCATCGACATCGCTCAGGGCCAGGGTATGCCGAGCGACTTGCTGTTATTCCATGAATTTCCAATCACTGGCTTCAGCGAGTGGACCCGTGATCAACTCTACGATTTCGCGCTGGAAGTTCCGGGCCCGGAGATCGAAGAAGTCGGCAAAAAGGCCAAACAATATAACTGCTACATTGTTTTCGGCACTTACGCCAAAGACCCGGAGAACTGGCCCGGCCATATCCTGCACCTGATGGTCATGATGGGACCCGACGGTAACGTAGTGGCAAAACACTGGAAGCAACGCAACGTGCGCGGCATGTTTCCCGGCTCCGAGCAATACACATCGGTCATTTACGATGTCTACGATCGTTTTGTCGAGATGTATGGTATCGACGAGGTTGTCCCGGTAGTCCGGACGGACATTGGCAACATCGCGATGTCGGCTGTGCAGTTTGAACCGGAATTGTTCCGGTGCATGGCATTCAAGGGCGCGGAGATCATGTGCCGGGTCGCTACCGGCGGCTTTGAATTTGATGATATGCGCCTGACCTCTTACCACAACAGCGTTTACACCATGATCGCGAACAATTCCGTCAGCACGCAAGGCCGGCATCCGGGGTTTTTCGAAGATGAGTCTTACGGTGGCTCTGGCCGCTCATCAATTTTCGGCCCACGCGGCGTCGAGCTGGCCAAAGCTGATGTATTCGAGACCAAGAAATTTGCCATGCTGCCAATGGCCGAGTTTCGCAAAAAACATCGGATCCCGGATGTACATATGGATTTATATAAACCGGTATTTGATCAGTACCGAACCCGATATGATCACAGCGCCTACCTGGAATACCTGCCCGAAGGCAAGCGTGAAGCCTATGCACACTTTGTCAAGAATTCACGGTGGACACATTACTGGTAATTAACTCCGGATGACCAAAAGTAAACAAACACCGAGTAGCTCAGGTACCCGCGAAGCGCTGCTACTGGCTGGCGAACGACTGATAGCCGAGAACGGTATTGATGCGGTATCGCTGCGCCAGATCAACACAGCAGCCGGGCAACGCAACTCTTCTGCGGCCCACTATCACTTCGGCTCTAAAGAAGCACTTGTACGTGCGATCTTCGATTACCGGATGGAGCGCGTTAACCGTAACCGGCAATCCAGGCTGGAGACAATTTGCCAACAAAGTGACAAACAACCACAACCGAGGCAACTTGTTGAAACGCTGGTGTGCCCGATTACCGAGGAAATCGTTAATAGTGAAGGCGGCAGTTTCTATATTCGCTTTCTGGCACAGGCCATCGGTCACCCGCAAACAAACGCCAACAAGTTCTCGGAGAATCTGCTGGCAGATGCTGCCAACATTGCATTTAAACTGTTGCAAGAGGCAGTCCCCAAAATCCCCAGGTTAATTCTTGGTCAGCGATTTGGCCTGATGTGGGAGATGATTATTCACGCCCTGGCCGACCGGGAACGCGGCAGCGAACTACAGGCACGTTCGCAACATATTGATCAGGATCTGTTTGTCAGCAACCTGATCGACACGGCAACCGGCTGCCTGGTTGCACCGGTTACCGCCAGCACACTGACCAGGTTAGGAAAAGAATAGTAACCAGACCGACGGACAAACCTTCGAGTCTATTGCAAGAACTTAAGTCAGATGATTTAATCTGGGGGCCACCCCATACCAGGAGTATGCGTCTTCATGTTCGAAGCTGACCGATCCGGAATAAAATTCGGGCCGTTCTGGATCAAACCAGGACTCTCTCGCATGAATGTGGCCGCAGTCATGTACGCTTCATTCAGCACAGTCTCCATGATCGTGGTCATGAGCCTGATGCAACCTTATATCCTGACAGAAATTGTCAACATCCCGTTCTCTGAGCAGGGTACGGTTACCGGTCGTCTGCACTTGCTGCAGGAAGTGGTCACGATCTTCCTTGTCGGCCTCATGGGGGCCTGGTCGGACCGGGTCGGTCGCCGCTTTGTCTATGTTCTGGGCTTCCTGATAGTCGCTTGCGGATATTTTGTTTACCCGTTAGCTACTTCTGAGAATGAACTGATTCTCTACCGACTGATATTTGCCGTTGGTGTAGCGATGATACCGGTCATGCTCAGCACTACGATCCAGGACGTCCCGCAGGAAATATCGCGTGGCAAATGGCTGGGCATCAGCAATGTCCTGCAAGGTCTGGGTGTCGTGCTAATCTCAACAGGCATCCTGACCCAGGCACCGGACTGGTTTACGTCCTACGGATTCGACCCAATTATGGCCGGTCGATTAACATTCTGGTCTGCGGCAGGCTTTTGCGTCTTCTCAGCACTGGTCCTGCGTGTCGGTCTCTCCGGCGGCATACCTGGCGGAAAAAAGCGCGAATCACTGTTTTCCGGCTTACGACATGGCATCAATCAAGGCCTGCAAAACCCGCGCCTCGCTCTGGCCTACTGTGCAGCCTTTATCGGCCGCGGTGATCTCGTTATTGTCGGCAGCTTCCTGACTCTGTGGGTCACCCAGGCAGGGGTTGACCACGGCATGACAACTGCAGCAGCCGTTGGCCGTGCCGGCATGATGTTCGGTATCGTGCAAATATCCGCACTGTCATGGGCTTATTGCATGGGCATGCTCACCGACCGGATGAACCGGGTTACAGGGCTATGCATTGCATCGGGAATGGCCGCCATTGGTTACGCCGCAATGGGCCTGTTCGCTGACCCGTTCGATGGCTCCATGTTCATACTGGCCATCTTGCTCGGAGCAGGTGAAGTCAGCGTTATCGTTACTGCCGGTTCATTACTCGGCCAGGAAGCCGGTTGGAAGAAACG
>PBZD01000131.1 GCA_002729875.1 Chromatiales bacterium | reverse complement strand
TTTATCAGTCATGATCTTTCGGTGGTCCGATTGATGTGCGCGCGCATTCTGGTCATGTACCTGGGTCGGCTTGTGGAGATCGCCGATCGCGATGAGTTATTTGACGATTCACGCCATCCTTATACCCAGGCCCTGATGCGCGCAGTGCCCGTACCTGACCCGGAATCCCGAAATCGTATGCCGACAGTATTGACGGGAGAAGTGCCATCCCCGCTGGATCCGCCGAAAGGCTGTGTCTTTAATACACGTTGCCCGAAATCGACTCGATGGTGTCACAAGGAAATGCCGTCCTTGCATACAGTATCAGAGACGCACAAGGCAGCGTGTCACTATTGGGATGGTAAATTTGAAGACGATTCAGATTCTGCCGGCAAAATCTAATTGCTGTCAGTCCGCAACAGACAGATGGCGAGCCATATGGGGCTCTGTATGATCGTACCAGCCTTTCGTCCGGGTGCTGACGAGGAAGGTTCGACCCGGAATAAACAGCGGAATAACCGGGTGCTCCGATAGTGCAAACTGTTCCGTTTCCTTGATGAATGCCATTCTTTTCGTCTCGTCTGTAAAGTTGCTGGTCTTATCCAGCATCGCAGCGAACCGCGGATTATTGTAGTTTGAGTAATTGCGGAAACTATTAGGCTCAAGGAGCAAGAGGAATGCAGTGGGATCTGAAAATGGCGCATAGTAGGTAAATATAGACAGGTCGAAGTCACCGCTCAGGTGCATCTTGTTTCGGCCCTGTTTGCCGACTGTCTGTAAGTCTGCGTCTACACCGATACTGCGCCACATCGCCTGTAGCGCTACGACGACCCGACGAAAATTTTCCTGAGGCAGAAAGCTGACCCGTATTTCTAATGGATTATCCCGACCATACCCCGCCTCTTTCAATAGTTTTTTTGCTTCGGCAATGCGCTGTTCATAGGGCTGATCCGCGTATGGTGTGGGATTTGGTCCATAAACGGATACGGCAGCAGGAACCAGGTTGGTTACGGGAATGCTGCCGTCTCTGAGTATTTTTGAGGTAATGATTTCTCTGTTGATTGAGATTGACAGTGCTTTGCGGACTCGAATGTCCTGCAGGTAAGGTTGGTTCGTGTTGACGATCAAATAACGAATGCCCGGGGCGGAAGAAACCTTTAACTGATCGGCCATATTTTCCTGAGCCCACTCCAGACGGTTAGGAGGAACATCGAGAACGATGTCGAGTTCTCCCGCGCGAAAGCGTTTTACTGCAGATTCCTTGTCGACTACGGGGTGGTAGTAGACTTCGTCAATCTGTACCTGGTCGACCATCCGGTAATATGGGTTTTTTACGAGTTTATAGTGGGTATTGGGGATCCACTCAACCATCGTATATGCCCCGCTGACGATCATCGTACCGGGCTTTGTCCACTGTGAGCCATGCTTTTCGATCACATGACGGGGCACGGCTGCCTGTGGAAAACCTGCCAGCATATCTAGAAAGAACGGCGCGGCAAATTCGAGCGTGAACTCCAGTGTCAACGGGTCGATTGTTCGAACACCAAGCTCAGTAGCTGGTTTCTCGCCGCGACTGATGGCAACGGCATTGTTAATCGGAAAAATTGTGCCGGCGCCGCGGAGCGCGTTCTTTGGATCAACGATCCGGCGGAAAGAGTAGGCAAAGTCCTCCGCAGTCAGGGGTTCTCCGTCGGACCAGCGTAAACCTTCTCGAAGCCGGAAGACGTATTTTAGCCCGTCTTCGCTGATCTCCCAGGACTCGGCGGCACCCGGTACCAGGATGCCTCGTTCGTTAACGGTGACGAGGCCTTCGAACAAGTCATACATCAGGGCGCCGGCGGTGTTGCCGATCACGTATTGCGGATCCAGGGAACGCAACTCATTGGCACTGCCCCGGTGCAAAATGGTTGGTTCTGCGGTAACAGCCGTAACGGCAAGCAGTATCGCAAGGATAAACCAGGACGTTAGCTTACATGGGAGCGCGAATCGCAGAGTATTCATGAGAGTGTCATCCATCAATGGTCCAGATTTCCCCTGAGTGTACATGAGTCATGAAATCTTTCTTGCCGCGTCTTTTTTCGGCTGTTTGAATTTGATCATCCAGTAATTCGCTATAGGTGGGTTTTTTAATGCATCTCAGAACGCCTAACGGGACCGGAAACTGGTCTTCATTGAGGTGTGCCAGAACATTGGCTGTACTCGATCGCTCGGACGTTTCGTCATATGGTCGTAATTTGTTCTTTGGGAATTTCGCAAGATCTACGATCTCAGGGTTGCCGGAGGGCATTCTCAATGCACGATCATTGTTCTTTCCGAAAATCATGGGTTGTCCGTGCCGGATATACAAAGAACGGTCTGCCCGGACTGCTCGTGTGGAGAAAGAATCAAATGCACCATCATTGAAAACATTACAGTTCTGCATAATTTCGACGAACGCCGTGCCACGGTGATGCGCCGCTCGGAGCAAAACTTCCTGAAGATGCGCCGTATCCGTTGCGACCGTTCGGGCGACAAAGGTAGCTTCCGAGGCAACCGCGACCGATATTGGATTAATCGGTTGTTCGATTGTTCCCATCGGGCTGGATTTTGTGCGCTTACCCTGGCGGGAAGTCGGTGAATATTGGCCCTTGGTAAGTCCATAGATTCGATTGTTAAACAGAAGGATTTTCAAATCGACATTACGGCGCAGGCAATGAACGAGGTGGTTTGTGCCGATACTCAGACCGTCGCCATCACCGGTCACTACCCAGATCTGCAGATCGGGCCGGCTCACCTGGAGACCGGTGGCGATTGCCGGTGCCCGGCCATGAATGGTATGGAAGCCGTATGTGTTCATGTAATAGGGGAAACGGCTGGAACAGCCGATACCGGAGACGAAAGTGATTTTCTCACGAGCAAGTTGCAATTCATCGCATATTTGCGGCATAACTTTTTGTACCTGGGTCAGAATTGCGTAATCTCCGCATCCGGGGCACCAGCGTACTTCGCGGTCTGATGCAAAATCTTTTCTGCTGTACTTTTGTTCCGGCATTGTCATGCCTCTTGTATGCTGGTCAGGTTGTTTGCTGTGATTGTGGGTTCAGGTTTGCCGGCTGGACTGAAGCCCAGCATTTTATATATACGATTTTCAACCTCGTTGGTCTGCAAAGGCTGACCACTGATTTTCTCCAAGCCAACCGCGTCAACAAGGTATTCTGCCCTGATAAGCATACGGAGTTGACCGGAGTTTAGTTCAGGCATTAGCACCTGTTTGAAGTCACGCAATATATCGCCCAAGTTTGTTGGCAGCGGGTTCAGGTAACGTATATGTGCGGATGCAACTGACAGCCCGTGTTTTTGGGCATTCTGAACGGCGTGACGTATTGCGCCGTAGGTGCCGCCCCAGCCCAAGACCAGCAGATCCCCGCTTTTCGGACCAAAGAGTTCGATATTGGGAACGTCATTAGCAATTTTTTGGATCTTCTCGTCGCGCAGGTGAATCATGCGTTCGTGGTTGGCCGAGTCATAGCTGACTTTTCCGGCAATGTCTTCTTTCTCGATTCCTCCGATGCAGTGTTCCAGTCCGGGTGTACCGGGAATTGCCCATGGTCTGGCCAAGGTATCCGGATTTCGTGCATAGGGTTGGAATTCTTCGGGATCGTCGGGGAATGACACACTGATATCAGGTAGTTCCGAGTTGTCCGGTATGCGCCACGGTTCGGACCCGTTGGCGATATAACCGTCGGACAGCAGGAAGACCGGTGTCATATATTTGATAGCCAGTCTATAGGCCTCCAGAGCCATGCCGAAACAGTCGGCCGGACTTTGTGGTGCAATTACGACGACCGGGCACTCCCCATTCCGGCCATACATCGCTTGCAACAGGTCTGCTTGTTCAGTTTTCGTGGGCAGGCCGGTAGATGGACCACCGCGTTGCACATTAACTATGACCAAGGGGAGTTCGGCCATCACGGCAAGGCCGATGGCCTCGGATTTGAGCGCTACTCCAGGGCCGCTTGTCCCGGTCAAGCCAAGTTTCCCGCCGTATGCAGCACCGATTGCCATACCGACCGCGGCAATTTCATCCTCTGCCTGAACTGTACGTACACCGAGATGACGAAATTTCGATAGTTCATGAAGAATTTCGCTTGCCGGCGTAATGGGATAGGATGCGTACAAGAGTTCAAGTCCGCTGATCGTCGAGGCGGCAAGAAATCCCAACGCCGTTGCTTCATTTCCGGTAACGCGCCTGTAAGTCCCGGCCGGCAGATTAGCTTTCCCGACACGACATTTACTGATAAACATCTCAATGGTGTCAGCATAGTTGTAGCCGGCGCGAAGTGCGAGACGATTTGCTTCCGTAAAGATTTCGTATTTTTCGGGAGTGGTCGTACGGCGCTTTTTCTTGTCGAACAACATATCGACCTGTCGAAGTAGTCCATCGATTGGACGATCGTAAATCCACGCGATCAGACCGACCGTGAACATGTTCTTGCAACGCGATGCATGTTTTTTCCCGAGACCAAGCGGTTCAACCGCTGCGAGTGTCAGCGAAGTGATAGGGATTGGATATACCTGGTAGCCCGCCAGCGTACCGTCATCTCGCGGATCGGAAGCGCCATATTTTGCTTTTTTCAAACCGGTCTTGTTGAAGGCATCTTCATTCAGAATAATGATGCCACCTGGTGGCAGGTCGTTGAGGTTTACCGCCAGCGCGGCAGGGTTCAACGCCACTAGAACATCCAGTCGGTCGCCCGGCGTGTGAATTTCGCCAGAACTGAAATTCAGCTGAAAGCTACTAACGCCAGCACGCGTGCCTACAGGGGCACGAATTTCGGCCGGAAAGTCAGTAAGTGTACTGATGTCGTGTCCGAGGGCTGCGGAGTCATGAGTGAATAACGAGCCCGTCAGTTGTATGCCGTCACCGGAATCACCCGCGAAGCGTATAATTACGCTTTCCTGTACTTCTGGTTCTTTAATCGTGATTTCGCCCGGACGTGCGTCCATAATAGCCATTTAGTTTCGCATGCAGTTTCTGAGTATTTACAGCTTGTTATGTTAGCATTATAACCATACCACAACAAACTCGTCTTCACTCTCTGAAAACCTATGTTGCTTAGGGGTTTCGGGCTTGGGGCAATCAGCTTATCAGGCCATAATCTCGTCTTTTGCGGGGCTCTCGAGACACGGCTGGTTTGAGGCATAACCGAATATGAACAAGAAGATCACCATTGATCATCTTAACGGACTGCAATATCGGGTACGGATGGACTTTCCGGTCGGGTCTGTTAATGACATTGTCGAGGAACAGCTTCGCGAGCTTGGAAAAACACTCAAACTTAAGGGCTTTAGGAAGGGAAAGATTCCATACGAGGTTGTTCGGGACCGATACGGCGACGAAATTCGCAAGCAGGTTCTCGACGAACTCATGCAACAGGCGCTCCAGGAAGTCGCGGAGAAGGAAAACCTTGAATTTGCAGGACAGGCTTCAATTGACAACAAAGCTACCGAACAGGGCGACGATATAACGATTGTGGTGAGTGTCGAGGTTTATCCTCAATTTACGGTTATGGGCATTGAAGAACTGACGGTCGAAAAGCCGGTTGTGGAAATTGGTCAGGCCGATGTTGATGAATTGATTCATAACTTGCGAAAACGCGCACGTTCCTGGCAAGGCGTTAACCGTCAGGCTCAAGCGGGTGATCGGGTCATGATTGATTTTGAAGGCAAACTGGATGGCGGGTTGATCGAGGGCGGCAAGCGAAGAGCAGTGCCTGTTGTCATAGGAGAAGGGGCGGTTAGTGGGGTTACGGAGCAGCGTCTGACAGGCTTGTCTGCAGGCAACGAAATAGAAATTGAAGCTCAATATTCGGCTGAATTCTCCGATACTTCGTTGGCCGGTAAGACTATTCGATTCTGGGTGCGCATTCGTGAAGTGGCGGAAGAGGTACTTCCAGAGGTTGATCGTAAATTCTGTAAGAGCTTCGGGATAGAAAGCGGTGAACTGGAAGATTTGCGTTCAGCGGCGATCGCAGATATGGAACGAGAAGCTGAGGTTCAATTACTGACTGATATCAAGCTACAGCTGTTTGGGCAGTTACTTGAGCAAAACACTCTGGAGTTACCGACCGGATTGGTGGAGGAGGAGGCCGGACGTCTCCAGCATCTATCGATGCAACGTGATGGCCTCATCGATATTTCCAAAGCACCGCCTGTCAGCCGATTTCTGAATGCCGCCGGACGTAACGTTCATATGGGCCTGCTGATTCGTGAATTGTTTACTGAGCAAGGCATGCAGATCTTGCGTGAGGAAATTAATGACAAAATAATCGAACTGTGTCCGCCGGGTCAGGAGCCGGGTAAATACCAGGAACAGTGTTACCAGGACCCGGAGCTGCTTGGTCATATTGAAAATACCGTCATGGATGAGAAGGTCGTGAACTGGCTGATGCGAAAGGCAAAGACCGTCGAAAAACCAATGAGTTTTTCAGGACTGGTCAGTCGACGCGGTGTCGAGACGGGTATACATGCGGACATTCTGCCCGGGATTCCGGATAACTCCGGGTCTTAGCCGTCTGCTCCTGCGCAATTCGGCTCCAGGCCGAGTACACGCATGACCGGTTCCAGGTGCGACTCATAGCGTCGCCATTTTTCGACTGATGTTGAGTAAATCGGTTGCCGAACCTGCATCAAGCTTGCCGTTTTAATGGCTGTCTTGTTGGCATAAAAATTTAGGAAGTCTTCGTTCCAGGGGATGCCGCAGAAATCAAAAAGTGCCTGCGACTGGTGCCGTGGATTACTGATCATATCCTCATAGCGGGCGGTAAATATTCGATCGCTCAGGAGATTCTTCCAATGGTCCATAAGATTCAGATGGGCTTTGTACATCTTGGCTAAAGATTCCAAACTGCGACTGGCTTCCATCCTATCGAAGACCTGTTGGTAGCAACTGAGGCAGTTGTCAAGAGGATTACGAAGTGTATGAATAAACTTTGCATACGGAAAGGCCAAATGCAGGATGCCAAGATACATATAACTATTGAGTTGTTTGTCGATAAATATTGGGGCCTGAGTATATATTCTTGAAACTTGGTTTGAGTAATCTGTTGCAATTTGAGCAATATCGTCGTCCTCAAATCTGGTTGCTGATTCGAGAAAGGGTGTTCCGCTAAATTTGCTTTTGCAGAAATCCTGTACAATACATTGCAGAAGTGTCGATTCCCCAATAGCCTCTACATCTTTATTGGTTTCTAGGATCTGCTCCGTCAATGTGGAGCCACTGCGTGGCATGCCAACAATAAATATTGGTTGACGACGGTTTTCCGTGTTCTGTCGATGCTTAGAGAAAAAATTTGTATTAAAAGTATCTATCGTAGCTTGTGCCTCATCGGAGAAATCAACTGATTGCCAATTAGTTTTGTTAGCTAGTTCAGCTTGTGCCAGATTGAGATAGTTAATCTCCTTGTCTGCATTCTTTTTCCTGCGGTAGACAGTCGCAAGGGAGGTGAGTGTGGAGATGCGATCGTCACCATTAAATTCAACTTGTTCCAACCACGCTATTTCATCTTCCGTTAATGCATCAAGGGCAGCTAGCTGCTGATATGCAGGCATAAATTTACTGTCTATACGAATTATTGTTCGAAGCTCAGTTTCGGCTCGATCTATTTCGTTGACCTCAATGAGATACGTTGCGAGCATGTGTCGTAATGCACAGCTGCTTGGATTGGCCTTAAGGGCTCTTTCGATAACATTCAGAGCAGCATCATGCTTATTCAGAGTGCGAAATGCTTTGGCGAGCGCTACGGCTGCATGCAGCTGTTTTGGTGAGACCTTCAGGAGTCGCTCGCAGAATTCATTGGTTTCAGCAGGTCTTTGCAGGTCAACCGCCATCTCTAGCATGATGATCGAAGCATCAATGGAAGCGTAGTTATGCCCGAGTAGTTGCAGGCAAATATACTGCGCAGATTCGTACTTATTTTCGTCCCGATATTTCGTGGCAGCATGCAGGGCCTGCATCGCAGAAATATTTCTAACGGGGCTGTTAGGCGCCAGAGAGACCGTCACTTTAGTACGCTCCAGTTTTTTCTGTCGCTTATCCAGTTTCTTGTACGGTGTTTTATTCACTCGCAGTTGTCACCAAGAAGTCATCGTGTGTAGATTTTTGACTATGATGTTTTGGCTGTCAATTTTGTTGTGCTAAATCACTGAAAATTATTGTCTGGCAATGAAAAAGCCGCCTCTCAAAAGAGAGGCGGCTTCCTAAATTGGCTCACACATGCATCCGTGCATGTATGCCAATATGGCTACTTCTGAAGCGTGGCGGTTCGTCGGCGAGTCCAGCCGAGCAGACCCAGAGCTGAACCGAATAACCATACTGCAGCGGGTACAGGAATAACGACTGTATCAGCGGCAAACGTCCAGGCAACCCAGGTGCGTCCGTTTCTGCCGGACAGGGATTCCTGAACCAGGAACCCTTCTATGCCCGTAACGCCACCGGCGCCATCTGTCTGGATTTTAAGAAGTATGTTCTCAAAATCACCCCGGCCTTCCAGTGAACTTGCACTCGCGCAGGCACCACCGACGCCGCCGGTACCAAGATTGCTGTCGGTACAGCTATAGCCGGTAGAGCTTTGTGATGCGGTTGTGCCGATACTGGCTACGGTGCCGACAGTTCGGTTAATGTTGCCAGATGCGTTCTCGGTGACGAACTCATCTTCCCAGGTTGCGATACCGATGTTCGACATCGACGCCGGGTCCCAGTACGGAACGTCGGCCGAACTGCCGTTGCTGTCCGCACCAGTTTCGCTGGTGAAATCATCACCACCCGGGTTGAGTGTATTGTCGTGCAGCAGATAGGCCGGGAAACCCGCGCTACCGATAATCAACTCATTGCCGTTCACAATATCCGCGGCCTTGGGAGCCAACGTCAGTGTTCTGCTCGCCCACGTTTCTTCACCACGACCGGCAGTACCGCCGGCGCTGAAGTTGTGAATTGCGACCGAGCCGATCGTCAGTGTACCGGAGACAGTGTTGCCGGTACCGATCGTAATATTTGCAGTTACGTTCGGCGCGACCTTGCCGTCACCCGCTGAAGGTGTGGCCGTCCCAATACTGCTGCTGTAAAAGCCGCTGCTTGGTGCGGGGCCAACCCACGGATCGGTCGAGTAGAGTGTTTGCAAAGCGGCGTTGGAGCCATTGTAAGTACAATCGTCGCCGTTAATTTTTAGGAGTGCCCAAGGGCAGGTATTTGAATTGTTGCGCACACTGCCTGTCAGAGTTGTTGCTTCCGCCGGCTGAAATGCCAGCGATGCAAGCCCTAAGACACCCGCAGCGCCAAGGATTGTTAGTTTCTTCATTTCGGTGTATCCCCTTACTCATATCCATCTTTCAAAAATGAACTTTTGCATCATCGAGCAGTTAAGATTTTATGTCACCGACCTTCCTAGATATCGAATAACACTATCCAAGTGATGTCTGAATCGACTTCTGTGACTCGGCCATCTTATCAAACGTTACTGATTCTTAAACGCTTTAAAGTTGACAAGATCCGTAGCTTTCCGGCCTAGGCTCACGCCTAGTGTGGCTTTTAGTTTACTTTTCTGACGTACCTAATATAGGGGAAACACCACGCAGTATCTAGTATTCTTTGACATAATCTGGGTGTTAATTTTGCCAACTGGGTGTTAATTTTGCCAAGTGGTATGATTGAGAATGAGAAATATTTTTTATAAACAATACATTATAAGTTTAGATTTCTTATTATTACGTCGTAAGGTTGTTATGCGGTGAATACCATAAGTCGTCTGGCAGAAGATACTGTTGCGCAATGCGGCGCAGCATAGGCCTGAACTTGCTGTATTCGGCCGTGTGTCGAGTGTTTGGACTCGTTGCTGACCTTAATTCTATATACAAATTCAGGGAAGATTGTGTTGCAGGACAGGTCGGCATGGTTCATATTTTGAACACTGTAACCAGGTCGTTGTCGATATTCTTGGTGCCGAGAGGTAAGGCAAATATCTGAAAAATAAATAGTTGTGTCGCCTCGCATTTCGTTATCACATTGTACGGTCGTTATGCTACCATTACAACTATAATAATGTCGATACGAATTCCAATTAAGGGTGGTCTGATGCGAACACTACGAATGCACCAAGTTTTTGTCGCTGCGTTCACACTGGCGGTTCTATTGATTACGCCAGGTACGGCACTTTTTGCCGCTGGAGTTGACGAAATTGTCGTGACGGCGCGAAAAAAAGCAGAAGATCTGCAGACCGTTCCGTTATCCATATCGGCTTTCTCTGGCGAGGATATGACTGATCGGGGTATTGAAAATCTGGCTGATTTGGCGGCCCTGACGCCGGGCCTGGAATTTAACAGCACCGGGAGTATTACCTCGGACCGACCGATCATCCGCGGGCTGTCACAACAGACGCGCGTGGGTGACGAACCGAATGTCGCATCGTTTGTCGACGGTGTGTACGCGCCGGGATTTACAGGGTCGACACTTTTGTTTGATTCGTTGGGCCGGGTGGAGGTCATTCGCGGACCACAAAGTGCGGTTTACGGCCGCAATAGCTTTGCCGGTGCGATTAACTACGTTTCAAAAAAGCCGAGCGATAAATTCGATATCGGTGGTCGGGCGACTTTAGGTGCAGACGATAAACAGGCGTTATCCGGCTACGTGTCCGGTCCGATTATTAAAGACTATCTGACTGTCCGGCTGGATGCCGCGTACCGTGATACCGGTGGAACCATTAAGAATGCCATTGACGGTGAGCCGCTCGGTGCCCGGGAAACGGAGTTTGTCCGTTTTAGTGTGCAATCGACGCTTGGGCCTGTGCAGATCGATGCGTCCGGAACCTATAGCAAGGACGAGGTTAATCCGCAGATTCGCACGAAAATCTACGAGTTTGATCCGCGTCTTGTGGGTCATTCGGGTAGCGCGGGCAGTCCGTTCGAAATCGGATTCGTCGCATGGGCTGGCCAACCACTGCAAACACGGATCGGGCGACGGTTTCAGGGCGAAATTAACGACGTCGGTGATGTTTTTTCTTATGATCCCGCGGCGGCAGCCAAAAGGGAAGGCACTTTCTGGACGCTTGGCATCGACTGGAATATCAGCGAGGCTTTTTCGCTGGTATCGACGTCCGGTTATCTGACACGCGATGTGCGCAGTCAGTCTGATGTTGATGCGACTGTCGACGGAGGGGTTTTTAACGGCTCCGGTATTGTCGATGCACCGCTGATCACGCAGACGACGACGGGAAGCCAGGAAGATCGGGATCAAATCAGTACGGATCTTCGTTTGAGCTATGATGGTGGCGGGCGCCTGACCTGGCTTATTGGAGCCTATTACAGTCAGGAGGATTTCAGCGATCAACGGATTCGGTCCGCCAACCCTGGGCTGCAGCGAACCACGACCGTATGTCCGCCCGAGATATTTGGTTCGGCGCCCTGTCTCGTCGATTACGCTTATCCGCAATTGTCGGTTACGTCCGATACGGTTTTTGACGACAGTTATTACGCCGTATTTGGTGGGTTTGATTTGGATCTGACCACTACGTTGGCGCTGGCGGTCGAGGCGCGTCAGACTCGTCAGGTCAAGAAAGCGAACAACACGCTGGATCTGTTGCCGAGCAACAGTATCGCGCTCGGCGACTTGGGCAAGCAGACGTTCAACTATTTCACACCGCGCGTCAATCTTTCCTGGCAAGTCACCAGCGACACGTTGTTCTATGCTCTGGTGGCGAAAGGCGTGAAATCCGGAGGATTCAACGGGGCTGCCGATTTCCCGGAAGATGAGCGATACGACCTGGAGAGTAACTGGACTTACGAGGTGGGTGGCAAGTCCACCTTCTGGGATCAACGTGCCCGCGTCAATTTGGCTGCTTACTATATCGATTGGGAGGATCAGCAGATCACGCTCTCACAATTGATCAGCAATTCTCCGATTACCGGCAATATCGCGTCGTCGCAAGTCAAAGGTTTCGAGGTGGAGATTACGCTGATTCCAGTGGACCCGATTACCTTGAACATTGGATATTCGTTCACTGACGCGGAATATAAGGATGCGATATTCAAGACATCCCAGGGCTGGGTGGATTGCGTGGCTATTGGTACGATTGAATGTACCTCCGACCCCATTGACGGCGATACGCCTCCGCCGGGTGTCTTGTGGAGTTCCGGTCGCGGCGACGGCAATCAGTTGGTCGGTAGCGCCAAGCACATGGTTAACCTTGGTGCTGAATACCAGCAACCGATCAATGTTGGTGATTGGGACGCGTTCTTCCGTGGCGATTACGCCTACCGGTCCAAGCGTTATATTGACGGGTTGAATATCGGCTGGACGCCCAGCAGGTCGACGGTCAATATTCGCTTGGGGCTGCGTGACAATCGCTGGAACGTAGAGGGGTTCTGCGAAAACCTTTTCGATGATGACGAACCCGGCAGTGCGTTCGTGGCTCGCGATTTTCTCGGTGTGCCGCACCCGTTTGTCGTTAACCGCAACGGCCGAATCTGTGGTCTTACGGTCGGTTTCAGGTATCTATAGGGCTCGGAATGCGAATCCCTGCCGTGGAGATTTTTTCATGAAAAGACTTGGTAATTTAGGTGTGATTGGCGCCGTCGGACTCGCATCACTGGGGTTTCAGACGGTAGATGCGGCGCCGTTAAGTGGTTCGATGCGTAACAATGCCAACACGTGTCCTTGGGCGCTGTTGAAGATTAATGGCGATGATTGTACCTACAATGGTTCCAATGCCGCTCTGCAAACGACGTACTATATGCCCGATCCATGGGTTGGCCCCTCGCCGAGCAGTGCTTTTTACAGCAGCACCATCGGAACCAATAAACCTTTACCGGGTGACTCCAACAAGGTCGAACCTGACGTGACCGTCGACCTGGCAGTCGGAGTCGGGA
>PBZD01000130.1 GCA_002729875.1 Chromatiales bacterium | reverse complement strand
CGGATCCCATGGAAGCTGGTGGCCCGGTAAAAGCGAGGCTGTAGCGGCAAGCCGCAGGTGCAGGTTCCTGCCGCGCTGGTCACGCCAGGACAGAGCTGAGTGGCTGGAAGTCGCATCCGCTGGCTGTGTTATACGTTGGTTGTTGATGTTTGCAACTGTATTTGGGGGGCATCCCCCGTGTTTACCGGAAATTAAGGGCAAATGGTCCAGAACGCTTGGCAAGTTCATAAATTTGGTGGCAGTAGCCTGACCGATGCACAATGTTTTGGTCAGGTAGCGGATATTCTGTTAACCGGGTCATCAACTCGTCAGGCCGTTGTTGTTTCGGCCATGGGAGGCATGACAGACGCGTTATTAACCCTGGTCTCGGCGGCGGAGGATTCTGCGGATGCTATTAAGCCGGGTCTGCAAACGATTAAAGACCGCTATGCACAGACCCTGCAGGAGTTGATCGGGGGCACACCGGCGGCTGATGTGATCATGAACCAGTTTCAGGCCGAACTCGTCGATGCTGCGGACGTTTTGCAGGCGATCTCGCTGGTCGGGGCGGCAGCTGAGCGCAGCAGATCCCTGATTTCAGGATTTGGCGAAATATGGTCGGCGCGACTGTTGAGTGCATTTCTCACCAATAAGGTCGCTGCTAAAGACCGCGAATGTAACGTTAAATGGGTCGATGCACGTGAACTGATCGTGGTCAGGCACGGTGAAATGGGTCCGGCTGTCCAGTGGGCTGCATCACAGGAAAAAACGGCGCGCCATTTTAACGCCGAAACAAATGGTATTGCGGTTATAACCGGTTTTATTGCTTCGGATCCGGAAGGGCTGCACACGACGTTGGGACGCAATGGCAGTGATTTTTCAGCTTCAATTATAGCCACCTTGCTGGACGCTGACTCGATTCACATCTGGACTGATGTCGATGGTGTCATGAGTGCGGATCCGAACCGGGTGCCCGAAGCCACGGTGATACCGGATCTGTCATACAGCGAAGCGATGGAACTCGCATACTTTGGTGCAAAAGTAATTCATCCGCAAACGATGTCACCTGCCGTAGAAAAAGCGATCCCGATCTGGATAAAGAATACTTTCAACCCGGGCGTGCGAGGTTCAAAGATTGGCCTGGTCGACAATCTCAAAGCTGGAATCAAAGGTGTGACCTCGGTTGACGATGTTGTACTCGTCAACCTTGAAGGTGCGGGCATGATCGGCGTGCCGGGCACTGCCGATAGATTATTTGGTGCGCTCCACGATGCAGGTATATCGGTTACGCTGATTTCACAGGCCAGTTCGGAACATTCAATTTGCTTTGCGGTACCGAAAAGTGCAGCCACGACGGTTAGTCAGGTTGTCCGGCAGGCTTTTCGCAATGAACTAGAGCAGAACCTGATTCAGAATGTCGGGGTTCAGGAACACTGCAGCATTATTGCTGTGGTCGGTGATGGCATGGCTGGGTTGCCCGGAATTTCCGCCAAGTTTTTTGGCACACTTGGCGCCGCCGGGATAAACGTTAAAGCCATTGCTCAGGGCTCGTCGGAGCGTAATATCTCGGCAGTCATCAGCCAGGCAGATGAGACGCGTGCACTGCGTGCCGTACATTCAGGTTTCTATTTATCCGCCAAAACCATTTCAATCGGATTGATCGGTCCGGGAAATGTGGGCGGCAAGTTGCTGGACCAGATGGCCCTCCAGGCTGGGCAGTTGCGGGCTGATTTCGGCCTTGATTTTAGGCTGCGTGCCATTGCCACCTCGACACGCATGCACCTGTCAGAGCGGTTCGTAGACCTTAACGATTGGCGCAGCATTCTTGACAGCAGCAGTGAGGCACTTGACTGGGATGCATTCTCCGCACATGTCAATGCTGAGCACCTGCCGCATGCAGCAATCCTGGATTGCAGTGCCAGCGAACAAGTGGCTGAGAGATACCTGGGCTGGTTTACACACGGGATTCATGTTGTGACGCCGAACAAGAAAGCGCACAGCGGTTCATTGGAGTATTACCACGCACTGCATCAGCAGCGTCATCAGCATGGTGCACATTTTTTATATGAGACGACCGTCGGGGCCGCCTTACCGATTATTGAAACACTACGCGATCTGCGCCAGACCGGTGATGAGATTACCAGTATTGAGGGAATTTTCTCCGGTACGCTGGCGTATCTGTTTAATGTATTCGATGGTGAAGTGCCGTTTTCGCAAATTGTCCGTGAGGCACGGGACAACGGTTACACGGAACCGGACCCGCGTGACGATTTATCGGGTATGGATGTAGCCCGTAAAGTCATTATCCTGGCGCGCGAAATGGGTATGCAGTTAGAACTGGAAGATCTTGTTATTGAAAGCCTGGTGCCTGATGGACTCGATCAAGGTAACGTCGATGATTTTCTCAATGCACTGTCGGAATTTGACGCGGCCATGAAACAGCGCTGGAGTGATGCGCACGCAAAGGGGCATATCCTGCGTTATGTCGGACGCCTGAGCCATGATGACGGCGCAACGGTGCAACTTGAATCATTACCGGCCGATCATGCATTTGCCAACATGAACCTGACTGACAACATCGTGCGCTACGTATCGCGTCGCTACAGTGACAATCCCCTCGTGGTTCAGGGGCCAGGTGCCGGACCGGCAGTAACTGCGGCCGGTGTATTTGCCGACCTGTTGCGACTGGCATCTTATCTTGGTGCGCGTCGCTGAGTTGGTTGCTATGGATTTCATCAGTACCCGTAGCAAACACGCGGTTCGTCTCGAGCAGGCCATCATGAGTGGCACGGCGCCTGATGGCGGACTCTATGTCCCTGATATGTTGCCCGCCCATGAGCTTGACAGGTTTGCAGGTGTGGATACTTTTGCCTCTATAGCGGCACGCTTCCTCGCACCTTTTTTCACCGGTGCAAGCCTGGAATCGGCGCTGCCGGACATTTGCCATGAGGCTTTGAACTTTCCTGTACCGTTACATCGTTTGCCCGATGAACCGCATGCTGTATCGGTGCTGGAGTTGTTTCACGGGCCCACGGCAGCCTTTAAGGATGTCGGCGCTCGATTCCTCGCCGCAACAATGGTTTCGATCATCGAGAAAGGCGAGTATGCGCAACCGCCGGTTACCATTCTGGTTGCAACATCGGGCGATACCGGCGGTGCGGTTGCGGCGGCCTATCACCGTAAACCCGGCACCCGGGTGATCGTTCTGTTTCCTGATGGGCGGGTATCACCGCGCCAACAGCATCAACTGACGTGCTGGGGCGATAATGTCACCGCCTTGGCGGTACGTGGTGAATTCGATGACTGTCAGCGACTTGTTAAAGCTGCATTTGCTGATGCCGCTCTGAATTCTGCGCATAACCTGGTTTCAGCCAACAGTATTAATGTCGGTCGCCTGCTGCCGCAAACGGCGTATTACGCGAAAAGCAGCCTCGAACATTATCGTGCCACGGGGGAGGTGAGTAATTTCATCGTGCCAACCGGCAACCTTGGTAACGGCTTTGCCTGTGTCTGGGCAAGGCGTATGGGTATGCCGATCGGTCGCATCGTGTTTGCGACCAACGAAAATACAACCATTCCGGATTTCCTGAGCAAAGGAGAATATGAACCGCGGCCCAGCAAAGCGACCTTGGCTTCGGCGATGGACGTGGGTGATCCGAGCAATATGGAAAGATTACGGGCACTGTGTGGTGATGTTGATGGTATTCGTGAAATTGTCAGCGCCAGGTCCGTCAGCGACGCCGTGATTCGCACGACGATCAGGGATGAATACGCACGTCATGGAATTGCCTGGTGCCCGCACACGGCGACCGGCCTGCATGTTTATCGCAGTTTACCGGCAGCGGAACAGCAAGCCGGACACTGGGTGGTCGTTGCCACCGCTCATGCAGCAAAATTCGATACTATTGTTGAGCCTTTGCTGGATCAGCACATTGAGCCACCGACCGAATTGGCCCGGTTACTCGACTGGTCGGTTGATTATAAGACCATCGATGCAGAACTGGACCAGGTTGCACAAGCACTTTAAGTTGACCAATCGGTCAGGTGTCAATAAGACATGAATGCCTTGTTGCAGCATGAAATGTTGATTCCGGCCATGGCCGGCAGTGTTCTGCTGCTGGTGCTCATCGCCATTGCCATCCATTACAAGCGCAGGGGGGAGCGTCCGGAGCAGCGGCTGCGGTCTGTAGCCGATGACCTGTTGGCGAATTTTCTGATTCCAAACGGTGATGAAGGCGAGATTACCGTCGGCTTGGCGTTGCTAACCCGATGCGGTATCGTGATTGTCGATCTGAAAGATGTCGAGGGTAATGTATTCGGCAGTGATACCATGCAGGACTGGACGGTTATTTCAGATGATCGTCGGTTTACATTCAGTAACCCCCAGTTCGCGCTCTATGATCGCATGGCCGCAGTTCGGCGGCTTGTTGGTGATGTTCCGGTTAGTGGTTATGTCGCATTTACAAAGCGAGGCGAATTCAGCAAGGGGCTACCATCTGCTGTGATTCAACTGGATGCACTGGTGAACAATTTGCAGGCCGAGAGTCAGGATCTAGCGGGCGATGCGATGCTTGGCTGGCTGTCACAATGGGATGCATTGCGTGAAATCGCGCTTACGGTGCAGGTTGATCACCTGCTAAAGAATTAGAGGCATAAAAAGTACTGGCCAGGTGAAAGTTTGGTGCCGTGACAACTTTTACATAAATTATGAGGAAAGTGCTTTAAATATATGATAATTATGATTAAATTATCTTAATAAAATTATTATTAAAGTCACTATCCCTTTATGTAAAATTTGTAATGTTCCGGTAACCGCTGTGTCAGGGGGTACTGGTTATAGTATCACCCGTTGCCCGATTTTCCCTTATCAGGTCACAATCCTCCACCAAGCCCCGTTCCTCCAGCGGGGTTTGGTGTTATGGGGTTGGTTACCCGGCAATGAAGTCCGTGCTGAATCGGGCGCTCAGTTTGCAGATAATCCAAACAATATTTCGCTATTGCGGGTGGCTGCTTCGGCAACGCGTTGTGCTGTCTGGTCCATGTAACGGGCAACTGCTGCCAGTATATGCGGCAGCACCGATGGTTCGTTGCGACGACCATCGGGCTTGTCTTGCAGATCGCGCGGCAGCAAATAGGGCGCATCGGTTTCCAGCATGATACGGTTCAGCGGCAGATACCGCACAGCCTCCTGCAGATCGTGGCCCCGGCGTTCATCGCAGATCCAGCCCGTGATACCTATGTACAAGCCCATGTCGAGACAGGCACGCATCTCATCGCGGCTACCGGTGAAACAGTGGGCGACACCACCGGGAATTTCATCAAATGTATTCCTGAGCAGGGCAATGAAATCATCATGTGCGTCACGCTGATGAAGAAAGACAGGCTTTTGCACTTCGATGGCAAGATTCAGCTGTTTTTCGAATGCAACGAGTTGCGCTTCGCGCGGTGAGTAATTACGAAAATAGTCGAGTCCGCATTCACCAACGGCTACGATCTGTTGCTGGTTTGCAAGCCCGCTGAGCGCCTTGAAGGAGTGATCATCGAGTTCCTCGGCATGATGTGGATGCACTCCCGCAGTTGCGTACAAGGTGCCACGATGCAGGTTGGCAAGTGCCAGCGCGTCGCTGCTGGCTTCAAGCGTTGTACCGGTTACAATCTGGCGACTGACACCTGCATCGATCGCCCGTTGCAGAACCTCGTCACGATCCTTGTCAAACGCGTCATGGGTCAGATTTGCGCCAATGTCGATCAGTTCATGCATGGCCAGGTATCTCTTTTAATGCGTTAACCAGCTGCCGGCTGTACCTGAGCCGAGGTGCCGGAACCGGTCATGGCGACAATATGTTGCGAGCGATCAGAGCCGGAGGAAAAGTATCGAATTCACGCTCAGATCCCATTTTTACTCGGGCAAGCAACCCGTGATGCCACTCACAGCAGCGTCTTTAGTCACAATTGCCCACGCTATGCAGCGAGTTGCCGCAATACATAGTGCAAAATGCCGCCATTCCGGTAGTAATCGCGCTCCTTGGGCGTATCGATACGCACCTGAACCTGAAATTCAATACTGCCGCCATCAGTTTGTGTGGCCGTAACGGTTACTTGTTCGGCGTCACCATTATCAAGGCCGGTAATATCAAATGACTCCGTACCATCCAGGCTCAGCGTTTCGGCTGACTCGCCGGCATGGAATTGCAAGGGCAACACGCCCATACCGATCAGGTTGGAACGGTGGATTCGTTCATAGGTTTCTGCAATAACTGCTTGAACTCCAAGTAGTTTAGTCCCTTTGGCCGCCCAGTCACGCGAGGAGCCCATGCCGTATTCCTTGCCGGCGATGACGATCAGCGGGGTAGCGGACGAGGCGTAGCGCATGGCTGCCGCATAGATCGTCATTTGTTCGCCATCAGGCTGGTAGCGGGTCCAGCCACCTTCAGTTCCCGGCGCCAGGCGGTTACGCAGGCGAATATTGGCAAATGTTCCGCGCATCATGACTTCATGATTGCCGCGCCGTGAGCCGTAAGAATTAAAGTCCTGAGGGTCTACACCTTGTTCTACCAGGTACATGCCGGCCGGCGAATCAGCGGTGAATGAGCCGGCGGGAGAAATGTGATCAGTGGTGACATTGTCGCCCAGCAAGGCCAGCGCCCGGGCGCCATGAATATCACTGACGGTGTCGGTGGTTAGTGACATATTCTCGAAGTAAGGCGGGTTGCGCACATAAGTGGAGTCCGGTGCCCATGCATAGATGTCACTGGTTGCTACATCTAGGCCATGCCAGTTTTCATCACCGGCAAATACACCTTCATAACTGGTCTGAAACATTTCCGAATCAATGGTGGCGGTCATGACCTCCTGAATTTCCGCCTGCGATGGCCAGATGTCCTTAAGATAGACAGGGTTGCCGGCGGTATCGGTGCCGAGTGCGTCGTTGACCAGGTCAATGGCCATTGAACCGGCGAGGGCATAGGCCACCACAAGCGGTGGCGAGGCCAGGAAGTTCATCTTGACCAGCGGATGAATGCGACCGTCAAAATTACGGTTACCGGATAATATGCTGCAGCCGAGCAGATCATTATCTTTAACGGCGGCCGCTATCGGTGCATCGAGCGGACCGGAATTACCGATGCAGGCAGTGCAGCCGAAGCCGACCACATTAAACCCCAGTGCATCGAGATCCGCGGTCAGGCCAGACCGGTCAAGATAATTGCTGACCACACGCGAACCGGGGCCAAGGGTGGTCTTGACCCATGGTTGCGACTGCAGGCCGAGCGCAACGGCTTTGCGCGCCAGCAAACCGGCGCCGATCATGACCGAAGGGTTCGAGGTATTAGTACAACTGGTGATGGCCGCGATCAGGATGGCGCCATCCCGGAGTTCGAAGGTCTCCTCATGCTTTGTTACGCTCGCCGCACGAACGTGCTCAATACCGGCCTTTTGGCGTAATTTGGCAAAGGTATTTGCCGCCGTGCTGAGCAGGATGCGATCATGTGGCCGGCTCGGACCGGATATACAGGGTTCCACAGAGTTCAGATCAAGTTCGACTACATCCGTAAACAGGGGGTCCGGCTGTCCGGCTTCTCGCCACATGCCCTGAGCGCGCGCATAGGCTTCGATGAGTTCAATTTGCTGCGCATCGCGGCCGGATAGCTGCAGGTATCGAATCGTCTCGCCATCAATTGGGAAAATGCCGCAGGTACTGCCAAATTCCGGGGCCATATTGGCGAGTGTTGCGCGGTCTGAGAGCGGCAGGGCAGCCAGCCCGTCACCAAAGAATTCGACAAATTTACCCACCACGCCTTGCTCACGCAGCATCTGCGTAACCGTCAGGACGAGGTCGGTAGCCGTCGTGCCTTCCCTGAGTTGGCCGGTCAGGCGAAAACCAATGACCTGCGGGATGAGCATCGTAATCGGTTGACCGAGCATGGCGGCTTCAGCTTCAATGCCCCCAACGCCCCAGCCGAGTACGCCCAGACCATTGATCATTGTAGTATGCGAATCAGTGCCGACGACCGTGTCCGGGTAGGCAACCCGTTCGTCGTTCTGCTGGTTAGCGAAGATAACGCGCGCCAGGTATTCGAGGTTGACCTGGTGGACGATGCCTGTGTTCGGTGGTACGACACGAAAATTATCAAACGCATTCTGACCCCAGCGCAAAAAAGAGTAACGTTCCTGGTTACGCTTGAACTCAATGGCATTATTTTCAGTCAGTGCGGTCGCGCTACCATAATGATCGATTTGCACCGAGTGGTCGATGACAAGTTCGGCCGGGGATAAGGGGTTGATTTTTTCGGCATCGCCGCCGAGTTTGACGACCGCATCACGCATTGCCGCCAGGTCAACAACGGCCGGGACACCGGTAAAGTCCTGCATAATGACCCGCCCGGGGGTGAAGGCGATTTCGTGGCTGGGTGTTGCGTGCGGATCCCAGTTGGCCAGCGCGGCGATATCTTCGGCACTGACATCCTCGCCATCAGCGTGGCGCAACAGGTTTTCCAGCAAAATTTTCAGCGAGTAGGGCAGACGTTCAACATGCCCTTCTGTCACGGCCTGTAACGAATAAATCTGGTAATCGGTCCCGCCAACATTAAGAACCGTTTTTGCATCGACAACATCTGCCATGGAGTACTCCGAATTGATGACCTGAAATTATGGGGGCGGAATTATAACGGAGCGCGGCCGGTCGCGACCACAGGGTTTTTTTCAGACCGGGCAGAATCGATCGGGCCGCCGCCGAGACATTCGTCACCAGTATAAAAAACGGCATATTGGCCCGGCGTGACAGCCCACTGGGGTGTGTCAAACTCAACCTGAAGGCCGCCGCTTGTATGACGGCTTACCAGGCACGGCACATCCTGTTGCCGGTAGCGTGTCTTGACAGCGCAGCGGAAACTCGCCTGGTTGGTGAGTTCGGCCGGTTCGTCATTAATCCAGTGCGGTGTCGATGTGACAAGCCCCTCGGACCACAGCAACGGATGATCGCGGCCCTGCACGACGATTAGTTTGTTGCGCGCTTCGTCCTTGGCGGCGACAAACCAGGGTTCGTTAGAGCCGGCTGCCAAGCCGCCAATGCCCAGTCCCTGGCGCTGACCGAGCGTGTAATACATCAGTCCGTCGTGTTTGCCAACGCTGCGACCTTCAGGCGTGACGCTCTCACCCGGTTCACCGCTCAGGAACCGGCCGAGGAACTCACGAAACGGGCGCTCACCGATGAAACAAATCCCGGTGCTGTCCTGCTTGTCGTAGACACTCAAGCCGTACTCGTGGGCGATGCGTCTGACTGCGGATTTCTCCATGGCGCCGAGTGGAAATATTGTTTGCTCGAATGCTTTGGCGCCGACCTGATGCAGGAAATAGCTCTGATCCTTGTTGCCATCGATGCCTTTGAGCAATCGCGTCTGCTGACCGTTGTCTATACGTGCGTAATGGCCGGTAGCAATCAGTTCACCACCCAGCCGGTGTGCGTAGTCCAGAAAGACGCCAAACTTTATTTCACGATTACATAGAACATCCGGGTTCGGCGTCCGACCGCGTGAATACTCGGCGAGAAATTCGGTAAATACCTGTTCGCGGTAATCTGCCGTAAAATTGACATGATGCAGGGGGATACCAAGATCATGACAAATCTTGCGAGCATCCTGCAGATCGGTGGCAGCGGTGCAGTAACTGTCGTCATCTTCCCAGTTTGTCATATGCAATGCGGCGACATCATGGCCCGCACGGATAAGCTGGATAGCGGCGACCGCCGAGTCGACGCCGCCCGACAAAGCAACAATAATCTTTTTGCATCCCGGACCCATGCGGGAATTATCGCATGGTGTGACTGCCAGTTGCGTCAGACGTACAATTCCCGCCTTTCTGTTTGCACGCTTGAGGAATTCCAGACCTGGTTAAACAGGCCGAGATAACGGCGGGCAACAGCCGGTTCGTGGGTATCAGCAATGCCCTCCCATTTACTGGAATCAACTCGGTAGATCAGGGCGTTTTCATCGGCAATCAGGAAAGCTTCACGATGGTTGCGGTACTCTTCGCTAACATTGCGAAACTCAATGCAGGCAGTGAGTCGACGAGCCAGTTGCACAAACGGATTGCGATTGTGCATGACACGTGCGGGGTTGGTGATCAGGATTCGAATACGTACAAAGGGTTTACCAAGCGCCAGGCGCTTAACGGCCGCAAGGAATCGTTCATTATTAAAAATGGCAGGTTCCAGGCTGGATGAGAAAATAGAGATACGTCGATCGGTTGACTCAATAATGCGGATAGTCGCATCCAGGGTTTCGTTAACGGAGGTCAGAACCCAGCGACGGTCTTGAGCAGGTAATGCCTGCATGCAATATATTCCTCCAACGTGACTGATAATGCGGCCTGAGCCCATCTGTACAAAGCGATTTTATGCCATGCGCAGATTGCACTGATTGCAACTGTGTCACGTTTCAGGATTTTTTTTCGCCGTGCTACCGGTCAGTCGTCCGCGTTATCCTTCAGTTTGCCCGCCAACTCTTCAGCAAGCCCCGTGTAGCTGCCGGGTTCGAGGTCAAGCAGGGCAGACCTGGCGGCGTCAGGAATATCAAGAGTCATGATAAATTCGCGTAGCTTGTCGGCATTTATCCTGGCGCCACGCGTCAGGTTCTTCATCTGTTCGTAAGCATCGCCATGACCATAGCGTCGCATGACGGTCTGGATGGCTTCACCAAGTACTTCCCAGTTGGCATCCAGGTCGGCCTGCATGCGCTCGGCATCCGGGCGCAATTTACCGAGACCGGTCAGCATGGACTGATAGCCAAGCATGCTGTGACCGATTGCAACACCCAGGTTGCGTAATACTGTCGAGTCAGTCAGGTCACGTTGCCAGCGGGACACCGGCAACTTTTCAGAGAAATGCCGAAGCAGCGCATTGGCAACGCCAAAATTTCCCTCGGCATTTTCGAAATCAATCGGGTTGACCTTGTGCGGCATGGTTGAAGAACCAACTTCGGTCGAGATTTGTTTTTGCTTGAAGTAGCCGAGCGAAATATAGCCCCAAATGTCGCGACAGGCATCGAGCAGGATGGTGTTAATCCGGGCAAGCGAATCGCAATATTCGGCAATCCAGTCATGTGGTTCTATTTGGGTTGTGTACTCATTCCAGGTCAGACCGAGTGATTCGATAAAGGTGCGACTCAGTGCCGGCCAGTCCGCTTGCGGATAAGCAATCAGATGGGCGTTGAAATTGCCGACCGCGCCATTGATTTTGGCCAATGTGGGTACTGCCTTGAATAGCTCATCCTGACGTTCCAACCGGGCAACGATATTTGCCATTTCCTTGCCGAGCGTTGTCGGGCTGGCGCTCTGACCATGGGTTCGTGCCAGCATTGGCTGTGCTGCGAGCGTGCCGGCCAGGGCATGAAATTTTTCGATGACACGCCTTAGTGTCGGCCTTATCACTTCACTTCTTCCTTGCCTGAGCATCAGTGCATAAGTGATATTGTTGATGTCTTCAGAGGTGCAGGCAAAATGCACGAAAGGCCGGATTCGGCTGAGATCCGTATCGCCATCGAGTTTTTCTGCTATCAGGTACTCAACGGCTTTAACGTCATGATTGGTGGTCGCTTCAATCTCTTTGACCTTGCGCGCGTGCTCACGAGCAAAGTTTTCGGCAAGCTGGTTCAGGTATTCGTTGACAACCGGTGTCAACGGCTTAAGTTCGGTTATCTCAGGGCGATCAGCGAGGAACTGTATCCAGCGAACCTCGGTAAAAGTGCGCAGCCTGATCAGTCCATACTCACTGAAGACTTCACGAAAGCTGTCACACTTGCGAGCATACCGGCCGTCCAGCGGCGAGATGGCGGTTAACGAACTGGGTTCCATGTTTCTGTTTCCATCAGTCGGTTTCGATGTCAGGTCATCAGGCTTAGTAATAAATCAGGAAAGATTCATAGGCTGATGTTTTTAAAAGAAATAAGATTATACATAAATCATCTGTCTGTTACGATTAACCGGGGTCGGTACTCTACACTGATTCAGGGCGATGAACGAGTTTTAACGGCCACTTACCCCGATAGCGCACTGAGACCGGAGGCACGTTAAAATGCTCCATCAGGTAGTTATTTTTAAAATCTTTCAGGAGCGATAGATGACGGACGGATTTCGTATAGAACAAGACAGCATGGGTGAATTGCAGGTTCCCGAAAAAGCCCTATGGGGTGCGCAGACCCAGCGTGCGGTTCAGAATTTCCCGATCAGTGGCCTGTCGATGCCACGAGGATTCATTCGTGCGCTCGGGTTGATCAAGTGGGCCGCAGCCGGTGCAAATGCCGAACTGGGATTGATGTCCAGCAATAAAGCCAGCGTAATCCAGGGTGTTGCCCTGCAGGTTGCCGAGGGTAAATACGACGAACATTTTCCGATCGATGTATTTCAGACCGGCTCCGGCACCAGCTCAAACATGAATGCCAATGAAGTCATTGCAAAACTTGCCACCGAGAAACTCGGAGCAGTTGTGCACCCGAATGATGACGTGAATATGGGGCAGAGCAGTAACGATGTTATTCCAACCGCAATACACGTTGGCGCTGCCTTAATGATTGCTGAACAATTGTTGCCGAACCTGGGGTATCTGAAAGAGACGCTGGATGACAAGGCCAGCGAGTATCAGGAAGTTATCAAGACCGGGCGTACGCACCTGATGGATGCGATGCCGGTCAGCCTTGCACAGGAACTGGGTGGCTGGTCAAGCCAGGTCGGCCAGGCGATAGAACGCCTTGAACAGTCCATGGTGCGACTGTGTTGTCTCGCTCAGGGCGGTACTGCCGTTGGTACCGGTATCAATGCACACCCGAACTTTGGCGCCAAGGTTGCGGTATTGCTGTCCGAGAGCAGCCAGCTGGAATTTGCGCCGGCGGCCAATTACCTGCAGGCGCTGAGCAGTCAGGACACCGCGGTCGAGATTTCCGGTCAACTCAAGACACTGGCGGTGTCATTGATGAAGATTGCCAATGATCTGCGCTGGATGAACAGTGGGCCGCTGGCCGGACTGGGTGAAATAGCGCTGCCGGCGTTACAGCCGGGCAGCAGCATTATGCCGGGCAAAATCAACCCGGTCATACCCGAAGCTGTCGCCATGGTTGCGGCGCATGTCATTGGTAATGATGCGGCAATTACCATTGCCGGTCAGTCCGGTAATTTCCAGTTGAATGTCATGCTGCCCCTGGTGGCTTACAACCTGCTGCAGAGTATCCAGGTACTCGGCACAGCCTCTCAACAACTGGCGGACAAAGCCATCGCCGGGTTTACGGTCAATACCGACAACCTGAACCAGGCGCTGGAACGCAACCCGATACTCGTCACGGCGATGAATTCGGTTATTGGTTACGACAAGGGCGCTGCTATCGCGAAAAAGGCCTATGCGGAAGGGCGCCCGGTGCGAGACGTCGCCAGGGAAATGACCGATCTGAGCGACGAGGAACTCGATCGCTTGCTCGATCCGACCGAACTGACACGCGGCGGCATCAAGACCTGATCCGGCAGGGCAACCTTGAAGCAATTAATCGAGCGGCGGTTTAGGAATACGAAAACGCCTGCCGATCCGGTCGGCGCTGCGCTTGCCCGTCTGCCTGACGGCGTCGCCGGCGCATGGTTCAGTCAGCCGCTCATCAAGGCGGCTGTTCTGGTGCCGTTGATCGAACGTGAGTCAAGATTATCGGTGTTGCTGACGCAACGCACCGAACACCTTGACGATCATCCTGGGCAAATCAGCTTTCCCGGCGGGCGAGCCGAACCGGCTGATGCAGGGCCCCGCCAAACGGCATTACGTGAAGCCCGGGAAGAGATAGGCCTTGCTGACGAGTTGGTTAGCGTAGTCGGTTATCTGGATGCGTTGGCCGTGGTGACCGGGTTTGTCGTAACGCCTGTGGTTGGTTTTGTAGCCGCAGATGCCGAGTTCACGGTCGATCCGTTTGAGGTGGCCGAAATATTCGAGGTACCGCTCGAATTCTTTATGGATGACATGAATCATCGCCTCGGTGAACGGAATGTGAATGGTTATACCCTGCCATTCAGTGAGTATCACTTCGAACATCGACGCATCTGGGGGGCCACGGCGAAGATCATAAGTGATTTTATTAAAACTATGAAAAACAAAGAGATATCTAATTAATGCAGAAATTACTTGATATCATGCGTGAGTTACGAGACCCGCAAACAGGCTGTCCATGGGATCTTGCCCAGGACTTTCGCTCGATTTACCCATTTACAATTGAAGAGGCATATGAGGTCGCTGATGCCATCGAACGTGAAGACTGGCCGGGTTTGCAGGATGAACTTGGCGATCTTCTGCTGCAGGTTGTGTTTCATGCCCAGATGGCCGATGAACGCGGCCTGTTTACTTTTGCTGATGTCGTTGCTGCGCTCGGCCGCAAGCTGATACGTCGTCATCCACACGTTTTCGGCGATCACTCCGTGGGCACGGCGGACGCGCAGAGTGCTGCCTGGGCGAGTCATAAACAGGCAGAGCGGCAAGCCGCGGGGGTGGTTGGTCAGCTCGACGGCGTGGCCCAGGCACTGCCTGCCCTGGTGCGGGCTGACAAGCTCAGCCGACGTGCTGCCGGGGTCGGTTTCGACTGGCCGAACGTGGAGCAGGTACGGGGCAAGGTTGACGAGGAACTGGCCGAGCTGGATGCGGCCCGAACTACCGGGGATCACGCTGCTGTCAGTGAAGAACTGGGCGATTTGCTGGTGGCGATCACCAACCTGGCCCGCCATCTTGGAGTTGAGCCCGAGGCCGCGCTACGTGCCGGCAATGATAAATTTGTCCGCCGCTTCCAGGCGGTGGAAAAGCTCCTGGCCAGAAACGGCGAAGAGTGGTCTGATCTGGGCCTTGATGACATGGAAGAGCGCTGGCAAAGCGTTAAATCTGCCGAGTAGTCGCCTTATTTCAGCGTCACGGGGTTCCGGTGCCGGCGTTTATGCTGCGATAATCCGGAGCATGGATATGAAAATAAACATCAGGAGTGGCTGCGTGGACGGTGTGCTGTTGATCGATGATCGATTCGCGCCCATGAATGACAAAATGCTCGCCGCGGTCGACGCGCCATGAGCGGCACGGACAAAGCAACCTGGCATCCGGATAGCTGGCAGGGCCTGCCCGCCATCCAGCAACCGGTGTATGCCGATAGTGCACATGTGGACAGGGTTGTCGCACGTCTGGGCAAGTTGCCGCCGCTGGTAACCAGTTGGGAAATAGAGGCGTTACGCGAAAAGATTGCTGCTGCTCAAAAGGGCCGTGCATTTATTCTGCAGGGTGGCGACTGCGCAGAGAATTTCGATGAATGCACGTCTGAGAACATTGTCCGCAAACTGAAAATATTATTGCAGATGAGTGTGGTTATGACTGCCGGATTGACTCGTCCGATCATTCGAATCGGGCGTATGGCAGGTCAATTTGCCAAGCCGCGTTCGGCTGCCATGGAAACACGTGGCGGGGAGACGCTGCCGAGTTACCGCGGTGATCTGGTTAACCGCATGACATTTAACAGCAACGATCGGGAACCGGATCCGGAGTTGCTGCTGCGTGGTTATGAGCGTGCCGCTTTGACGGTAAATTTTATCCGTTCCCTGATCGATGGCGGATTCGCGGATCTGCACCATCCGGAAAACTGGGATCTCGACTTTGTCAGTCACTCGGCATCGGCAGTTGAATACCATCATCTTGTCGAGCGCATTGCCGATAGTCTGGATTTTTTCGAATCGATAACCGGCACCAAGATCAACCAGGCTCAGCGAGTTGATTTTTACACTTCACACGAAGCATTGCATTTGCTGTACGAGCAGGCGCAGACACGTTTTCTCGATCATCGTAACGAGTGGTATAACCTGACGACACACTTTCCCTGGGTTGGCATGCGCACTGCTGATCCGGACGGCGCACACATCGAATATTGCCGTGGTATACGTAACCCGATCGGGATAAAGGTGGGCAACGGAATTACGGATGAAGACCTGCAGCGGCTTATCGTTACGTTGAACCCGAATGGCGAAGAAGGGCGGTTGGTCCTGATTCATCGCTTTGGCGCCGGGCATATTGATGAGCAATTGCCGCGCATCATCAGGATTGTTAACGATTTGGAAGTCCCCGTGTTGTGGATGTGTGACCCGATGCACGGCAATACCGAGTCCGTAACCGGCGGCAGAAAGACGCGCCGACTCGTTAATATTATTAGCGAGATTGAGTCGGCTTTCCGAATCCATGACGAGGCCGGAACCATACTGGGTGGTGTACATCTTGAATTAACCGGTGAACATGTGACCGAGTGTGTTGGCGGTGCACGCGGACTGAATGAGCAGGACCTGGAAAAAGCCTACCTGACCCAGGTTGATCCGCGGTTGAACTATGAGCAGGCCATGGAAGTTGCTCTGCGCATCGCTGATCGTGCTACTGCGACCCCTGCGGCCTGATCCCGCCCTGATGGTGCGGCAGTATTCATGACCGCCGGATTTCAGCCTGGTTGCCGCAAATGTCCACGCCTGGCCGCGTTTCTCGACGAGGTGCGTGCTGAGTATCCGCGGTATTTCTCTCGTCCGGTGCCTTCCTTCGGTGATCCGGATGCCCGCTTGCTGATCGTCGGTCTCGCCCCGGGCAAGCATGGTGCAAATGCAACCGGCCGCCCGTTTACCGGTGACCATGCCGGCATCCTGCTTTACCAGACATTATTTGAATTCGGCTTTGGTTCTCAGCCATGCAGTAACAATGCCGACGACGGACTGATGCTGCGCGACTGCCGGATCACCAACGCGGTGCGCTGTTTGCCGCCCGAAAACAAACCCACGACCAGTGAAGTCGATACCTGCAATGCATACCTTGCCGACGAGTTGCTCAGCATGCCGGTTAACGGTTTTGTACTGGCACTCGGCACCATTGCTCACCGCTCGGTACTCAAGGCTCTGAACCTCAAGCTGTCTGCTTTTCGCTTCGGGCACGGGGCCGAGCATGAGATTGGTGCCGGGCTGAAATTGATCGACTCTTATCATTGCAGTCGTTACAACACGCAGACGCGGCGCCTGACCAGTGCAATGTTCACAGATGTATTTCGCCGACTGCGTGCGGCGCTGGATGACGGTGGCTGATCAGCGCATGGGCGAGCCCTTTAATGCAAAAAAATTCCTGGCGACCCTGAGTCAGCGCCCCGGGGTTTATCGCATGCTTGCTGCAGATGGCTCGATACTCTATGTCGGCAAAGCGCTTAATCTGAAAAAAAGGGTAGCCAGCTATTTCGGCAACAAGGCGCATCATCCTAAAACACAAGCGCTTATGAACCATACTGAAGATGTAGAAGTAACGCTGACGGCAACCGAAACTGAAGCCTTGTTGCTTGAGTTCAACCTGATCAAGGCGCATCAACCACGTTTCAATGTCCTGTTGCGCGACGGTAAAGGCTATCCGTTTATTAAACTGACCCAATCACATAAATTTCCACGTTTTGATTTTTACCGTGGCAAGCGATCAGCTGAGAGTCGTTTTTTTGGTCCCTATCTTTCCGCCGCTGCAGTGCGCCAGACACTTGGGCAGTTGCACAAGTTGTTTCGTATCCGCCAGTGTAGTGGTTCTTATTTCGACAATCGGAGCCGTCCGTGCCTGCAATACCAGATTAAACGCTGTAGCGCGCCGTGTGTCGGACTGATCGATAAGCATGAATATCGGCGCGATATCGACAACGCAATCAGGTTTCTAACCGGCAAAAACGACGCGGTGGTCATCGATTTGCAGACGCGGATGGATGCGGCAGCGGCAGCGTTGAATTTTGAATTGGCGGCGCAATACCGTGATCAGATTGCGACCATAAAGGATATGCAGGCGCGCCAGGTTGTCACCGGGGTAGGCATGCAGGATGCAGATGCCCTGGCCGTGGAGTCAGAAGCGGGGACATTCTGCGTTGCTGTTCTGATGATCCGGGGCGGAAGAATGCTCGGCAGTCATCACTATTTCCCGAAGACATCGGCGCATACACAGTCCAGTGAAGTGCTGTCGGCTTTTATTGCCCAGCATTATTTCTCGCAGCAGGCGCCGGCGGAAATTCTCGTCAGCACTGAAATTGACGATCATGAACTGCTTGAGGCGGCCTTAAGTGAACGCGCCGGGCGCAGGGTGGCAATTCGGCGGCGGGTGCGCAGCCATCGCAAGCGCTGGCTGGAGATGGCCGCTGCCAATGCCGTGCAGGGCTTGCTCACCCATCGTGCCGCAAATGCAACGATTGCACGTCAGTTTGAGTCACTGACCGAACTGTTGGGTCTGGACGATGTTCCCGAACGGATCGAATGCTTTGACATCAGCCATACGAGTGGGCAGGAGACTGTTGCTTCCTGCGTCGTTTTCGGCCTTCAGGGCGCTGTAAAGTCTGCTTACCGACGCTTTAATATTCGTAATGTCGAACCTGGCGATGATTATGCGGCTATAGAGCAAGCTGTAACCCGTCGCTACAAACGGGTATTAAAAGGAGAGGCGCCGCTGCCGGATCTGGTGCTGATCGATGGGGGACGCGGACAACTCGGCAAGGCCATTACAGCGATGCACGAATTGCAGCTGCCCGGTATCACGCTGCTCGGTGTTGCCAAAGGGCAGGGGCGCAAACCAGGTCACGAGAAATTATTTCTCCCCGACACCAGGCAACCGCTGCACCTGCCCGGTGATGCTCCGGCCCTGCACCTGATCCAGCAAATCCGCGATGAGGCGCATCGTTTTGCAATCACTGCGCACCGTCAGCGCCGCGGCAAGGTGCAGCGGCAATCGGTACTTGAATCGATCCCGGGCCTCGGACCGCAACGTCGTAAAGCATTGCTCAAGGCATTTGGCGGCCTGCAAGGGGTCAGGCGATCAGGTATTGATGACCTTGCGGAGGTCAAAGGTATTAGCCGCAGGCTTGCCGAAAGAATCTACAACCGTTTGCATGGTGGCTGAGCGGGATGCGCCGCTATTCTTTTAACTGGTGAATTTGCAATTATAATGGTGGAGAATGAACCGCAAACCTAATCCTGCTGAAATGAACGGTTGGCAAGAATGTCATCCAAGCTGAATATAGCGACACTGCTTACGTGGTTTCGCATCGCAGCGATTCCGCTTTTTGCGCTCGTTTTTTATTTGCCGCCCGGCAAACTGATGCGTCCGTTAGCATGCGTCATCTTTACTATCGCAGGCCTGACGGACTGGCTGGACGGTTATCTCGCCCGACGCCTGAACCTGATGTCGAAGTTCGGCGCCTTCCTGGACCCGGTCGCCGACAAACTCATGGT
>PBZD01000129.1 GCA_002729875.1 Chromatiales bacterium | reverse complement strand
TGTTTTCTTGGCGGTGGTGATATTGATTTTCTATGTGATTCGTCAGATTGCTATGCGCGGGAACTTGAGAGCCGGGGCATTCCGGTAGAGCGCAAGATCTACCCGCAAGCACAGCACGGTTTTTTTAATATGCGCCATAAGCAGACCCCGGTGTTGAAACAGGATGTACTGCAATTTTTGGCAGCATACTAAAGCGCAGAGTACTGATATTCAGTCGGTTCTGATCGATCGAATGTTCCGCCGCAGGTTGCTCAAGTTTTCTGGTCAGCCGCGAGATAAGTTCTGGTGAGGTATGGGTGGCATTTACAATGCAAAAACCGGCCGGGTCAGATTTTCCTGTCCGTGGTCGGTAATCAGGACGTTGTCTTCTATTCGGATGCCGCCGAATTTTTTCAAATCAGCCACTTTTGCCCAGTCGATGGCTTTGCCGGCCGGCTTGGTGCGCAAATCGTCCAGCAATGAGTCGATAAAGTAGATCCCCGGCTCGATGGTCAGAATCTGACCTGTTTCCAGTGTCCGGTTTAATCGCAGTGCCGGGTGGCGTGCCGAGCGTTCAATCTCGGTGCCGGTTGTGTCGGCATATGAACTGCCGACTTCGTGAACCTGTAACCCCAGGTAGTGACCAAGACCATGCGGGAAGAAAGCCGCCGTGATGCCGGCTTCGACCGGGTCAGTGATTGCGCTGGTGATGATACCCGTGGCCTGCAGCAGCGAGCCAATGGCCTCGTGTGCCCAGGCATGCAAATCCACAAAGCTTATATTCGGGGCAATCCGGCTGACGAGTTGGCGCTGGATATCGTCGAGGCCGTCAATGAGATCCTGAAAATCGCCCGGAGCATAACTGTAGGTACGGGTGATGTCGCTGGCATAGCCATTGCAACTGCAGCCTGCGTCGATGAGCAGACTATTGCTGTCGCCTGGTTCACGCTCGTAGTGCTGATAATGCAGCACGGCACCATGCGTGTTTTTTGCGATGATTGCCGGATACGGCAGTTCGTTTTCGGTATGTTGGCTCGAGGCAAGAAACGTGAGCAGGATGTCGTATTCTGCGGCCCCGGCTCGAAATGCCTGTTCGGCAGCCCGGTGTGCCGGTACGGCGAGGGCCGTTGCCTGGCGAATACATTCAATTTCATATCCGCTGCGAAATGGACGGTAATAATGCAGATGTTTTAGTAGTTTTTCCGGGTTCCGGTCGGCAAGCGGTGGATCATGACGCCATTGCGCCGTATCGCCCAGGTACGCTACACAGCCATCTAGCTGAATAAGCGCCTGATCGATGTCATTTAACAGCGGTACTGTCATGATGTCGAAATGCTGTGCCCACGGTTCGTCCGGCAGTTCGGGTGGTGCGTACCAATAGTTGTCGGGTTGGTAGATGAGCAGCCGGGGTTTCCTGCCGGGTCGATACAGCAATACCGACTCAGGATGTTGCAGTAGTGGTAGCCATTGCAGAATATGCGGGTTGGGCTTAAACGGATAGCTCTGATCGTCCAGAAACAAGAAGATATTGGAGCCGGCGCCGATAGCAATGGAATCGTATCCTGCGGCAGCCAGCGCTTCATCATAATGTGCCTTAACGGTATCCAGATGTGCCGGATACAAGGCCGTGAGGGTCTGATTAGCTGTTGTTGCCATTCGACTACTCTATAATTTACCCATGAACACCGAAACCCCCAGGAATACTGTATTGACCGGCGTGACCACGACGGGCACCCCTCACCTTGGTAATTATGTTGGCGCCATACGACCAGCAATTGCTGCAAGCCATAACGATGATACCAATGCATTCTATTTTCTCGCCGACTATCATGCGCTTGTCAAGAACCAGACTCCCGAGTCTGTTCATCAGTCGAGCCGGGAAATTGCGGCAACCTGGCTTGCTTTGGGGCTGGATACTGATCGGGCTATTTTCTACCGGCAGTCGGATATTCCCGAGATACCGGAATTGATGTGGATCCTGAACTCGGTCACGGCAAAGGGCCTGATGAACCGCGCACATGCCTACAAGGCTGCGGTCGCAGTTAACGAGGAAAGTGGTTCGCGGGAGCCAGACAAGGGCATCACGATGGCGCTATTTTGTTATCCGGTGCTAATGGCTGCTGATATTCTGTTATTCAATGCGCACCGGGTTCCGGTCGGTAAAGATCAGAAACAACACGTTGAGATGGCGCGGGATATTGCGCAGCGCTTCAATCATAACTTCAAGGAACTGTTTGTTCTGCCCGAAGCGATTATTGATGACAACACAGCTGTGTTGTCCGGTCTCGATGGGCGCAAGATGAGTAAGAGTTATAACAACACCATTCCTCTGTTTGTGACCGAGAAAAAGTTTCGTAAATTAATTATGAAAATTAAAACTAATTCACTGGAGCCTGGTGAACCCAAGGAAACAAAAGAGTGTGCATTATTTGAGATCTACCAGGCCTTCGCGGGTGAGACAGACATTGAAATCATGAGGCAGCGTTTTGCCGATGGCATCGGTTGGGGTCAACTCAAGCAGGAATTATTTGAGTACCTTAATGAGCACTTGTCTGGCGCGCGCGAAGAGTACAATCGGTTGCTTGCAGATCCGGGGTATATTGAGAGCGTACTTCAAAAAGGCGCTGTCCGAGCCAGAGAAATTGCCGCGCCGTTCATTGCCGAGGTTCGAACTGCTGTCGGTATTCGCCCATTAGGTTAGCGCAGACGAACGTAGTGCACAGGATATTGTGCCGAAATCATCCGGTTTGTCGGATTCGGTTTTTATTATCCTTTTCCAGTACAGGTGCCAGGTACTGACCGGTGAATGAATGCGAAATTGCGGCGACTGTTTCCGGTGTTCCCTCGGCGACGAGCAGGCCGCCACCATCACCACCTTCCGGTCCAAGATCGATAATCCAGTCCGCTGTTTTGATGACATCGAGATTGTGCTCAATGATAACGATGGTGTTGCCCTGATCACGCAGTCGTTGCAGCACTTCAAGCAGATGAGCGATATCATGAAAGTGCAGGCCGGTGGTTGGTTCGTCGAGTATATATAAGGTGTTGCCGGTTGCCCGCTTGGACAGTTCCTTGGCAAGTTTAACCCGCTGTGCTTCGCCACCTGACAGGGTCGTCGCGTTCTGCCCCAGTTTTATATAGGACAATCCGACATCGAGCAACGTTTGAAGTTTGCGTGCAATAACCGGTACATTCTTGAAAAACACATGGGCGTCCTCGACGGTCATGTCGAGCACCTCATGAATATTCTTTCCCTTGTACTTGATTTCGAGGGTTTCGCGGTTATACCGCTGTCCTTTACAGACGTCACAAGGCACATACACGTCCGGCAGGAAATGCATCTCGACTCGGATAAGACCATCACCCTGACATGATTCGCAGCGGCCGCCCTTGACGTTGAAGCTGAAACGACCGGGTTTCAAGCCGCGTGAACGCGCTTCCTGGGTGCCGGCAAACAGGTCACGGACGGCGGTAAACAGACCTGAATAAGTCGCCGGGTTGGAACGCGGGGTTCGGCCGATCGGTTTCTGGCTGATCTCAATAATGCGGTCGATGTGTTCGAGGCCGATGAGTTTGCCGTGCGGCGCGGGATCATGGCTGCTTTTATTAATTGATTCGGCGGCAGCTTTATACAAGGTGTCGTTGATCAGCGTCGACTTGCCCGAACCGGATACGCCGGTTACACAGGTCATGACGCGCAACGGTATGTCGACATCAATACTGCGCAGGTTGTTGCCGCGCGCACCCTTGATGGTCAATATCAGTTGCGGATCGATCTGGCAACGAGTCTGTGGCATTTCAATTTTTGTGTTGCCCGACAGGTATTGCCCGGTCAGTGATGCCGGATTGTGCAGTATGTCCGCCGGGGTTCCCTGGGCGATGATTGTGCCGCCGTGAATGCCGGCGCCGGGGCCGAGATCCACAACATGATCGGCAGACAGGATTGCTTCGGCATCGTGCTCCACAACAATCACGGTATTGCCGAGATCGCGCAGGTGTATCAGTGTGTTCAGCAGGCGTCGGTTATCGCGCTGGTGCAGGCCGATGGAGGGTTCATCAAGGATATACATGACACCGACCAGGCCCGAACCGATCTGGCTGGCCAGTCGGATGCGCTGTGCTTCACCGCCCGACAATGTTTCCGCGCTGCGATCCAGGCTTAAGTATTCGAGGCCGACATCGCCAAGAAATTTTAGCCGGTCATGAATCTCCTTGAAAATCTTTGCCGCCACCTCGCCGCGCCAGCCGGTCAGTTTCAGGCCGTCAAAAAATGCAAGTGCCTGGCTGATCGACATCGAGGTGATTTCCGGGATCGAACGATCACTGATAAAGACGTTACGCGCGGCCGTGTTCAGTCGGGTGCCATGACAGTCCGGGCACGTCTGGATGCTTAGATATTTCGCGAGTTCCTCGCGCACCATTGTCGAGTCGGTTTCCCGGTAACGCCGTTCCAGGTTCGGCAGAATGCCCTCGAAACGATGTGTCCGTTTGACCTGTGCACCGCGTGGGCTGCGGTAATGAAAATCAATTTTTTCATCGCCGCTGCCGGTTAGCAGCATGTTGCGGGTGGTTTCATCGAGTTCCTCAAAAGGTGTCTCGACGTCAAAACTGTAGTGGCCGGCCAGGCACTGGATCAACTGGAAGTAATATGCATTGCGCCGGTTCCAGCCACGGATTGCGCCACCGGCCAGGCTGAGTTGCGGATGCTTGACGACCCGTTCGGCATCGAAGAACTGGCGAACGCCAAGACCATCGCAGCTCGGGCATGCACCGAGCGGATTGTTAAAAGAGAACAGCCGTGGTTCCAGCTCGGAAATGCTGTAGCTGCAGATCGGGCAGGCGAAGCGGTCGGAAAACAGTAATTCTTCACCCTGGCCCTTTATCGGGGCAATTTTGGCCAGTCCATCGGCAAGTTTCAGGGTGGTCTCGAATGATTCGGCAAGTCGCAATGCGAGATCTGCGTGGATCTTGAAACGGTCAACGACGACCTCGATGGTGTGTTTGCGACGCAGGTCGAGCTTAGGCGGGTCATCCAGTTCGTATACTTCGCCATCGATCCGCGCCCGCACGAAGCCTTGTGATTGCAGGTCGGTTAGTAGCTGTAAGTGTTCACCTTTACGATCCTGAACAATGGGTGCCAGCATCATCAGTCGTGTACCAGGCTCGAATGCCATGACCCGGTCGACCATCTGGCTGATCGTCTGTGCGGCAAGGTCCTCGCCGTGATCGGGGCAACGCGGCCGGCCGGTGCGGGCAAACAGCAATCGCAGGTAGTCATAGATTTCGGTGACAGTGCCGACCGTCGAACGCGGGTTGTGTGAGGTTGATTTCTGTTCAATCGAAATCGCCGGCGACAGGCCTTCGATATGGTCGATATCCGGTTTTTCCATCATTGACAGGAACTGGCGGGCATAGGCCGACAGCGATTCGACATAGCGTCGTTGCCCTTCTGCATAAATCGTGTCAAAAGCCAGTGATGACTTGCCTGAACCGGACAAACCGGTGATAACAATCAATTGATCACGCGGCAAATCCAGATCGATGTTGCCGAGATTATGAGTTCGGGCGCCGCGAATACTTATGGTCTTCATGATCCTGGGTCGTTATGGCCGGTCAAACTGCTCGGTTATGGGGCGAACCGTTAACTATACGTCTTTTCAGAACTGCAACCAAAAAGGGGTGCTAAAAATGGGCTTTTACACCTCCGGGCCAGCCATGACTTAAATTTATTAACTTATGCAAGATTCGATGGTGTCTTTTTCCGTTTGTGGGCATACAATATGCTCCCCTCGCCGAATGGCGGCAGAGGGAATTTAAGGAATGGTTTATTAAATCAATAAGTTATAGGGGTTTGAGATGGCGCGCGGCGTAAACAAAGTCATTTTGGTTGGTAATCTCGGACAGGATCCGGATACCCGTTATATGCCCAGCGGTAGTGCCGTGGTGAATTGCAGTCTCGCGACAACAGCCGCATGGAAGGACAAGCAAACGGGTGAGCAGGTCGAGAAGACCGAATGGCACCGGCTGGTGTTCTTCAACCGTCTGGCGGAGATCGCCGGCGAATACCTGAAAAAAGGTTCGCAGATTTATGTCGAGGGCGAACTGCAAACGCGCAAATGGCAGGACAAGGAAGGTAATGACCGTTACACGACCGAGATCAAGGTTCGCGATATGCAGATGCTCGGTGGCCGTGGCGGCGCCGGCATGGATGCTTCTGGCCAGGGTGGTTACCAGGGTGGCGCGTCAAAACCGGCCGCAGCCGCACCGCTGTCAGAACCGGTAATCGATGACGACATCCCGTTCTGAGACAAACACAACGTTATAAATTTATGCAAGATATTCCGGCGTACCGTTTACGGTACGCCGGTTTTGTCATGAAATACCACAAACATATTCAAGGAAAAATTGGAAAAGAGAAATGGGTGCCTTCAAAGAGCCGCACGGCGGCATATTAAAAGATCTGTATTTGAACGAGACCGAAGCTGAACAGGAAAAACAGCGCGGTCGTGATTACAAGTCCTGGGACCTGACCGATCGGCAGGTTTGCGATATTGAATTACTGCTTAACGGTGCATTTTCACCGCTCGACGGGTTCCTGACCGAGGCTGAATACGACGCTGTGGTTAAGGATATGCACTTGCCGGACGGCATTCTGTGGCCGATGCCGATCACGCTTGATGTGACCGCAGAGTTTGCCGGTTCGCTCGAGCAGGGTGAGACAATTGCGTTGCGCGACAAGGAAGGTGTATTAATCGCCACGCTCGAAGTCAGCGATAACTGGACACCGGACAAGGTGCGTGAAGCAAAACTCGTGTTTGGCAGCGAAGACGTTAAGCACCCGGCCGTGAACTATTTGATGAATATTGCCCACCCGGTTTACATCGGCGGCAAACTCAAAGGTGTCGAAGCTCCGATGCACTACGATTTCAAGGCGCTGCGTGATACGCCGGCCGAGATGCGGGCCCGTTTCAAGAAACTCGGCTGGCGCAAGGTCGTCGCGTTCCAGACCCGTAATCCGATGCACCGTGCACATCAGGAACTGACCTTTCTCGCCGCGAAGGAACATGAAGCAAACCTGTTGATTCAGCCGGTTGTCGGCATGACCAAGCCTGGCGATATCGATCACTACACCCGCGTGCGTTGTTATGAGCACCTGCTCGAGCAATACCCCGAGCAGACGACTGGCCTGAGCCTGCTGAATCTTGCGATGCGCATGGGTGGCCCGCGGGAGGCGCTGTGGCATGCGCTGATTCGCAAGAACTATGGTTGCACGCACTTTATCGTGGGTCGTGATCATGCCGGTCCGGGCAATGATTCGAATGACGAACCGTTTTATGGTCCGTACGATGCGCAGGAATTGATGAAGGAGTATGCAGATGAACTGGGCATCACAATGGTGCCGTTTCAGTTAATGGTTTACGTCGAGGAGCGTGCCGAATACATGCCGATCGATCAGACCACCGAGGATCAGACCGTGCTTAATATTTCCGGTACTGAATTCCGTCGTCGCCTGCAGCAAGGTCTTGAAATCCCGGCATGGTTTTCTTATCCGAAGGTTGTCGAGGAGTTGCGCAAGTCTTATCCACCACGTCACAAGCAGGGTGCCACCATTTTCTTTACCGGTTTATCCGGTTCCGGCAAATCGACAATCGCTAACGCATTACTGGTCAAGCTGCTGGAAACGGGCGATCGACCGGTTACCTTGCTCGACGGCGACCATGTGCGCAAGACGCTGTCGAGTGAACTCGGTTTTTCTAAAGAGCATCGCGACCTGAACATCCTGCGTATCGGCTATGTGGCTTCAGAAATTTGCAAGAATGGCGGTATTGCGATTTGTGCGCCGATTGCGCCGTATACATCGACTCGCCGTGCTGTGCGCGAGATGAATGAGGCTTTCGGCGGGTTTGTTGAGATTCATGTTGCAACCTCGGTCGAGGTTTGTGAACAGCGTGATCGCAAGGGTTTGTATGCCAAGGCACGGGCCGGCATCATCAAGGAGTTCACCGGTATTTCCGATCCTTACGAGGCTCCGGAGAATCCTGAGGTCTACATAGATACGGCCGACCTGAGCCCTGACCTGGCCGCGCACCGCATTCTTGTGAAGCTGGAAAGTATGGGTTTCTTGCGCTAGGGTTTGATAACAATATTGGAGGGGGGAATTCCTTCCCTGGGTATGCCAGGCAAGCTGTACGTTAAAACTTTTGGTTGTCAGATGAATGATTACGATTCCAGCAAGATGCTGGACGTACTCAATGATAGTCATGGGCTGGAATTGACGGATAACCCTGAAGATGCCGATGTCCTGCTGCTGAATACCTGTTCCATTCGTGAGAAGGCGCAGGAAAAAGTGTTCTCCGAACTGGGTCGCTGGCGACAGCTAAAAGACCGACGACCTGATGTGGTTATTGGTGTCGGTGGCTGCGTGGCAAGCCAGGAAGGTGATGCGTTGGCAAAACGTGCGCCGGTGGTCGATATCGTGTTTGGGCCACAGACCTTGCATCGCTTGCCGGCTATGGTCGAACGGGCTCGCACTGAACGCCATCCCGTAGTCGATGTCAGTTTTCCCGAGATCGAAAAGTTTGATCATTTGCCGCAGCCGCGTGCGGAAGGCCCCACCGCGTTCGTGTCGATCATGGAAGGCTGCAGCCGCTTTTGCAGTTTCTGTGTCGTGCCCTACACCCGTGGCCGGGAAATCAGCCGGCCGCTTGACGATGTGGTTGCCGAGATCGAGCGTCTCGCCATGCAGGGGGTCAGGGAGGTCAACCTGCTGGGGCAGAACGTTAATGGTTATCGTGATGGAGTACGCGATGGCGAGGTTGTCGATCTGGCCATGCTGTTACAACATGTTGCGCGGATCGAATTGATTGAGCGGATTCGTTTCACAACCTCGCATCCGGTCAAGTTTGGCGATCGCCTGATCCGGGCCTATGCTGAAATTCCGCAACTTGCCAACTATTTGCACCTGCCGGTGCAGAGTGGCAGTGACCGCATTTTGGCGTTGATGAAACGCCGCTATACCGCGCTTGAGTACAAGCAGAAGATTCGCGCGTTGCGCGAGGTGCGCCCGGACATCAGCATCTCAACCGACATCATCGTCGGCTTTCCGGGGGAAACGGATCAGGACTTCGAGGAGACGATGAACCTGGTAACCGAAATAGGTTTCGATCAGTCGTTCAGCTTTGTCTACAGCCCCAGGCCGGGGACACCGGCGGCTGCCCTGGCAGATCCGCTGTCGCGGGAAGAAAAACTGGCCCGACTGTCACGTCTGCAGTCACAGATCTCTGCTCAGGCCATGGAGATTAGTCAGGGTATGGTCGGCAGCGTACAGAAGATCCTGGTTGAGAAACCGTCCCGTAAAGATTCGCGCCAACTGGCCGGCAGGACCGAGAATAATCGCTGGGTTAACTTTAGCGGCGCTGCCGGTTTGATCGGCAGCTTTGTTGCTGTTGAGATTACCGAGGCCTTGCCCAATTCGTTGCGAGGATGCTGGCCCGTGCCGGCTCAAGCCACTTGAGCAGGACAGATGCAAACACAAGTTGCGAGGTTATGCTCGAACCGCTGGACAATCAGGTGTTGGCGAATCTGTGTGGGCAACTCGATGAGCACTTGCGCCAGATTGAACAGCGACTTGGTGTGCATATCCGTAATCGCGGTAATTACTTTCAGGTGACTGGTTCGGAACAGGCCGTGCAACAGGGTATTCGCGTGCTCAAGAAGCTGTATGAGCGGGCTGGCCACGAAAGTCTGGATCCACAGCAGATCCATTTAAGTCTTCAGGAGTCTTCGATGGCAGAAAAACTCCCCGACTCTGAATCCGCCAGTGATAAAACCACCGATCGCAGTGGGGCTGATGCCGGGCAGATCAGGATGCGGCGAGTGTTGATTCGTCCGCGCGGCAAACATCAACATGCTTATATCGATGGTATCAAAGGGCATGATCTGACTTTCGGTATTGGTCCGGCCGGTACCGGCAAGACCTACCTGGCTGTTGCCTGCGCTGTCGAGGCGCTGGAGCAGGAACATGTTCGGCGCATCGTGCTGGTTCGTCCGGCCGTTGAAGCCGGTGAGCGTCTGGGGTTTTTACCGGGTGACTTGGCGCAGAAGGTCGATCCGTATCTGCGCCCTATGTATGATGCGCTTTACGAGATGATTGGTTTTGATCGGGTCAGCAAACTGATCGGGCGCAACATCATCGAGGTTGCGCCACTCGCCTTCATGCGAGGTCGCACCCTGAATGAGAGTTTCATTATTCTCGATGAGGCGCAGAATACCACTATAGAGCAAATGAAAATGTTTCTGACCCGCATGGGCTTCGGCTCGCGTGCGGTCGTAACGGGCGACATTACCCAGATTGATTTGCCCCGCAGCCAGGTCTCCGGTTTGCGCCACGTCCTGCGCGTACTGGACGGGGTATCCGGAGTCGGTTTCACATTTTTCAATGCCCGCGATGTCGTCCGCCATGATCTCGTGCAGCGCGTCGTCGAGGCTTATGAAGAATACGAAGCGCAACCATCGTCCACGAATCAACAGGATCATCCAGATCAATGAGTGATGCCGGTGTGTTACAGGTAAGGTTGCAGCTTGCAGATGCCGGGTTCGGCGTGCCGGATGATGCGAACTGGACGACCTGGGTCGGCGCTGCATTGTCTGTCGGCGACCGCCCGTTAGCGGGTATTGTGACAGTGCGCCTGGTCAGCGAAGATGAGAGCGCAGGTTTGAATTTATCCTATCGCAACAAGTCGGGAGCAACGAATGTACTGGCATTTCCCGGTCCGGGCGATGAACTGGCTATGCCTGATGTAGAACCTGAACTTGGCGACCTGGTCATTTGTCTGTCGCTGGCATGCCGGGAGGCCGAGGAACAGGGCAAGCGCCCTGTGGACCACTTGGCGCATCTGGTCGTACATGGCACTCTGCATCTGATAGGTTACGATCATGAGCAAGAGACGGATGCACGGCGGATGGAAAGCATCGAGGTTCGGGTGCTTGGCGGCCTCGGCCTTGCCAACCCCTATGCTGATTCTGAACAGATGATTGACAGCAGACTATGAGCGGTTTTAACAAGAACAAACAAACACTGTTGCAGGACTGGTGGTCGCGTATACATGGTCTGTTTAATCATACGGTACCGACCAAGGATAGCCTGCTAAAGCTGTTGCGCGATGAGCGCTGGAGCAAAATTATCAGTACCGATGAGATGACGATGCTGAGCGGTGTACTCAAAGTATCTGAGACTCAGGTTCGTGAGGTCATGATTCCGCGTTCTCACATGGTTGTTATAGAGCGCGGTACGCCAAAAGAAGAGGTCATTAAAATAATCGTTGAATCCGGTCACTCCCGGTTTCCGATCATTGGCGAAGACCGGGATGAAGTCGTCGGCATCCTGCTGGCCAAGGATGTCCTGTCCCATATTGTGTCCAGTCCGGACGAGACCTTCGACTTAAGCTCCTTTCTGCGTCAACCGACTTTTATTCCGGAGAGCAAGCGGCTTAATACACTGCTCAAGGAATTTCGTGTCAGTCGCAACCACATGGCGATCGTCGTTGATGAATATGGTGGTACGGCCGGATTGCTGACCATCGAAGATGTGCTCGAGGAAATCGTTGGTGAGATCGATGATGAGCATGATCCGCTCGAGACTGAACCGATCCAGAAAAAATCGGATTCACTTTACCAGGTCCGTGCGCTGACCCGTATCGATGAGTTCAATGAATATTTTGGTACCGAATTCAGCGATGAGGAATACGATACGATCGGTGGTTTGATTATCCATGAACTGGGCTCCATGCCGCGGCGTGGTGAGCACGTGTTTTTCGACAAGTTTGAGTTCAGGGTCGTGCAGGCCGACCGTCGCCGGGTGCACGTTCTTGACGTGACCCGCAAAGAGCCACCTGCTGATACCGGGACGACGGCCGTACCTTGAGGTTGTCTGTGGTAGTTGCCCGTTGGGGCCGCTGCTCTGCAGGTCTGGCGGGTCTGCTGTTGCCGTTGGCTTTTGCACCGTTCGGTTGGTATCCACTGGCCTTTGTGTTGCTCGCAGTTTTGATCTTCCTGTGTGAAGGCTGCACTCCTCGTGAAGCCGCCTGGCGCGGGTTCTGGTTCGGATTTGCCGTCTTTGCCACCGGGGCCTATTGGATATACATCAGCATCCACTCGTTTGGCGGCGCACCGGTCATTATTGCCTGCATCCTGATGCTTGGTCTGTATTGCCTGATGGCGGCCTACCTGGCGCTGATGGCTGCTGCGGCCGCATCGGTTAGCCTGATGCCGGCGCTGCGCTGGTGCCTGCTGTGGCCTGTGTTGTTTACCGGCTTTGAGTGGTTGCGCGGCTTCCTGTTTAGCGGTTTTCCCTGGCTAACACTGGGTTACGGGCAGATTGATGGACCACTTGCCGCGTGGGCACCCATTGCCGGCGTGTACGGTGTGTCATTTGTTACCGTCATGCTGGCCGGCGCGCTATTGACCCTGGTGCGTGGTGGGTTGCAGGCGCGTGTTGCTGCTGGCGGATTGATTACGGTAGTTGTTGCCGCAACCGTCATAGCACAACAAAGTCGCTGGACCGCGCCGGTTGGTGATCCATTGCAGGTCAGCCTGGTACAGGGATCGATAACACAGGATCAAAAATGGCAGCCTGAACAACTGCGACCGACGCTGCAGCTATACAAACGCCTTACCTTTGCACAACACGCGGACCTGGTTATCTGGCCCGAGGTCGCTGTGCCGGCACTTGCCGCCCAGGTACAGGAGTTTCTCGCTTCGGTTGCTGCCAAAGCGCGTGCAGCGGAGCAGCAGATTTATCTCGGTATCCTGACGCTTGACCGTGATCGAAACCAGTACCGCAATTCAATTATTGGACTCGGCCGACACACTGATCAGTACCACAAACGACATCTTGTACCATTTGGCGAATTTTTCCCGGTACCGGATTTTGCCCGTCGCTGGATGCGGAGCATGGATTTGCCGAACCAGGATACGCTGGCCGGTAGTGACCAGCAGGACCCGTTACCGCTCGGTAACCTGCTCCTGGCGCCGACAATCTGTTATGAAGATGCCTATGGTGCAGAGCAGCTCGGATTTCTGCCGGCCGCCAATATACTGATTAATGTCAGCAACGACGCATGGTTTGGCGATTCAATCGCCGCCCACCAGCATTTGCAGATTGCTCGCATGCGGGCGCTGGAAACCGGCCGCTACATGTTGCGTGCAACGAATACAGGCATTACGGCAATCATTTCACCCGCTGGTAAGATTGTTGCGCGAGCTCCCGAGTTTAAGCCTTATGTGCTGAGTGGCACCATCCAGCCCTATGCCGGTCTGACGCCTTATGTGCGTTTCGGTAACTGGCTCGTGTTGCTGATTTGCCTGATGCTGGTCGTGGGAATCATCGGCACAAGGTGTATCCTTCGACCCCAAGCGATTAAAGAGTAAGGAATAGTGACCGACATACCCTACGATTCGGAACAGGTTGAAAAACGAGCGCAACACTTTTGGCAAGTTGACGGTACCTTTAGTGCTGTTGAAGACCTGGAGCGGGAGAAATTCTATTGCCTGTGCATGTTCCCGTATCCGAGTGGCCAGTTGCATATGGGTCACGTGCGTAATTACACGATCGGTGACGTGGTGTCGCGTTATCAGCGTATGCAGGGCAAGAATGTTTTGCAGCCGATGGGCTGGGATGCATTCGGTTTGCCGGCCGAGGGCGCGGCAATCAAGCACGGCATGCCACCGGCAAAATGGACCCGTGAGAACATCGACTATATGCGTGGCCAGCTCAAGCGGCTCGGTTTTGGTTATGACTGGAATCGTGAGTTTGCGACCTGTGATCCTGACTATTACCGCTGGGAGCAGTGGTTGTTTACGCGCATGCTTGACAAGGGGCTGGCCTATAAAAAGAAGGCGGTTGTTAACTGGGATCCGGTCGATGAGACGGTGCTGGCGAATGAACAGGTGATCGATGGTTGCGGTTGGCGATCCGGTGCGCCGGTTGAGCGGCGAGAAATTCCGCAATGGTTTCTGCGCATTACCGATTACGCCGAGGAATTGCTGGCCGAACTCGATGACCTGGACTGGCCGGAACCGGTTAAGATCATGCAGCGCAACTGGATCGGTCGTTCTGAAGGGGTCGAGGTCGAATTCGATATCGAGGATTCGGATCAGGCGCTGCGTATTTATACGACCCGGCCCGATACACTGATGGGCGTGTCTTACATGGCCGTTGCGGCCGAGCACCCGCTCGCGATGCGCGCCGCCGAAATTGATTCCGAACTGCGGGCTTTTATCGAAGAATGTCAGCGCAACGCCGTTTCTGAAGCGGCGATGGAGACGATGGAAAAGCAGGGGCGTTCGCTCGGTATCAACGCGGTACACCCGATCACCGGTGAGACCGTGCCGGTCTGGGTCGCCAATTTCGTGCTAATCGGTTACGGCACCGGTGCTGTCATGGCCGTGCCCGGACATGATCAGCGTGACTGGGAATTCGCTCGGGAATACGGCCTGCCGATTAAACAGGTCATCGAACCGGCGCCCGGAGACACTCATGCATGCGACATTGGTTCGGCGGCATTCGTTGAATATGGTGTGCTGGTCAACTCGGGCAAGTACACGGGGCTGACGTTTAAAAAAGCGTTCGACGCCATCGCGTCGGACCTCGAGGCGGTCGGCAAAGGCGAGCGTCAGGTCAACTACCGGCTGCGCGACTGGCTGATCTCGCGGCAACGATATTGGGGGGCGCCGATTCCCGTCATTACGACCGGTGATGACGAACCGTTTGGTGCCCCGGATGAAACATTACCGATCGTACTGCCTGAAGACGTTGACCTGGGTGGGGGCGGTTCGCCGATCAAGCAAATGCCTTCATTTTACGAGACCACGGATCCGGTAACCGGCGAATCGGCCACCCGTGAGACCGATACCTTTGATACCTTCATGGAATCATCGTGGTATTACGCCCGGTTCTGCTCACCGGACAACGATCAGGCGATGCTCGATGAGCGGGCCGGTTACTGGCTGCCTGTGGATCTGTATATCGGTGGCATCGAGCATGCAATTTTACATTTGCTGTATGCACGCTTCTTTCACAAGATCATGCGCGATGAGGGGCTCGTCGACAGCCCCGAACCATTTAAGAAATTGCTGACGCAAGGCATGGTGCTCAAAGACGGCGCAAAAATGTCCAAGTCGAAGGGCAATACGGTTGACCCGCAGCAGCTAATTGATCGTTATGGAGCCGATACCGTGCGCCTGTTTATCATGTTTGCATCGCCACCTGAGCAGAGTCTTGAGTGGTCTGATGACGGCGTGCAGGGGGCATCGAGATTCCTGCGCCGGTTTTGGCGACTCGTTCAGGACTATGCGCAAGGTGAACAACCTGCAGCGCTGAATCCGGATGAGTTCGATGATAGTCAGCGCAACCTGCGGCGCCTCGTACACACTACTATCGAAAAAGTCAGCGATGATATAGGTCGCCGCTACACGTTTAATACGGCCATTGCCGCGATCATGGAATTGATGAACTCGGTTGCGAAGTTCAAAGTTGAGAATGCACAGGGCCGGGCCGTGGTAGGCGAGGCGGTTGATTGTGCCGTACTGATGCTGGCGCCGATCGTGCCGCATGTGTGTCACGAGTTGTGGTCTGTACTCGGCCACGAAACGGCAGTCACCGACGAGCGCTGGCCGAATGTCGATAAAAGCGCCTTGTTGGCCGATACGATGCAGATCATCGTGCAGGTTAACGGCAAGTTGCGGGCACGCATTGAGGTTGCGACCGGTGTCGGCAATGAGGTCGTCGAACAGGTCGCGCTGGCAGATGATAATGTACAGCGTTTCATAGCCGATCAACCTGTACGCAAGGTAATTGTTGTGCCCGGAAAACTCGTAAATGTTGTGGTTTAGAAACAGCAGGCTGGCCGGCACACTTTTTGTCCTGCTGCTGCCGGTATTGCTGACAGCATGCGGATTCCATCTGCGTGGAGCAGTGGGGTTTCCGGCTGATGTGTCGACTGTGTATGTTCAGGCTGTCGATCGTTACTCACCGTTTTATCGCGAACTCGTTATGATGATCCAGAAAAATGGTTACGGGCCGGTCAGTGATCCGGCCAGTGCCGACGTTATCATCCGTGTGTTGAGTGATGATACTGACCGCCGGGCTCTGACCGTATCGGCGCGCAATGTCCCGCGTGAGTTTGAAGTTTATTACCTCATCAATTGCTCGGTGGAGATCCACGGTGAACAGGTTATAGAGCAGCAACGATTTCTCCTGACGCGTGACTACACCTACGATGAGACCAAGGTGCTGGGCAAGGCTAACGAAGAGGACGTGCTGACCAATGCACTGGCGAAAGATCTTGTCGGCCTGCTCGTGCAGATGATTAACGCAGCGAAATAGTTTTCTCCAAGCCGGAGGGCGGATGGATAGTTACACGACGCTGTTATACGTGCATTTGCTGCTGTTCGTGTATTGGCTTGGAGCTGATGTAGGTGTATTCGGCCTGGCGCTCGGCCTCAAGAACAGGGCGTATTCCTGTGAGCAACGCATGCTGCTGATGCGGTTGTCGTTGACCTTCGACATGGTGCCGCGTATGGCAATGATCGTAGTCACACCGGTTGGTTTGCACCTGGCCTCCCGTAGCGGCCTGGTGGTCGTGGCAGAACCCGTGTTTGTGGTTATCTGGGCTCTGGCAGCGGCGTGGATGATCGGTGAGTGGCTTGCTTTCCGGCGCTTAGGTCAACCAGGTGCGGTCAGGTTTTATATCATCAACGGTACTTTTATGATGATTTACTGTTGCGCGTTGATCGGCTTCGGTATTTCATCTTTTATGAGCAGTTGGCCATTTGCGGATGGTTGGATTGCCTTGAAGGTTCTGCTGGCCGGACTCGTATTCCTGGTATCGACCATGATGGCGGTGTTTTATGCACCGATCGAGGGCATTTTGCAGCAAATGGAAGTCGAGGGTACAAGTAATGCAATTGAGGTGCGGTTGCGGTTGCAGGTAAATCGGGGAGCGTTCTGGACTGTGCTGTTGTTTGTTCTGCTCGCATCGATTGGATATTTAGGGCTGGCCAAACCGTTTTAATTACACTAGCGTCCGATCAGGTTTGAAATTTCTGTTTGCTCAGATCGCGACTCATAAACTAAAGTTTGGTCGGATTCGGAACCCCCGGATAAACTTCTTCGGGGTTAAAGACCTTCTCGGTTTCGGTAAATGTCAGTTCGAGCGCACCGGTTGGTTCGCTATCGACCTGGTCACCGAACGGGATGCTGCGATAGAAGCATGAACGATAGCCGACATGACAGCTGGCGCCTCCGGCCGCGTCTACACGCAGCCAGATGCAATCCTGATCATCATCGATTAGCAGTGCCCTGACGGTTTGCACCAGCCCGCTGGTTGCACCCTTGTGCCAGATGGCCTGGCGGCTGCGGCTGAAATAATGGGCCTCCCCGGTCTCGATAGTTTTGCTCAGGGCCGCAGCATTCATGTAGCCTTGCATCAGCAGTTCGCCGCTTGTGTAATCGGTTGTAACAGCCGGAATCAGGCCTTTTTCGTCGAATTTTGGCGCAAGATCAGTGCCTTCTTCGACTTGCTCTACGGTTTTGCGCATAGCGAATATTTGCGGTCCTGATTGTCTTGAGGAAGGCACGTGGTTGCTCTCCGGGAGGGGTTATTCACCATTATTGATACTCCGCCATGGTGAAGTCGTGGCGGTGAACTTGTTATTATAACGGGCTTGCCCATTCATTCAGTAACTATGAGCATATTTCTGTACAACACGCTGACGCGTCGCAAAGAAGAATTCACGCCCCAGAATGGTGCGGACGACGGTCGCCCCCGGGTGACGATGTACGTTTGTGGGCCTACGGTTTACAGCGCACCCCATATCGGCAATGCACGGCCGGCCGTCGTGTTTGACGTGCTCGCGCGGTTACTCAGGAGTCGCTATGCGCTGACCTACGCGCGCAACATTACCGATGTTGATGACAAGATCAATGCGGCGGCACAGGAGAAGGGCGTCGGCATTAGCGAAATCACCGATGAATTTGCCGCCGTATACCATGCTGATATGCAGGCGCTCGGCGTTACTAATCCGGATCTCGAACCGCGTGCGACGGAGCATATCGGGCAGATTATCACGATGATTGCCAGCCTGATCGACAGCGGGCATGCTTATGCAGCCGACGGGCATGTCTTGTTTCGGGTCAGCACCTATTCGGATTACGGTGGTTTGTCGCGCCGTGATCAGCGTGAACTGCTGGCCGGTGCACGGGTTGAGGTTGCTCCGTACAAGCAAGAACCGGGTGACTTTATCCTGTGGAAACCATCGCCGGCGGAATTGCCCGGTTGGGAAAGTCCCTGGGGCCGCGGCCGCCCGGGCTGGCATATAGAATGTTCGGCGATGGCGGCAGAACACCTTGGTCAGACCATTGACATCCATGGTGGCGGCAATGACCTGATATTCCCGCATCATGAAAATGAGATAGCGCAGAGTACCTGTGTGCATGGTGGCAAGCTGTTTGCCCGCTTCTGGTTGCATAACGGGTTCGTCAATGTGCATGACACAAAGATGTCGAAGTCACTTGGCAATATTGTGCTGGTGCGTGACCTGCTGGCTCATGCGCCGGGCGAGGTGATACGACTGGCTTTATTGAACGGGCATTATCGCCAGCCGCTGGATTGGTCGGAGCAACTGCTGATCGAGATGAAACGCAAGCTTGACCGGTTGTATGGGGCCTTGCGTGATATTGAGGGCTGGCAATCGGTGTGGCAAACCACCGAGCCTGATCCGGCCTTTGTCGCAGCGCTGGAGGATGACCTGAATACGCCCAAAGCGCTGGCCGCGTTATTTGATTTGTCGCATGCAGCTAATCGCAGTGAGTCGCGCGAGGAACGGGTGCAGGCAGCTGCGCAGCTACGCGCCAGTGCTGACTGGATCGGGTTATTGTCCGTTGAGCCCGAACAATGGTTCACGGCCGGCAGTGATGACAATCTTGATAACGCGGCGATTGATCAGTTGCTCGCCGAACGTAATGCAGCGCGGGCGAAAAAGGATTTTGCGACTGCGGACCGGATTCGTGACGAACTTGCCGCGCAGGGGATTTCAATCGAAGACGGCGCCGGTAATACGCGCTGGCGGCGTAACTAAGCCGGTATATTTTTTGTCAGCATAAAAGCAATGAGTGAAATACATACAGTTCAGGCTGAATTAATCGAAGATTTTCGATTATTTGATAACTGGATTGATCGCTACCAGTACATCATTGATCTTGGCAAGGATTTGCCGGAGTTTCCCGATGCTTGGCGTAACGAGGAAAATCGGATTCACGGCTGCCAGTCGCAGGTCTGGCTTAAGACCCGATGCGTGGATGGGCGACTCGACTTCACAGCCGTTAGTGATTCGGCCATCGTGTCGGGCCTGATTGCGATCCTGATGCGGGTATACAGCGGCCAGCTGGCTGATGAAATCATCGCCGCAAGTCCCGACTTTATCGGCAAAATCGGCCTTGATGAGCACCTGAGCGCTACCCGCAGCAATGGTCTGCATTCCATGATCACGGCAGTCAAGAATGCCGCCGGGGTCTGTGTTGGTGTCGAATGACCACAATTGTGGCCATGATCATGGTCCTGCTGCCGGCCCGGATAACCGTCGGGCATCCCTGGGGGTACGTGCAGCCAGCGGGCTAATTACCGGATACCGGCGTTATATTTCTCCGTTCCTGGGCTCGCGTTGTCGGTTCCACCCGACCTGTTCAGCCTATGCCGGGCAGGCCGTGACCCGCTTTGGGGTAGTGCGCGGTGTCTGGCTGGCGTTGCGCCGGATCGTTCGCTGCCACCCTTTCTGCGACGGCGGTATTGATTCGGTGCCCGAGCAATTCAATTGGCTGGGCCGGGACGCTAACCGGCAGGAATAGTCTGCTATATTGCTGATATGGATCCGCAGAAACGCGATGGATAAGAAACTATTAGACATAATCTGCTGCCCGGTGACCAAGCTTCCTCTTGAGCTGCTGGCCACTGCACAGCTGGATACACTAAATACCGCGATTAGGACGGGTGAGATCAAGAATCAGACTGGCAGGTTGTTGACAGAGGAATTATCCGCCGCGCTGGTCACGCGTGATGGTCAGCATGTTTACCCGGTACGTGACGGTATTCCGATTCTGCTCGAAGAAGAGTGTATCGATTGGTCGGATCAATATTGATCACGTGAAGCTGAACCCTCAGCAACTCGATGCTCATCTCAGCCGTAATCTGGCACCGGTTTACCTGCTATCGGGTAATGAACCATTACTGGTCGACGAAGCGCTTGCCGGCTTGCGTGCCGCGGCCGTCGAACAGGGTTATAGCGAACGCGACTATCATGTTGCCGAACGCTGGTTCGATTGGGATGAGTTAGCCTCTGGTATGCAAAATATGTCGCTGTTTGCCGAACGCCGCGTCATCGAAATACGTTTGCCCACCGGCAAGCCCGGCGACAAGGGGTCACGCTTTTTTGTCGCTGCTGCCGAAAATCCCACGCCGGATACGATCATTATCATCATCACACCGTCCCTTGACAGTAAGGCGGCGAGATCAAAGTGGGTATCGAGCCTGACCAAGGCCGGGGTCTGGCTTGCGCTGAAGGCACCGGATGCAAACGGTCTGCCGGCCTGGATCATTGCCCGGCTCAGGACGGCAGGTTTGCGTGTTGATCACGATGCTTTGCAACTCCTGGTGGCACAAGTGGAAGGTAATTTGCTCGCGGCCAAGCAGGAGATCGATAAGTTGACGCTGCTTGCAACCGACGGGCAAGTCACGATTGATACCGTACGCACTTCGGTAGCTGACGGGGCGCGATTTGATGTTTTTCAACTTGGTGATGCGGCACTGTCCGGCAATCGTGCGCGTGCGGCGAGGATTCTGTACGCCCTGGAGAAAGAGGGGGTTGCGGCGCCGCTGGTACTGTGGAGCCTGGTGCGCGAAATTACTGTCGTTAGTGAAATGATTTTCCGGGTTTCCAGCGGCCAGTCAATCGGTCAGGCAATGGCCGAGGCCAAGGTCTGGTCGAATCGACAAGCAATGATCCGCCGCGCTACGCAGGGCCGCGATGCTCAATTTGCTCGCGGACTTATCGCCAGCGCCCGACGTGCAGACCGGATCGTCAAGGGTGCGCGTAAAGGTCAGCCGTGGAATGTCCTGCTGGAGCTTACAATGACCCTGGCCGGCGGCGATGGTTGGCGGGCAGAAACGCTGTGATGTACACCATGACAAGCCGGGCAGGGGCAGTCTGTTGACACGTCTGAGCGGATTTTTTGGCGGCACCTTCGATCCGATCCATTTTGGTCACCTGCGTACGGCTTTAGAGTTACGCAATTACCTGGGGCTGGACGAAGTACGTTTTACGCCGTGCGGATGTCCGCCGCATGGCAAGACCCCGGTTGCGTCCGCAGCAATCCGGCTCGACATGTTAAGAGCCGCGATTAACGGACAGCCGGATTTCGTCGTTGATGAGCGCGAACTCAACAGGGTCGGTCCCTCGTATACGGTCGAAACACTCGAGTCACTGCGCGCAGAGTCGGCGACCAGGCCTATCGGGCTTATCCTGGGTATGGATGCGTTTATCGATATCGGCAGTTGGCATCGCAGTGAGGATATTCTCCGTCTTGCTCATGTCATTGTCGCCCGGCGTCCGGGTGCGCAACTACCCGGATCCGGGCATGCCGGGACACTGCTGGCGGCAAACGGGGTGACCGAGTGTGCCGAACTCACCGCCATTCCGGCCGGCAAAATATTCGTGCACACCGTGACCCAACTGGAAATTTCATCTTCGGCAATACGTGCTGCCGCCGGTGCCGGTCAAAGTCAGCGCTACCTCGTACCGGATGCTGTCGCCACACTGATCGAAACAACCGGTTGTTATGCACCATGACTCTGGCTGGTGACAAGGTCACGCACAATAATAATTTCACCGGCTTACCCGAAGGAGCGTCAGGTACGTGCAGAATAGCGAATTCAGGCAAGTAGTAGCAGCAGCTCTGGATGATTTGAAAGCTGTCGATATCGTTGTGCTTAATGTTGCCGGGGTTACCTCGATAACGGACTACATGGTGATTGCCAGCGGTACTTCGGACCGACATGTACGGTCTATTGCCGACCGTGTTCTGGATAAAGCCAGGCAGGCCGGGCAGACGGTATTGGGGGTCGAGGGGCATGAGTACGGTGAATGGGTGCTGGTTGATCTTGGTGATATCGTCTTGCATATCATGCAACCGCGGGTTCGTGATTATTACAAGCTCGAGAATCTCTGGAATATCGACACCCGGGCCAGGCAACCAACCGATGCCGGGCAGGCCGGCTGACGGACTGCGATGCGACTCTCGGTTTTCGCTGTCGGGACACGAATGCCGGGTTGGGTAAATGACGGCGTCAGGGAATATGTTCGGCGCATGCCGCGCCAGATTCAATTCAGTATTGAAGAAATCCCACCCGGGAAACGTAGTGCGCGTGGGAGTGTCAGTGCAGCTCGTGAACAGGAAGCAGCACAATTGATAAAGCGCACGGCCACCTGTGACCGCAGGATTGTGCTCGATGAGAAAGGCAAACCCTGGAGCTCGATGGAACTCGCTGATCAACTGAGTGACTGGTTACAGCATGCCCCGCACGTGGGGTTGATGATCGGCGGTGCAGATGGCTTTACAGATGAAATCCGTGACACCGCAGACCGACTCTGGTCGTTGTCCGGTCTGACCCTGCCACACGGACTCGTGCGTGTTGTGCTGGCTGAACAGATGTACCGGGCATGGACGATTGTTGACGGACACCCCTACCATCGGGAAGGGCGGTAACAGCCAATGTCGGAACAATTTATTTATCTTGCATCAGGTTCGCCGCGCAGACGTGAATTGCTTGCACAACTCGATATTTCATTCGAGTCAATCGTCACAGACATCGACGAGTCGTTGTTGGCTGACGAACCAGCCGATGCCTATGTGCGCAGGATGGCGCGTGACAAGGCCCGGGCAGCACTGCAGCGGCACCCTGAGCACCGCGCACCGGTACTCGGTGCGGATACGGCGGTCATTGTCGATCGGGATATTCTCGGCAAACCGGCCGATCAGGCTGCGGGAGAAGCGATGTTGCGCCGCCTGTCGGGTCGTGATCATGAGGTGCTGACGGCCGTAGCAATCAGCGCAAAAGAGCAAGAAGCCATGGCAGTCAGCCGCACGGTGGTTACCTTTCGGTCACTAAGTGATGCGGAGATTAACGGCTACTGGGCAACCGGCGAGCCGCATGACAAGGCCGGAGGCTATGCGATTCAGGGGCTTGGAGCCGTTTTTATCGCAGCGATTCACGGCAGCTACTCGGGGGTTATGGGATTACCGTTATTTGAGACTGCCCACTTGCTGAATGGTTTCGGTTATCGTTTTATGTAGCCGTTATGCCTGAAGAAATCCTGATTAATTTAACCTCTCGCGAGACTCGCGTCGCCATGCTTGAAAATGGCGTTCTGCAGGAGTTGATGATTGAGCGTGCGTCGCGTCGTGGTTTGACCGGTAATATCTATATGGGCGAGGTTGTGCGCGTGTTGCCCGGCATGCAGGCGGCATTCATTGACATAGGTATTGCGCGAACCGCTTTTCTGCACGCATCGGATATTGCCCCGGTTGATTCCGCCGCTGCAGACGGATTAACGGCTGATTCGGATATTCGTGATTTGTTACGCGAGGGTCAACTGTTGCCGGTACAGGTCATAAAGGATCCGATCGGGACGAAGGGAGCGCGGCTGACGACGAGGATTGCAATACCTTCGCGCTTTCTGGTGGCATTACCAACCAGCACCAAGCTCGCCGTGTCGGTGCGGATTGAGGAAGAAGATGAGCGCGAACGCCTGAAGGCGGCGCTGGAGAGTATTATCCCGGCAGAGCATGCTTGCGGTTACATCATTCGGACGGCAGCCGAGGGCATGGGTCTCGAAGCCATGCATGCCGACATGATATTTCTTGAAAAACTGTGGAAAGCAATCTGTGAGATTGCCGCGACGGCCAAACCCGGGCAGTTGATTCACGAAGACTTATCACTTGCCGTGAGGATGATTCGTGACATTGTCGGCCTCGATGTTGAGCGCGTTCAGGTAGATGCCGAGCAGGTTTTTGATCGGCTAAAATATTTCGCCGGTATGTTTATGCCGGAGATTGAATCGACGATCGAGTTATACCGGGGACGTCGACCGATATTCGACCTGTATGGTGTTGAGGATGACATAGAGAAAGCACTGAATCGGAAAGTTTCGATGAAGTCCGGTGGTTACCTGATATTCGATCAGACCGAGGCGATGACCACAATCGATGTTAATACGGGTGGGTTCGTCGGTCACCGTAATCTTGAGGATACGATTTTTCGCACCAACCTCGAGGCTGCGGTAACTATTGCCAGGCAACTGCGGCTGCGTAATCTAGGTGGCATCATCATTATCGATTTTATTGATATGGTAGAGGAAAATCATCGCAGCCAGGTGCGCGATGCGCTTGAGATAGCGCTGGCCTCTGATCATGCGCGTACTCAGATCAGTGAGCATTCGGCGCTCGGTCTGGTTGAGATGACTCGCAAGAGAACGCGGGAAAGTCTTGAGCACATCATGTGCAACAGTTGTCCTGCCTGTCACGGGAATGGTTTTCTCAAAACACCCGAAACAGTTTGTTATGAGATTTTCAGAGAGATTTTTCGCCAGCATCGGCAATTCAAGTTCGAAGAGCTGGTCGTAATGGCGCATCAGGATGTCATTGAATTACTGCTCGATGAGGAATCGTCAGGGCTTGCGGAACTGGAAGAGTTGACCGGCAAGCCAATTAGGTTGCAGGCAGAGACAATGTTCGCGCCGGATCGGTTCGATGTTGTCCTGATGTAGGGAACGTACGATTAAATGGGTGATTTACTCGGCAAAATCCTTAAATGGTTCATCTATACGGGAGCAATCGGCATCATGCTGCTTGCGTTACTCGTCGGTATCACGCGTCTGTTATTACCGCTCGTAGAGGATTATCAGGATGACATACGCAGCTGGGCTGCCGAGGCGATTGGCTTTGATGTGCAGTTTGAAAATATCAGTGCGAGTTGGCCGTTTGCCGGTCCCGAATTGCAGTTCATCAATGTAACCGTACTGTCACAAGAGACGGGTGAGCAGGTTTTTATTGCCGATAAACTGACGGTGGGTATCAGCTTGTTCATGCTGCTTCGTGACCGCAAGGCGCTCTTGAATCGCCTTGGTATAGAGGGTTTGCAAGTCAGTGTTCGGCAGGATGGCGATGGAACATTTTTTGTTCAGAATCGATCGCTTAAAGAATTTATACGTCTTGAGTCGGATCCGGACGGGCCGCTGCAGTTACCTGAACTGGAGATTGAATTATCAGCAATCGAAGTTGTATTTGCTGATGATTTACGTTCCGGGGATGAATATACCTTCAGCATTGAGCAACTTGATATTCAATTGTCGGCTGAGCAGATCAGGATTGACAGTGAAATTGAATTGGCGTCGGAGTTCGGTGGGCGTGTGGCGTTATCGGCGGATCTTCCGACCCGGTTACTGCGCCCGGAATCACCCCCGGTCGGAAAGGCTAATCGTCAATCGGTAGTTCGGGATGTGCCGGAATGGCGTATTCACTTTGCCGGGGAGAATCTACATTTTGGGAGAATTTTTGCTTATGCGTTAGATCGGGATGTGCCGGTGATCGAGGCGTATGGCAATGCAACTATTTCAGCAGCATTTATTGATAGCGTATTGAAAAATATATCCGGCGATCTGGATATTCAGGATGTTGTTCTGCGCATTAATGCTGATCGAACAGAACAGTACAAGGCCTTGAGCGGCAGACTCGAGTGGGCGCGCGGCGAGAACGATAGTTGGTTGCTGGCCGCGAATGAAATCAGTGTTGAGCAACTTGGTTTATTCGCACCGCAAAGCGATTTCAGCGTTGCGGTGCAGCCGACCACTGCCACTCAAGATCAAAGCATTCAGGCCAGTGCGGGTTTCATACGCTTTCAGGATTTATATCCGTTTATTCTGCTTGCTGATAGCGAAGATTTGCTGGCGGCAGTGCTGCCCGAAAAATTTCATTTGCCGCAGGATATTTACGGCGATCTGCGCAATTTTGATTTTAATTTTCAGCAGAGCATTGATGCAGCAGTGAATTTCAAGACTGCTTTTGAGTTTACCGATATCGGAATTGTCGGGTTGGGGGAGGGTAACTCGCTGCGTGGTGCCAGCGGTGAACTGGATGCGGATCAGGACGGCGGCTATCTGCGGACCGACAGCAGGGATGTTGTAGTTACATTACCGGCGTTGTTTACGGAGCCGATCCAGGCGCAGAGTATTGCCGGAAAGCTCGACTGGCGCGTCAACGATGATGCTGTCAACGTGCTAAGTGACATCATTCAGCTACGATTGGCTGCTTTCCAGGGCAAAGGACGTTTTAAATTTGATTGGCCGCGCAATGGGGATTCGCCGCAGATCGATCTGACGGCGATGGGTTCTGCGAACAATGTGTCCCAGGTTGTGCCGTTACTGCCGCTGAAGAAGTTCCCGCCGCGCGTAGGTGCCTGGCTGGATCGTGCGTTGGTCAAGGGACGGGTGCCGCGGGCTGACATCAGGGTCAGCGGGCCGTTGCGAAAGTTCCCGTTCGCCGCCGGTGAAGGCGTTTTTAATATTGACATCGATGTCGAGGATTGTGTACTCGATTATGCTGATCTGTGGCCACGCATAGACAACCTGGATGCGCGCATTATATTCGATGGTGCCAGCCTGTCGACCCAACGAAACAGTGGTCGGATAGGTCTTATCCAATTCCTCGACAGTGATGTGCGGATCGCGGATCTGCGCAAGGGACAACTTGAAATTCACGCACAACAACCAGTGACCGTGGAAGCGGTCCTGGAGTTTCTGCGCCAAAGCCCTGTAGCTCTGGCAATTGGCCCGGTAATCGACAATGCAACAGGCGGAGGAAGCGCTGATGTCGATTTGCAACTCGATATGCCGATCATGCAAGCGAAAGAATATCAACTCGATATCGTAATCGATGCCAACGATACGGAACTTGGTTTACAGGGTCTCGACTGGGGCCTGACCAATCTCGGTGGCATCCTGACGATTCACAATACCCGCTTTCATGCGGGCGGCATGACGGCAACATTGCTTGGTGAACCGGTCACTATTGACCTGTATCCGGCGGCGGCTTCGAGTGAACTGTATAGTCAGTTCATCAGGGTCACGGGGCGCACGCCGGTGGAGCGCTGGATGCGGACTCTGTCACTGCCGTTTATCGGTCGCGTTGAGGGGGCGGCAAACTGGGATGCACTGGTAGTGATTCCACGACGCCAGTCAGACGCGCAACAACTGGCCCATATTATGGTACGTAGTGACCTGGTCGGTGTTAAGAGTCATTTACCCGACCCACTGGCCAAGACATTTGCCGGGCAACGTGCGCTCGAACTCGACATTGTGTTCCCGGCTGAGGACCGGCTTGAGGTTGCCGGCAGGCTGGAACATGACTTGACCTGGGCCTTTGAGCTGGAGGCCGGAACAGAAGCCTGGGAAATCGCCTACGGCGCTGTGCACGCCGGGTCAACCCCGTCAATTGTGTCCAACCGTCCGGGTGTTGAGTTATCCGGTCACCTGGGTTTCCTCAATTTTGATGAATGGCTTGCACTGGATGCTGGTGATTTGGCGGGCGATGCGCAGGCTGAGGCGGATGGTAGCGGGTTTGGGGGATCGTCCTGGCAGGAAATATGGCATACGGCAGATCTTGATGTCGACCGTTTGGTGGTTTTTGGACAACTATTTACAGCTGTGCAACTGGCTGCGTTTCAGGATGAGCAGAGCTGGCAGATTGCGCTGGAAAGCCCGGGTCTTGCCGGGCAAATAACAGTGCCGCTCAATCTTGATGCCGGGCAACCGATCCTGGCCGATATGGAACGACTCTGGTTGGTGGATAATTATCAGGATAGTCAGGACGAGGGTGGCTCCTCTGATCCGCGTGTCATTCCGTCTGTTGCGATCAAGGCGGATGATTTTGTCATGAACGACCAGCACTTCGGTGCATTGAGTACGACTATCAATAGTGTCGCCGGGGGCATTCTTGTCGAACCGCTCAGGATGCAGTCACCGACATTTACAATTGATGGCCGTGGTGCGTGGCTTGTTCACCCTAACGACGATACGTTGCGCCAGACCCGCCTGAAGCTGGATCTGAATGGCACCGATATACGTGCCGTGTTGAGCGCACTGGGTTATGAACCGGTGATTACCGGTAAGTCGGTGGTCGCCAGCGCTGAACTGACCTGGTTAGGCGGACCCGGCGCTGATTTCCTGGAGCGTGCTAACGGCGAGTTCACGCTGAGCATGAAAGATGGCTCATTGCTGGCCGTTGAGCCCGGCGGCGGGCGCATTCTCGGCGTGTTGAGTCTCGCTGCCTTACCGCGCCGTTTGTTATTTGATTTCAGCGATGTGTTCGCCGATGGCCTGAGTTTCAATACGATCAAGGGTGATTTCACGGTCGATGGAGGCAATGCATACACCTGCAATCTTGGTATGGAGGGTTCTGTTGCTGACATGGGAATTGTCGGTCGAACCGGTCTTGCGGCACGTGATTATAATCAGATGGCGGTTATTCGCCCGCATGTTTCCAATCTGCTTGCGGTCGGCGGCACCGTTGTTGGCGGTCCTGTAGTCGGTGCTGCGATGCTGTTGTTCTCACAGATCTTTCATAAACCGCTGAGCACATTCGGGGAATCATACTATCGGGTTACGGAATCCTGGGACGATCCGGCCATCGCGCAAATCAGCGGTACCGATCTCGATGTTGCGCCGTTACGTAATTGCGAATCATATCTCTCCGAAGCCATTACCGAATCATTGAAAGAATGACGAGTGTGCGTTGTGCTGCGGTCCAGATGACATCCGGTTTGGATGTCGATGCAAATCTGCGCGCAGTAGCCGGGCATATCAATGCAGCGGCTGCACAAGGCGCGCAGTTCATCGTGCTTCCCGAGAGTTTTGCGGCAATGGGTTGTAAGGAAGTGGATCGCTGCGCATTGGCGGAGCCGGATGGTGACGGGCCGCTGCAGAATTTTCTTGCCGAGCAGGCGGCATGTCACACGGTATGGATAGTTGGCGGCACAATTCCCATTATCGGCGATGATCCGGCGCGCCCGAGCGCATCTTCACTGGTGTTCGCTGCCGATGGCCATCGCGTGGCACGTTACGACAAGATTCACCTGTTTGATGTCGGCATTCCTGGCCGGGATGAGCACTACAGTGAATCGGCGCATACCAAGGCCGGTTCGTCACCGCTGATTGTGCCTACGCCGTGGGGTGGACTGTGTGTTGCAGTTTGCTACGACGTGCGCTGTCCCGAGTTGTTCAGGAGTTTCTCTGCGTCCGAGATGCAGCTGATTGCGTTGCCGGCTGCATTTACCGCAACGACCGGAGCGGCTCATTGGTCGATTCTGCTCAGGGCCCGCGCGATCGAGAACCAGTGTTTTATGGTGGCAGCGGCGCAAACCGGCCGGCATGAAAACGGCAGACAAACCTATGGTCACTCGATGCTGGTTTCACCCTGGGGTAAGGTGATTGCAGATGCCGGTACCGACACCGGTGTTATTGTTGCTGATCTGGATCTGGACGCACAGGCGGATATACGCCGACAGTTCCCGGTACCCAAGCATCATTTGTAAGTCTGCAAAATAGTGTGTGGATACGGTCTACCGCGTAGAATCCCCCTATAGTCACCAGCGGATGAACAAGTTGACACATTCTGACCTCTCAAACCCGATACAGATTGCGCGCCAGTCTCTGCTGGCACCGACCGGTCTGGAAGACATGCATCTTGAGCGTGCGCTGAATGCTTTGATGCAAAAAGGGGTTGATTGTGCGGATCTGTATTTTCAGGTAACGCGACACGAGTCGTGGTCGCTTGAAGACGGGATCGTCAAGGATGGTAGTTATAACCTCGATCAGGGTGTCGGTGCGCGAGCCATGGCGGGCGAGAAAACCGGTTTTGCATATTCCGATGAACTTGCATTGCCTGCACTGATGCAGGCATCTGCAGCAGCCGGCGCTATTGCCCGTAGCGGCCAACAGGGCAAGGTCCGGGTTGCGGTAGCGCGGTCCGGGCATAATTTGTATGCACCGGTCGATCCGATTGCTTCGCTGGATGATGCGGACAAGGTTGCCCTGTTGCAGGACATCGATCGTGATACCCGCAAGATTGATTCACGTATCAAGCAAGTCATGGTAAACCTGGCCGGTGTGCAGGATGTGGTGCTGGTTTGTTCGAGTGACGGTGTTCTGGCTGCTGATGTTAGGCCGCTTGTTCGGCTGAACGTTTCGGTGATCGTCGAGGATGACGGTAAACGTGAGCAGGGTTACTCGGGTGGCGGCGGTCGATTTGGTTATGAATATTTTCTTGATGGCGATCGCCCGATGGAATATGCGCGTGAGGCGGTAAGCCAGGCACTGGTTAATCTCGATGCAATACCAGCGCCGGCCGGTGAGATGATTGTCGTGCTCGGGCCGGGGTGGCCCGGCGTGTTACTGCACGAAGCGATTGGGCATGGACTGGAAGGTGATTTCAACCGCAAGGGAACCTCGGCATTTTCGGGACGTATTGGCGAGCAGGTAGCTTCCGAGCTTTGTACTGTCGTCGACGATGGCACGCTGGATAGTCGGCGTGGTTCGCTGAATGTCGATGACGAAGGGATGCCGACACAACACACGGTACTGATCGAACAAGGCAAGTTGTCAGGTTATATGCAGGACAGTATGAACGCGCGCCTCATGGGGGTGTTGTCAACCGGTAACGGTCGGCGCCAGTCGTTTGCTCATTTGCCGCTGCCGCGCATGACGAATACCTTTATGCTGGCCGGTGCCAGCGATCCCGAGGAAATCATTGCATCTGTAGACAAGGGTATTTATGCGCAGAATTTTGCCGGCGGTCAGGTTGATATCACCTCGGGCAAGTTTGTTTTTTCGACCAGTGCGTCGTACCTGATTGAAGGTGGAAAACTTGGCGCACCCGTCAAAGGTGCGTCATTGATCGGGGACGGCCCATCCGTGTTGCACAAGGTTTCGATGGTGGGCAATGATCTCCAACTCGATACCGGTATCGGGATATGCGGTAAGGATGGGCAGTCGGTACCAGTCGGGGTCGGGCAGCCGACCTTGCGGGTTGATGGGCTGACTGTCGGCGGAACCGGTTGATTTGATCGCCGGCCGGCTGCGTATCCGCTTCCGGCCTTAGCCGTTGCTCGGTGCGATTAAAGTTCCCTGGGGTCGGGCAGGTCCAGCACGGCCTGGGTCTGGTTGGCACGGAATTCATCGAGCGCCTCACGCAGGCGTTCGTCTTCCAGTGCCAGGATTGACGCAGCCATGATGGCGGCATTTTTAGCGCCGGCCTTGCCGATCGCCAGTGTGCCAACAGGAATACCGGCCGGCATCTGGACCATCGACAGCAGTGCATCCATACCACCGAGAGCGCGGGACTCCATCGGTACTCCAAGCACCGGCAGCGGGGTTTTGGCCGCGGCGGCGCCCGGTAAACCGGCAGCAAGTCCGGCGGCGGTGATCAGGACTTTCAGCCCGCGGTCCCGGGCAGTGTGGCAATACTCGGCCAGCAGATCGGGGGAGCGATGGGCTGAAATGATCCGGACTTCGTGTTCGATGCCAAATGATTCGAGCTGGTTTGAGGTATTTTGCATGATTTCCCAGTCGGATTGAGAGCCCATGATGATTCCGATTTTTGCGTTCATGGGTGGATTTTAGTGTAAAAATAGTGCCAGTGGAATCAGAGGTAATCCTATGACCGAACAGCCCCGGCCCGATATTGATATGCTCAGCAAATGTGTCGAGCAGGCCTTGCAGCTAACCCGCCAGCATGGTGCAAGTGCGGCTGAGGCCAGCGCGAATTTCAGGGCGGGATTGTCGGTGACGGCGCGGTTGCGCGCTGTTGAGACACTTGAGTATCACCGCGACCAGGGTCTCGGTGTGACCGTGTTCTTTGGTCAGCGCAAAGGCAACGCGAGCACCTCTGACCTGAGTACGGCAGCGATCGAAGAAACGGTACGGCGCGCCTGCGGGCTTGCACAGTTTACCGCTGAGGATGAGTGTGCCGGACTTGCCGATGCTCAGCGACTTGCAACGGAAATTGCGGATCTCGATTTGTATCATCCCTGGTCGGTTGAGCCGCATCAGGCGATTGATATCGCGATTGAATGCGAGGCTGCAGCGCTCGACAGCGATAAACGGATTGGCAATTCGGAGGGCGCAACGCTGTCTACATCGAGTGGTTGTAGCGCCTACGGTAATACGAACGGATTTTTAGCCGGCTACCGTGACTCGCATCATAGTTTGTCGTGTGCTGTCATAGCGCAGGATGCCGGGCAGATGGAGCGCGATTATGAGTACACGGTGTCGCGCCGCGCCGACGAACTCACGGCCGCTACCCTGATCGGTCGCCAGGCTGCCGAGCGTAGTTTACTGCGACTTGGGGCGCGGAAACTTGATACGCGCAAGGCTCCGGTTTTGTTGTCACCGCGTATTGCGCGTGGTTTTTTTGCTCACCTGATCGGGGCAATCAGTGGTGGCAGTTTATACCGCAAGTCGACATTCCTGCTCGATAGCCTCGATACTCAGGTACTCGCCGAGTGTGTGTCGATCGAGGAACGGCCTCACCTGCACGGTGGATTGGCCAGTTCACCGTTTGATGCCGAGGGTGTCGAGACGCGCGACCGGTGCCTTGTAGAGCGCGGTGTTCTGCAGGGCTATATTCTGGGCAGTTACTACGCGCGCAAGCTTGGCATGCAGACGACGGGTAACGCCGGAGGAGCGCATAACCTGCTGGTCGACAATACCGACCACAGTTTTAAGGATTTGCTGGCCACCATGGATACCGGGTTGCTGGTGAATGAAGTCATGGGCCAGGGGGTTAACCCGGTGACCGGGGATTATTCCCGTGGCGCCGCTGGATTCTGGGTTGCAGGTGGTGAGATTCAATACCCGGTCAGCGAGATTACGATCGCCGGTAATTTGCGCGACATGTATCGGCACATTGCCGGGATTGGAAATGATACCGATCTGCGCGGTGGGATACGAACGGGTTCGGTGTTGATTGAAGAGATGATGCTGGCCGGTAATTAACAATTCTTTGCTGGTTGAGGGAGTTTCCCTGGTCGGCATTTTGGATCCGGGGCTGGGTTTTTCTGCTATGAATGGTCTGGTGGAGGTGCCGAGGCTGCTTCGTCCTCGATGGCATCGGCATCGATCAGGGTGTAGATCGAGGTGTCGCCAAGTTCCTGTTCCAGTGCAGTGTCGATGCGTTTGCTCAGGTTATTGACGATGCGCGGCCACCTGCCAGTTGACCAGACGTCTATGGTTTGCGTGTCGCGAACGGCTCCCAGGACTTCATTGAGGGTGATGCTGGCAGGGTCGCGAAATGGGAACAACCGGTCTTTACCGGTACGGGTTACGAGGTTTGCCGCGACCAATCGGTTGACGACCGGGATCAGCATCAGGCCCGGAAGGCGCGCTGATTCGGCCAGTTCGGCAATGGTTGGTTGTGGTGTGCCGGCGCGAAAGGCGGCAGCAGCAGACGTCATGATGCCGATGGCGATTTGTTCCCAGGTCCGGCTGCCGACGCTGAGCCGGCGGTAGCCAAGTCGCAGGTGTTCAGGATTTTGTGCGTAGAAAGACACCAGGGCGCCGGTCAGCAGGATCAGCCAGCAAAGGTAAAGCCAGACCAGCGCCAGGATGAGGACTGCAAATGTGGCGTAGATCGATATCGCGCGCGTCGAGGATACGACGAAAGCGGTAAACAATACGCCGGAAGTTGCCCATAACATGCCGCCCGTGATACCACCGGCCAGTGCGGATCGGAAGCGTACCCGGGTGTTGGGCAGGAACCAGTAAATGAGCGTGAAGCCGAGTACCACGAGCCCGTAGGGAGCCAGTTGCCCAACCAGCAGCAGGGTTTCGCTAACCGGTTCGAACTCGGCAACCTGGCGGACCAGCGTATTGCTCCTGAATTTAGCGATCAGCGCCATGGCCGTAACCATGACGACCGGGCCGATGAGAATCAGTGCCAGGTATTCACTGATGCGCCTGCCTAAATCGCGCGGGCGATCGACACGCCAGACGTAATTGAAACTGTCTTCGACTTTTTCCGCCATCGATACGGCGGTGACAAACAACAGAGCGAGCCCAATACCGGCCAGCACATCCCCCTTGATATTATCGACAAAGCCGATGATCTGGTTGGTCAGTTCAATGCCTTTGTCACCGAGTGGGGCCAGGAATTTATACAGGACGGGTTCCAGCTGGTGATGAAAACCAAATGCTTTCAGGAGCGAAAAGCTGATTGCGATGATGGGTACGACTGACAGAATCGTGACATAGACCAGCCCCATCGCACGGAGCGTCAGTTTGCCCGCTACGATGTCGCGCAGCACGGCATAGATATACCGTAGCGCAATGACACCTTGCCGGGCGCCGGCCGGCATGTCTTTGATTCGTGAATCCCAGAGCAGAGCTTCCAGTTTATCGTTAATGGTATTGCTCATGACGGAGGGATATCCGCTGTCTGTCGGTTAACCGTTTGCCGGGCCTTTGAGTAAATCGGCGGCCTGGCGATATTTATCGGCGGTCTTGCGCACTACATCGTCTGGCAAGTGTGGCCCCGGCGCCGTCTTGTCCCAGTCGAGTGTCTCCAGGTAGTCACGCACAAATTGCTTGTCGAAACTCGGCGGGCTGCTGCCTATTTGGTATTTTTCAGCCGGCCAGAAGCGTGATGAATCCGGGGTCAGAACTTCATCTATCAGGTGCAGTGCGCCGTCATCATCAAGACCGAATTCAAATTTTGTGTCGGCGACAATGATGCCGCGTTCGGCGGCATGGGCGGCACCCAGCGAGTAGATCTCAAGCGACAGCGACCTGACTTTGGCGGCTAAATCTGCGCCGATCAGGGTTTCAACTTCCTTATAGCTGATATTTTCATCATGCTCACCGAGCTCCGCTTTGGTCGCCGGGGTAAAAATAGGCTCCGGTAATTTTTCTGCTAACTGCAGGCCGGCGGGCAAATCGATACCGCAGACTTTCCCGGTTGCCTGGTAATCTTTCCATCCCGATCCGATCAGGTAGCCGCGTACGACAGCCTCGATTGGCAGTGGCTGCAGGCGTTTTACAATAGTGCCGCGTGCGGCGATTGATGCACGTTCGTCAGGATCGGTGATGACTGATTCGAGCGGAACGTCGGTCATGTGGTTGCCGACGATGGTGCGGGTTTTTTCCATCCAGAAATCGGTTAGTTCGTTAAGAACGGCACCCTTGCCCGGAATCGGAATCGGTAACACGACATCAAACGCGGACAGGCGATCTGAGGTTACGATCAGTAAATGATGGGTATCGACAGCATACATGTCACGAACCTTGCCTTGACTTATGCGGGTGAGTCCCGACAATCTTGATTCGAACAATACATCCAGCATCTGTTTTTCTGTAGACATTATGAACCCGTAACTTCGCTGCAAAAGTTGGGTATTCTAACGCTAGCTGATCCAATCATGAAAATCTGTGTAGAAAATAGGTCATCCACATGAGCTGGGCCGGGAAACTGGTTGGCGCGACACTGGGTTACGTCGTTTCCGGTGGCAATATCATTGGTATTGCGATTGGTGCATTGGTAGGCCACCAATTTGACCGGGGGCTGAGTATCGGCGACCGGGTCGGGCATTCGGCCGGGGGTGGCCGATTTTCTGCTGCTGAGCGTCAGGCGGTATTCTTCGAGACCACCTTCCTCGTCATGGGATACGTCGCCAAGGCCGATGGTCGGGTGACCGAGGAGGAAATTCAGGCGGCGCGCGCGGTCATGCATCGCATGCAATTGCGTCCCGAAGCCGTGCGCCAGGCGATCAATTTGTTTACCGAGGGCAAGCAGCCGGAAACGGATATCGAGCCGCGGGTCAGCCGGTTGCGCCAGGCCTGCGGCCGTCAGCCCGAATTAATCCAGGCTTTCCTTGAGATTCAGCTCCAGATTGCGCTGAGCAAGGGTAGCATTACCACCGAGGAACGAACTGTATTGTGGCGCATCGCGGATATCCTCGGTGTTGGCCGCGTCGCGCTGGCGCAACTCGAAGCTTTGTTGCGCGCGCAACGTAGTTTTGGTGACGGCTTTACCCGCCAGTCACATGCACAGGATCTGACTGCGGCGTACCAGGCGCTGGGCATAGAATCGACGGCAACCGACAAGGAAGTCAAAACAGCATACCGGCGGCTTATGAACCAGCATCACCCGGACAAGCTGGTGGCAAAAGGGTTGCCCGATTCAATGCTGGAAGTTGCCAAGGAACGGACGCGTGAAATTCGTGCCGCCTACGAGGTCATCAAAGAATACCGGAAAATCAAGTGAAAATTCCGCCCGCACTGAAATTCAACCACGCTGCGTATAACTTTCGGGCTATTATTTGCAGCAGTCACTATTTGGGAGTTTAGTTGTGCGTGATGCTTTGATCGCCCCATCGATATTATCTGCTGATTTTGCCCGTCTCGGCGAGGAGGTTGAGGCGGTACTGTCTGCAGGTGCGGATGTCGTTCATTTCGATGTCATGGATAATCACTATGTTCCGAACCTGACTGTCGGGCCGCTGGTCTGCCAGGCATTACGCAACCATGGGATAGGGGCGCCCATAGATGTTCACCTCATGGTGAGCCCTGTAGACCGGCTGGTACACGATTTTGCCGCTGCCGGCGCAAGCTACATCAGTTTTCATCCGGAAGCGACAGAACATGTTGATCGCACGATCGGCCTGATTCGTGAGCTGGGTTGCAAGCCGGGTATTGCATTAAATCCGGCGACATCTCTACAGTGTCTCGACTACACCCTGGAGAAAATCGACCTGGTGCTTGTTATGTCTGTGAATCCGGGTTTCGGTGGCCAGGCATTTCTCACTTCGAGTCTCGATAAGCTCAGTAAGATTCGAGCCCGCATCAATGCATTGGCGGGTGTCAGTGACAGGACGATTCGCCTTGAAGTTGACGGTGGCGTCAAGCCGGAGAATATTGGCCGGATTGCGGCAGCAGGAGCCGACATGTTTGTTGCCGGTTCAGCCATTTTCAACGCAGATGATTATGCGTCGACGATCACTGCATTGCGCAACCAGATAGCCGCCGCTGACAGCTGATTCTGCCGCTGCCGGGTTACCGCGAAACCGCCTTGATGGTTTGTTGTGGGCGAGCATTATAGACAACGATAGTTTTGCCGCTGGCCGAGACCAGACCCTGCTCCTCAAGCACTTTAAGTACCCGGCCGGCCATTTCCCTGGAACAGCCTACGAGTCGGCTCAGTTCCTGGCGGCTGACCTTGATCTGCATGCCGTCCGGGTGGGTCATCGCATCCGGTTCGTTGCACAGATCCATGATTGCGTGGGCGACTCGTCCGGTTACGTCGACAAATGCAAGGTCGCCAAGTTTGCGGTTGGTACGGTCAAGGCGAGTAGCGAGCTGAGTCGCTAGTTCAAATACCAGGCCGGGACTTTCGCTGGCAATCTGACGAAAGCGTGGGTAGGTCATTTCGGCAATTTCAGATGCAACGCGGGTACGAACCCAGGCACTACGTGACGGCTGATCATGGAACAGGCCCATTTCACCGAAGAACTGGCCCTTGTTGAGATAGGCGAGAACCATCTCATTACCATCTTCGTCCTCGATCATAACTTCTACCGAACCGGATGTGATGTAGTACAGACTGTCCGGCACATCACCGGCATGAATCATCACCGTCTTGGCGGGTATCGTGCGTACCCGGCAGTAGGTCAGAAACCGGTTGATGGTAGGAATATCACTAGCAGTATTTCCGCTGTTAGCCATGATAATTTTCACTCCTCTCTAATCGAACCCTGATTAATACTAATTTAAACATAAGATGCAAAGAGTTTAATAAAATTTGTGACAAGGGTCTCAAAATAAGCGTAAATCTGACCATATAAGGTGAATTGAAGTGACCGTGCCGCACATTTCATATGGCAGATTCAGCGCAAGTCTGTTGGAAAAATACTATATTACCGTCGCCTTTTTCAATGAATAGTAGTAATTCATGTTTTATTTGCAACTTCGCGTCATCCTGGTGGCGGTAACAATTGGTATCCCGATGCAGGTCTGGGCAAATGAAGATCCCCGGGATCCATGGTCGGGGAGCGTTGCGCTGGGCTATCTGTCCGTTAACGGTAACACCGAGAGCACTTCATTTACCGGCAAAGCCGAGCTTGGTTGGGACCAGCAGCGCTGGCATCATGCGCTACTGGTCAGGGCGTTGGGTAAGTCGGAGGACAAGAATACGACCGCCGAGTCTTACAAGGCGACATATGAAGGGAAATTCGACCTGTCGGCACGGTCTTACCTGTTTGGAATGGTGGATTACAACAAAGACCGGTTCAGCGGTTACGATCAGCAGATTTATGAGACCGCCGGTATCGGGCGCCGGTTCATCAATATTGACAGGCATGAGCTAAACGGTGAATTGTCTGCTGGCGCAAGCCAATCCGTGGTTATTGAGGCACTTCCGGCCCCACCTGCTGCGGTCGGCACGATCGGCAGGAACCGTGTAAATGAAGCAGTTCTGCGGATTGCGGGTAACTACAAATGGGTAGTCAGCGAGAATTCGACATTTACCCAGAAAGTAAGCGTATCATCTGGTTCTAATAACACATATACGGAGTCAGTAACCGAGTTGAGTGTCGGCATTATCGCTGCACTGTCTATGGTTCTCGCTTATACCGTCAAGCACAACTCGGATGTAGCGGATGGCAAGGACAAAACTGATACATTCACCTCGATTGCTCTGGAATACCGATTCTGAACCGGATCAGGTGCAACTTCCGGTAAATCATTGAAAAACCCGGTCAACGCCAGTAAAATCGCCGCCTTTTCCGCGTCCCTGTTGCACTTGTGGGCGCACAGATGGATTTAATAATAATGAGTACATTTTCTGCTAAGCCCGCTGAAGTCGAGCATGGTTGGTATCTGGTAGATGCTACGGGACGTACGCTGGGTCGTCTGGCAACTGAAATCGCCAGTCGATTGCGCGGTAAGCACAAACCTGAGTTTACTCCGCACGTTGATACCGGGGACTACATCGTGGTGATCAACGCAGCCAAGATTCGTGTGACCGGCAACAAGCTCAAGGACAAGGTTTACTATCATCACACCGGATATATCGGCAACCTGAAGTCGATCAAGCTTGAGGACCTGATGGCAAAATCACCCGAACTTGTTATCCAGAAGGCCGTCAAGGGTATGCTGCCGAAGAACAAGCTTGGTGCAGCAATGCTCAAGAAACTGCGGGTTTACAGTGGGCCTGACCACGATCATGCAGCTCAGCAACCGCAACCGCTGGAAATCTGAATGGGACATTTGAACGGATAATTATCTATGGCAACTGATATTTTTTATGGTACCGGCCGACGCAAATCGTCGACTGCACGAGTTTATCTGCGACCGGGAACCGGCAACATTACCGTTAACAAGAAATCTCTTGATACTTTTTTCGGGCGCAAAACAGCACGCATGATTGTACGACAGCCGCTCGATCTGACTGAGCTTGGCGACAAGTTTGATATCACCGTCAGGGTTCATGGCGGCGGAACAACGGGTCAGGCTGGCGCGATTCGGCATGGGCTGACCCGGGCGCTGATGGCCTACGATGAAAGTTTACGTTCAAGCTTGCGCAAAGCCGGGTTTGTCACCCGTGACGCTCGTGAAGTGGAGCGCAAGAAAGTGGGTTTACGCAAGGCACGCCGCGCGACGCAGTACTCGAAGCGCTAACCGGATCCAACCCCGGTAAGGTCGGTTGCCGACAGGATTGGGGGATCGTCTAGTGGTAGGACTGCGGACTCTGACTCCGCCAACCCAGGTTCGAATCCTGGTCCCCCAGCCAAAAAACCCGCACTCTGCGGGTTTTTTGGCTGGGGGACCTTAATCCCGCTTATTTTTTAAGGTCTGCTGCCGCGAACCTGGTTTCTTCTGAGTAAAGTGGTTGCTACTGACAGGTAAAGTGGCATGTTTATCCACGCATGTTTATCCACGCATTTTTTCCTGCACACCGTCTGCTGTTGCCATGAAGATCCGGTCAGCAGACCGTTGTGCGAAAATACCGACGGTGACGATGCCTGGAAACTGATTGAAGCGATTTTCCATTTCGACAGGGTTGGTGATCTGCAGATTATAGATATCGAGAATTTCGTTGCCGTTGTCGGTGATGAAGTTCTGGCGCAGAATTGGCTGGCCGCGATTTTTGACGAATTGTCGCGCGATGTAGGAGCGAGCCATCGGGATGACTTCGACAGGCAGTGGGAATGTGCCGAGTAGTCCGACCCATTTAGAGTCATCGATGATGCAGACAAACTCTTGGGCTGCAGCAGCCAGGATCTTTTCCCGGGTCAATGCACCGCCGCCGCCCTTAATCAAGTGAAATTGCTTGTTGGCTTCATCTGCGCCGTCAACATACAGGTCTAAGTTGCCGGCTTCATTAAGCGGGGTGATGGTGAAACCCAGCTTCTGCAGGCGGTCTTCGCTGGCTTTTGAACTGACCACTATGGCATCCAGCTGATCCCGAAATGCCGGTAATTCATCGATGAAATAATTAATGGTGGAGCCGGTGCCAACACCGAGGATAGTGCCGGGTTTAATGCACTGCAGCGCAGCCTGAGCAGCTAGTCGTTTTTTTTCCTCTTGATGCATGTCAGTGCTCCGGTTATTGGATCCTCGTCACCTGAATATGCAGCAATTATAACCATACAGGGTAAGTATTGGTTTGCCCGTCCTCAGCCTCAATATTTGCTTTCCGGGCAAAAAAATATGCCCGCCAGGGGCGGGCATACTGTGAGACATGCTCCGTTGGGGAGCTTGCTTAGACTGTTAAGCCTAAGCCATGCCTATTTCCTACCTTTCCTTTTAGCCTTTTTCTTGGCCTTTTTCTTGGCCTTCTTCTTTACCTTACGCTTGGCCTTTTTCTTTACCTTGCGCTTGGCTTTTTTCTTGGCTTTCTTTTTAGCCTTTTTCTTTACCTTGCGCTTGGCTTTTTTCTTGGCTTTCTTTTTAGCCTTTTTCTTTACCTTGCGCTTAGCTTTTTTCTTGGCTTTCTTTTTAGCCTTTTTCTTGGCCTTTTTCTTGGCCTTTTTCTTTACCTTGCGCTTAGCTTTTTTCTTCGCAGCTTTCTTACGCGTTTTGCGCACTACCTTGCGCTTCTTCGCAACCTTGCGTTTCGCTTTCTTGCGCGAAACTTTCTTTCTTGATGCAGCCATACTAATAGTCTCCGTGTCGGGATAACCGGGCTGAGTATATACATAAGAAAATAAAATGCTAGCAAATCAAGTCTTAAAGACCTGCGGTACTTATTTGGTATTTCTGTTCAGGTTTGAGCCTATATGCCGGTCACAGTAGAAAACGATTATGGTTAAGGTTAGATGGTGGTCTCTTTGTATTTGCTGAGTAAGGTTGTGTTAGCGCTGGAAGTTATATATTTTTTTTTCGGTTACCACAATTTGTAAGGGGATATCCCAGCTACAAGCCTTTATTTTAGGGACTTTTTGGAGGTTATACGCGACGCCGATAATTTTTGGATGTTGCCAGGTTGTACGGTTGCGCATGAAACGAAAACTTCGATCGTAATAACCGCCACCCATGCCAACTCGATTTCCTGTAGCGTCGAAAGCAACAAGTGGCGCAAGTACAACGTCAATATATTGCGGTTTTATTTGTTGTGTTTTTTTTTCGTTTGGTTCAGGAATATCATGCTGATTGCGCAAAAATGTTGTATTGGGGTCGTAAACCGAGAACATTAGCTCCGGACCATTTAGTACTGGTAGTAGCACAGTGCGGCCATATTCCCAGGCGGTAGATATAAAGTAGCGGCAATCAACCTCGTGTCCGACAGGAAAATAACATGCAATTCGACGGGCACGCGATAGTGCCGGCACATTCCATAAACGACGTGAAATATCGATTGATGCGTCGATAACGCTGTTAGCCGAAAGCGCATTTCTTTGCGCTTTTATTTTGTCGCGAATAGTTGCCTTGTTCATAGTGAGCAACCATAGATTGGTGTCAGGAAAAAATAAAGTTCCTCCCGCATGTGCCGTGATAGACCTCTTGCTCTCGAACCAGAGCGGAAGGTGGGATCAGCCGTGACAGAGCAGGCTATCCGCTTGAAGCGGTTTTGCACAAAGCTGTCGACAGACCATTGATCCCAAATCTGAAAGTTAGGGTCGAAAGACTTCCGGGCTAGTCTCGAACACCGCAGGAGGAACCTGACAATGATTATACCTGTAAGCGGGGGGCTAAAATGAGACGCAGGGCCTTTTTTAGGGTTTGAAATTCGTTGCCTGTAGTGAAAGAGTAGCCGTATTGCGATCGGCAGAGTGAGGTCAACAGCCGTTAGAGGTCAAGTTGCTGACCGGATTGCAGTGCCGTTTCTATGCGTTGACGCATCTGAACAACTTTGGATTTTATGCTGGTTTCAAGTTGTGTGCTGACATCATCAGTGCTGATCAGATCATTGGCCAGGTTCAATGCGGCCATAACCGCTATTCTGTCGAGGCCAACCACTTTCCCGCTATCACGAATTTCGCGCATCTTGGCGTTGAGCATTTCAGCTGAATCGAGGAGTGCTTTGCGCTCATCGGCCGGGCATGATATCTGGTATTCCTTTTCCAGGATTTTGACATTAACGTGCGCGAACATCTCGCTCATGAACCATGCTCCATTGCTTTGAGTCGGCCTATCATCGCTTCAACCCGCGATCTAACCTGCTCATTTTTCTGTAAAAGAGTGGCGCGCTCGCCGATCAGCGCATCCTGACGTTGTTTCAGCGAACGATTCTCGTCTTTTATTTGGTTGGTGATCACAACTAATTCATCGAGACGTCGCTCGAGTCGCTGAAGTTCCTGAGAAAAGCTTTTATCATTTTTATCGATCATATACTTAATATAGTGTCTACAGCGCGCTATGGTCAAATGTTCAGCGCCTGGGTGTGATGCTAGAATTCACCGGTAACCCATCTATAGCAGGGGAATGCTGTTGGCCAGCTGGCGCGCAAACCATGCAACAGGCTCGTAAACCCTGCCGTAACGGGTCAAACCGGTTAACCTTGTGTATTGTAAGAGCAGAACCTTATGGGTAGTGCTGTGCAACCAGATTTTGCCACTGTCGAAGCGGTTTTGCGTGATTCTGGCGCGCTCAGCGAACCGGCCGAAATACATGGTGAATATTGCGGCCTGGTTTGTATTATGGGTGCCGATGCGGCTCCGGCTTGGGTAGCCTCGGTCTTTGCGGAGACGGAAAATATTGCAGGGGATGGGCGCGAGGTACTGGAATCGCTGGCCACGGCAACCTGGAATGCGCTCGATCAGGGCGATATGGGGCTTGAGTTGTTGTTGCCAGGCGATGATGATCCACTTGAAGCCCGGGCGGAGAGTCTTGGCTTTTGGTGCCAGGGTTTCATGCATGGGCTGGGCGCAGGTCATGAGGCAGGCGCGGGGAACCCGTTGCTGGCTGAGGGTATTACCCGGGAAATTATCACAGATTTCAGCGAGATTACGCGTGCCGCCTTCACGGCCGATGAAACCAGTGCCGAAGGTGAGGCTGCGTATGTAGAAATTACCGAGTTTATACGAGTTAGCGTACAACTCGCTTTTGAAGAGTTGCATCGGGTTCGCAAGTCGCCGAACGATAGGCAGCACCACTGAGGATCGGGGCTTGAACCAGAAAGAGTTTACCAAGCGCAGGCGCCAGCTTATGCGCATGATTGGCAAGGGTGCGGTTGCCGTGCTGCCGGCGGCGCAGACGAGATTCAGAAACCGTGACGTCGAGTTTGGCTTTCGTCAGGATAGCGATTTTTATTATCTGACCGGCTTTAACGAGCCTGAAGCTGTAGCCGTTTTGATACCGGGACGCTCCGACGGTGAGTTTCTGCTGTTTTGTCGTGAACGCGATCCGCAACAGGAGATCTGGCACGGTAAGCTTGCCGGCACCAGAGATGCGGTTGCTGAAATCGGTGCGGATGATGCATTTCCGATTGCCGATATCGATGATATTTTGCCTGGCATTATTGAGCAGTGTGAACGCGTTTATTACTCGATTGGTACGCATCCCGAATTCGATCAGCGCCTGATTGGCTGGGTTACGTCGTTACGAGGTAAGGGCAGTGCTTCTGATCACACACCCGATGAGTTTGTAGCGCTTGATCATATGTTGCATGACCTGCGTTTGTATAAGAGCCGGGCAGAGATCAGTGCGATGCGCAAGGCAGCCAGGATTGCATCCATTGCACACAAGCGAGCGATGAGTATTTGTCGACCCGGATTATATGAATATGAGTTTGAGGCAGAATTTCACCATGAGTTCCGGCGTCACAATACGCTGATGGCATATTTACCGATCGTCGGTTCGGGGCCAAATAGCTGCACCCTGCATTACATCGACAATAATAGACAGATGCAGGAAGGTGATCTCGTCCTGATCGATATAGGCTGTGAGTATGAGAACTATGCGTCCGATGTCACCCGGACTATCCCGGTTAACGGGCAATTCTCGACCGAACAACGCGAACTTTATAATCTCGTGCTCGAGGCTCAGGAGGCGGCACTGGCCATGATCATGCCCGGACGGCACTGGAATGAACCGCATATGGCGGCCGTCAAGGTGATTACCCGTGGTTTGCGCGATCTCGGCCTGCTCAAGGGCAGGTTGACGACACTGATCAAGGACGGCGCTTACCGGCGTTTCTTCATGCATCGCACCGGTCACTGGCTGGGTATGGATGTGCACGATGTAGGTGATTATAAAGTTGCGGATCACTGGCGGTTACTTGAGCCGGGTATGGTGTTGACCGTCGAGCCCGGGATTTATATTGCCGAGCGCAGCCGAGGCGTAGCCAGGCGTTGGTGGGGTATCGGTATTCGCATTGAGGACGATGTGGTTGTGACCCGGGACGGACATGATGTCTTGACCAAGGATTTACCACGCAGTGTGGAAAGTATCGAGGCTTTGGTTGGTGCAGCATTGTAACAACAAGGATTAGCACGCTCATTCGTCAAGTATGTAGCCAGTAAAAAATCATCTTTATGCCTGATAAAACTCCTTTATATGCACGCCATGTCGAGGCCGGTGCCCGGATGGTCGATTTTGGTGGCTGGGATATGCCGCTGCATTATGGTTCGCAGATCGACGAACATCATGCTGTGCGTGAAGCAGCCGGGATCTTTGATGTATCGCACATGACCGTCGTTGATGTCACCGGGCAGGATGCCGAAGGTTACTTGCGCAGATTGCTGGCAAATGATGTCGCCAAACTGGATTTGCCCGGCAAGGGTTTGTACAGCTGTATGCTTAATGAAGCCGGCGGGGTGATTGATGATCTGATTGTCTACCGCCGTGATGCCGATGATTATCGCGTTGTTGTCAATGCAGCCACTCGCGTTCAGGATCTTGACTGGATGACCGCGGTTGCCGCTGACTTTGCTGTTGTCGTCCGCGAGCGAGCAGCGTTCATGATGCTTGCGATCCAGGGGCCGAAGGCAACCGCGCAGGCCGCTCCGCTGTTACCGGCCGTACTTCGTCAGACAGCTCTTGAGCAGGCGCCGTTCACATGCTGCAGTGACGGTGACTGGTTTGTGGCGCGCACCGGTTATACCGGGGAGGACGGTTGGGAGATTGTTGTCGATGTTGATACCGGGCGCCGGCTCTGGGACCAGGCATGCGCGGCCGGTATCCGGCCGTGCGGACTCGGTGCCCGTGATACGTTGCGACTGGAGGCGGGGTTGGCCCTGTATGGTCAGGATATGGATCAGTTGACTTCACCGCTGGTATCGGCGCTGGGCTGGACCGTGGCCTGGGACCCGGCCGGGCGGACATTTATCGGGCGTGCTGCGCTGGAGCAACAACGTGAGCAGGGTCCGGAGGCAAAATTGATCGGCCTGATGCTCGAAGATCGCGGTATCATGCGCCATGGTCAACGGGTGTTGACCGGGTCTGGTGACGGGGCGGTTACGAGCGGTGGTTTCTCGCCGACGATGCAGCGTTCGATTGCATTGGCCAGGGTTCCGGCAGATGCTGTCGGCACCTGCCAGGTTCAGATTCGTAATGCAAGTTGTGACGCCAGGATCGTGTGCCCACCGTTTGTGCGTCACGGTCGTATTTTGGTTGATAATTAAGGGTCGATGTCTGATGCTTGTATTGATTGGTTGGGAGTCTTGATGAGATGAGTGAAGTGCCCGGGGATCGTAAATATTCCAGAGAGCATGAATGGGTCCGGCTACAGGATGACGGGCTGGTCATGATCGGCCTAACGGATCACGCCCAGGAGGCATTAGGCGAACTTGTTTATGTTGAGCAAGCTGAAGATGGCGCTACATTAGCAAAGGGTGATGCTTGTATCGTGGTTGAATCCGTCAAGGCCGCATCCGATGTATATGCCCCGATCGGCGGCGTTCTGGCCGAGGTGAATGATGCCCTGACCGATGAACCGGAACTGGTCAACCAGAGTCCCTATGAGGAAGGCTGGCTGGTACGAATTGAGCCATCGGATCCGGTAGAACTGGATGAATTGATGGATGCTGATGCTTACAGCCAGTTCCTTGCTGAATCTGCAGGTTAACCGGCGACCAGTGTAGCCTGGTAACTATTTTGAAATTCTAATGCCTTTTATTCCTCATACCGAGCGGGACATCGCCGCAATGCTGAGCACCATCGGCGTCGCTGATACCGAGGCGTTGTTTGATGAAATTCCTGCTGCCTTGCGTATCGACGGGCTGCACAAGATACCGGCTGGCATGGATGAAGCGGCGGTTACCCGACTAATGCGGGACCGTGCAGCCAAAGATGCCGGCGTTGTATCGTTTATCGGCGCCGGCGCCTACGAGCACCATATTCCTGCGGCGGTCTGGGATCTTGTAACCCGCGGCGAATTTTATAGCGCCTACACGCCGTACCAGGCTGAAGCCAGCCAGGGTACGTTGCAGGTCATCTATGAATACCAGTCGATAATGGCAAACCTGACCGGTCTGGATATTTCCAATGCTTCACTGTATGACGGTGCGACAGCATTTGCCGAAGCCTGTCTGATGGCGGTACGCAGCAATCGTAAAGTGAATTCGCGGAAAATTCTGGTCAGTTGCTCGGTACATCCGGTATATCGTGCCGTGGCACGACACCTGACCGTAGGCCAGGGCATTGAACTGGTTGAAATCAACTGCCGGGACGGGCAGACGGAACTAGCGGCTCTGGATGGATTGGCGGCGGAAGAATTTGCCGCCGTCTGTTTGCAGCAACCGACATTTCTCGGCACGCTCGATGATGTTGATACATTAACTGACTGGGCGCACGCGCAACAGATGATTGTTATCGCGATCTGCAACCCGATGAGCCTGGCTGTTTTACGGCCGCCGGGTGAATGGGGTGCGGCGGGTGCAGACATCGCCTGTGGTGAAGGCCAGCCATTTGGCATCCCGGTGGCATCCGGTGGTCCGTATTTCGGTTACCTGGTATGTCGGCAGCAGATGGTCAGGCAGATGCCGGGACGTATCGTCGGGCGCACCGTTGATATTGACGGCAAGCCCGGGTTTACATTGACGCTACAGGCTCGCGAGCAGCACATACGTCGTTCCAAGGCAACTTCAAATATCTGCACCAACCAGGGGTTGATGGTAACCGCCGCGACAATTTACCTGTCATTGCTGGGTAGTGACGGGCTACGGCGTACCGCGTTGCAATGCCACGCCAATACAAAATTACTGGTCGAGAAACTATCTGAGTCGGATGCGGCGACAGTCATGTTCGAGCCGTTTTTTCATGAGGCCGTCCTGCAGTTTGATCGCCCGGTTGGGCCACTGATCGAGGCGCTTGGGCAACAGGGTATTCTCGCCGGCTACGACTTGTCGGCTGATTATCCGGAACTTGGCAACGCGTTGCTGGTTTGTGCGACCGAAATGCGCACGGAAGAAGAAATTGCTAAATATGCAACGGTGCTGAAAGCGGTCATGAGCAGTTCAAAGGTAGCCTGATGCTTGAACCGATTATTTTTGAGTTATCGGCCCCGGGTCGCCGCGCCGGAGGGCACGCGCCAGCAAAGCCACCGGCGGCCGATTTTCCTGCGCAGTTTCTGCGCCGAGAGGAGCCGCTGCTGCCCGAGGTTTCAGAATTGCAGGTTGTACGGCATTTCACTCGCCTGTCACAACAAAACTATTCGATTGATACCCAGTTCTATCCGCTTGGTTCATGCACGATGAAATACAATCCGCGGGTTTGTAACCGGCTTGCCATGTTACCCGAGTTTGTCGAACGTCATCCACTTGCTGCGACCGAGTATGGGCAGGGTTTTCTCGAATGCATGTATGAGTTGCAGGATATGCTCAAGGCGGTTACCGGTATGACGGCGATTTCGCTGACCCCGATGGCCGGGGCTCAAGCGGAATTTGCCGGTGTAACCATGCTGCGTGCTTATCATGATGCGCGAGGTGATTCTGAACGGCGTGAGATTATCGTTCCCGATGCGGCACACGGCACCAATCCGGCAACCGCGTCGATGTGTGGCTGCACCGTCGTTGAGATACCGACCAGGGCAGATGGGGATGTCGATCTCGATGCGCTGCGTAATGCAGTCGGCCCCGCAACTGCCGGGATCATGCTGACCAACCCGTCAACGCTTGGCATCTTCGAACGGCAGATTATCGAGATTGCCGATATCGTGCATAAAGCCGGTGGTCTGTTGTATTACGACGGGGCAAATCTGAACGCAATTCTGGGACGTGCCTTGCCCGCTGATATGGGTTTTGATGTCGTTCATCTCAATTTACACAAAACATTTGCCACGCCACATGGCGGCGGCGGCCCGGGCTCGGGGGTGGTCGCTGTCAATGAGCGGCTGGCACCGTTTTTACCCGTGCCGATAGTCGGCCGGGACGGGGACCAATATGTGTGGTTGTCCGCAGCGGACCGGCCCCGGTCGATTGGTCGTTTGTCGACGTTCATGGGCAATGCCGGGATTCTGCTGCGGGCGTTTGTCTACATGCGCCTGCTCGGTGCCGACGGCATGCGGCGGGTATCCGAATTTGCGACATTGAATGCCAACTACCTGATGAAGCGGTTGCAGACGGCCGGCTTCGAAGTGTCCTTTGCAGAACGTCGCGCAAGTCATGAGTTCATCGTGTCGCTCAAATTGATAACCAACGAAACCGGTATTAGCGCAATGGATTTTGCCAAGGCGTTACTGGATCGTGGCTTCCATGCGCCGACAACCTATTTCCCGCAGCTTGTTGCCGAGTGTTTGTTGATTGAACCGACCGAGACCGAGGCCAGGCAGGAACTTGATGCGTTTGTCGCCGCACTGGTTGAAATTCGTGATCTGGCATATAGCAGCCCGGATACCATCAAGGCGGCGCCGATCACAACGCCGGTCAGGCGGCTTGACGATGTCCGTGCGGTCAGGCAGCTGGATGTGGTCTGGCAACCGGACAGCGAGTCCAGCGCATAACCACACCACCACTAAATAAAGGAATTACTCGTGTCTGTATTGATTTGTGGCTCTCTGGCCTATGACAACATTATGGTTTTTCCGGGCCGTTTCAAGGAGCATATTCTTGCTGACCAACTGCATATTCTTAACGTTGCCTTCCTGGTGCCGGAGATGCGCAAGGAGTTTGGCGGCTGTGCCGGTAATATTGGTTACAACCTGCGCTTACTCGGTGAACAACCGCAGATTATGGCCACGGTTGGTGAAGATTTTCCGGCCTATGCCGACCGGTTGCGCGACAATGAGCTTGACCAGCGTTATATCAGCACCATCAACGACACTCTAACCGCACAGGCCTATATTACGACGGACCTGGATGATAACCAGATCACGGCATTTCATCCCGGCGCCATGGATCATGCACACCAGAACAAGGTGCCGACAGATGCAGGCATCACGATGGGAATGGTTTCTCCGGATGGCCGGCAGGGCATGATCGAACATGCGCAGCAATTTGCCGATGCCGGTATTCCATTTATTTTTGATCCCGGCCAGGGATTGCCGATGTTTGCTGGTGACGACTTGAAGTGGTTTATCGATCAGGCAACCTGGGTTGCCGTCAATGATTACGAGGGTCAGCTGTTACATGAGCGGACTGGCTGGTCGCTGGAAGAAATTGCGGCCCGTGTCAAGGCGTTAATCGTTACCCGTGGCGGTGCAGGTTCGACAATTTACGCCGCCAGCAATGAGTACCGGATACCGGTCGCCAAACCGGCTGAGATCCTTGACCCGACCGGTTGCGGTGATGCATATCGTGCCGGGCTGGTGTTCGGCATCGGTCGCGGTTTGCCGTGGGAGGATACCGGCAGGCTCGCATCACTGATAGGAGCACGTAAGATCGCACACCGCGGCACCCAGAATCATGTCATGAGCCTGGCAGATCTGCAGCAGGAGTTCAGTTCGACTTTCGGTTATGAATTATCTCTATAGAAGATTATTAGTTACCTGTTACCTGTCGCTCGCCGTTGTTTCGGCCTCCGCAGTAGAATCTGATGCCTGGCGTACAACGCTTGAGAAAATTTCTTCGGGCGTCGTATCGATCAAGATCGACAGCACGCGCGCGTTCGACACCGAGTGGAATCAATCGAGTCAGGCAACCGGGTTCGTCGTCGATGCAGAACAGGGCCTGATTCTGACCAATCGTCACGTAGTGACGCCCGGCCCGGTGCGTGCCGAGGCATTGTTCAAGAATCAGGAAGAGGTTGAACTGACAGCAATTTACCGTGATCCGGTACATGATTTTGGTTTCTATCGTTACGATCCGGAAAAACTTAAATACATTGTGCCGGAACAGTTGGAACTGGTTCCGTCCAGAGCCGAGGTCGGTAGAGAAATCACGGTTGTGGGCAACGATGCCGGTGAGCAGTTGTCATTTTTATCCGGGACACTGGCCCGGCTAGATCGACCGGCGCCGGATTACGGCAATGGCAACTACAATGACTTCAATACCTTTTACCTGCAGGCCGCGTCAGCAACATCCGGTGGCTCGTCTGGTTCGCCGGTTGTTGATATCGATGGCAATGTCGTTGCATTAAATGCCGGTGGCAGCGGTCACGCTGCTTCAAGTTTTTTCCTGCCACTTGATCGAGTCAAACGCGCATTTGAACTCCTGCAGACGGGTAAGCCGGTCACTCGCGGGACGCTGGCGACGACATTCGTTTACGAGTCATTTGATGAATTGCGACGGCTCGGTTTGCGTGAAGGTACCGAGGCGAGCGTGCGTGAGCGCTTCCCGGGCCAGTTGGGCATGCTCGTCGTTGATGAAATTCTGCCGAACGGGGTTGCCGACGGGCGGCTTATGGTAGGCGATATCATCGTCGAGATCGATGGTGAGTTTGTTACCCGCTTCGTGCAGTTGGAGGATATTCTCGATAGCCGGGTTGGTGAATCATTAAGGCTGATCGTCGAGCGCAACGGTCAGGCACTCGCTGTGAGCGTCGATATTCAGGATCTGCACGCGATTACCCCGATGGAATACATCCAGTTCGGCGATGCGGTCGTGCATAAGCTTTCATATCAGCAGGCACGGCATATGAATCGTGCCCCCGAGGGGGTGTATATCGCAAATCCCGGCTACGTATTCGGAAATACCGGCATTCCACGTGGCAGTGTGATTACGGCGATCGGTGAAGAAGACGTGCGCACACTTGATGATTTTGAAACAGCTCTTGATGGGCTGGCCGATCGTGATCGGGCGAGAGTTCGTTTCTATTTGTTTGAGAATCCGTTCTCAACCCAACTGGGCCTGTTTAGGATGGAACGCCGCTGGTATCCGGCTGAACGCTGTCGGCGTAATGATGACAGTGGTTTGTGGCCTTGCCGCGCACTTGATCCGGGACCCGCACCGACGGTGCAGAAACCGGCTACAGCCAGTTACATCAAGCACAAGGACAAACGGGCGCGCAAGATAGCTCCGTCACTGGTGCTGGTTAACTACGATATGCCATACACAATTTCAGGAATAGCAGAGCGTCACTATTACGGCACCGGTCTGGTTGTGGATGCTAAGCGTGGTTTTATCGTGGTTGATCGCAATACGATACCCGAGGCGGTCGGAGACGTACAGGTTACGTTTGCCGGTGCGCTCGAGGTACAGGGGAAGGTTGAATACATTCACCCGCTGCACAACCTCGCATTATTATCATACGATCCGGCCCTGATCGGTGATACGCCGGTGCGTTCGGCAGACCTGCTGACCGGCATGCCGGATCCGGGGGATTCGTTGTGGGCGGTTGGCTTGCGGCGCGATAATAAACTTGTTTACCAGGCCACCGAAGTCGCCTCAGTTGAGCCGGTATTATTGCCCTTGTCACGTACGATGCGGTTTCGTGAAACAAATCTTGATGCGCTGAACCTGATCAATGGACCGACCGATATTGACGGCGTACTCGTCGATGTGAAGGGTCGGGTCATAGCCATGTGGTCAAGTTTTGTGTATCAGGCTGGTTCTGAGATGATCCAGGAAAACAAGGGTATACCCATTGAATATGTCGAAGAATTGCTCGGCCTGGCGCGCGATAATCGGGTATTGCATTCGCTGGAAGTTGAATGGAGCAGGTTGCCGATGTCGGTTGGCCGCAAGCTGGGTCTTGATAACGAGTGGATTCGGCGTTTCGAGCGACATGATCCTGAACGGCGGCAAATATTATCGGTGTTGCGAACTGTTGCCGGTTCACCCGCTGCCGATGCATTGTTGGCAGGTGATGTGTTGCTGAGCATCGACGGTGTGCCGGTGACCCGTTTCCGCGGAGTTGAATTGGCCGTACAGCATGCCAGTGTCACGCTGGAGATCCTGCGCGACGGACAGGTTCGGGTTTTCGATGTCGCGACTGTTGCCCTCGAGGGATTGGGTGTGCGGCGCGCCGTTTTGTGGGCCGGGGCATTGTTGCAGGCGCCTTACCGCGAGATGTTGGCCCAGCGTGGGGTCAAACCATATGGGGTGTATATTGCCTATTTTGCCTACGGTTCGCCGGCCTCTCGTTATGGACTGTTCGCCGGTCGACGGATCATTGAAGTTGATGGGATGGCCACGCCGGATCTGGACCGGTTCCTTGAAATTGCCACCAACAGGTTTAACGGCACGCCGGTACGCATTACCACGGTGAACTGGAATAATTCTATTGACGTGCTAACACTTAAACTCGATGAAACTTATTGGCCTGCTTATGAGATTGTCTACAGAGAAGGTGATTGGCAGCGCATACCAGTCGAGTGAACCGGGAGGCCATTACGCTACTGCACAGCATCGTCATTGGTACTGTTGCGGCCTGACCGTTGTTGAGCACAACGGTTGACGTGATGAGCCGGTCTTCTGATGAGAACGATGTTCCCGGCAAGTATGCTGCGTTATTTCTTTAGCAATACCGCCACTGCTACCAGTCCCCAGGCCAGCATGAAACTTGAACCACCGAGCGGGGCGATATTACCGAGTGCTTGCGGGATTAAGCCGAGCTTTTCCAGGTAGACAGTGCCGGAAAATACCACTATGGCGAGTATGAAAAGGCTGCGGGCAATATTCAGTAATTTTGTGGGGCCAATCAGCAGGTCAAATATCGTGACTATCAACAGGCTGATTGAAGCATAGGCCTGAATCTGCACAGCCCACCGCCAGGACAACCGGTCGGCTTCAGTCAGGGTTTCCGCAAGGCCGTGGAAGCCGTAGGCGCTGAGCATGCCTGTCGTCATCAGGGACAATGCACCGATGAGCAGGAATGTCTTGTTCAGTGTTGTCATGATTATCTCCGGCGTCGAGGAATCTCTATTCTATTGGTATAATTGGTTTAAAATCACATAATTGCGTTTTTTTACAGGGGATAGCTATGACCAGTTTAATGGAGCAGATCAGCAATGAAAGGCGCCGGTTACGTAGTGTCAGACTGAGAATGGCGGCAGCCATCGAGCTACAGGCCAACGGCAATAAAGCCTTCGTGCCTTTCTATATTGCCGCAGCCGACTATATCGATGCGACGATGCAGCGTTTGCATGAGCAAGATATAAAAATGGGCCAGATAATTACCGACAAGGTGGGGGAACCTGACGATCAGACCAGGCAGGCACTTAGTGAACTTGATGAGCGGCTTACCGGCGCCAAAGCACAACTGGAGCCGTTTCTGGCCGCACGTGATGCTTTACGAGCACGGGGTAGTGATGCACTTAACGATTTTGAGAAGGCTGCACAGATTTATTCCGATTTTATTGTCGCGAATATGGGTCATCATGGCGCGACGATGGATCTGAGCAAAAAGTTGTTTGCTCCGGAAGATTGGGAATACATGGCCGGGGTCAGTGATGAGCAATCGGCTTTTGATGAGCAGTTGTTCAACCGGGTTGTTACAACAATGCCGCAAGGCGTTGCAGAGCCTACCGGTTGATCATTTTGAGAACGTTAATGTAAGCGCTACGATCTTCGCTGTAGTGGCTGACCCACAGGCTAAAGGTCTCGGCCGGCATAGGCCGGCTGATCAGAAAACTCTGGGCACGTTCACAGCCCATTTCAGCGAGCCGGTTCATGGCCTCATGTGATTCAATGCCTGCGGCCAGAACTTCGATGCCGAGGTTATGCGCGAGTTTGATCGTAGCACGGACTATTGCGACATCCTTGCTGTTATTCGGTAGCTCAGTGACAAATGATCTGTCAATTTTTAGCTCATCTATGGGCAAGTTGCGGAGGTGTGCCATTGATGAATGACCCGCGCCAAAATTATCGACGGAAATTTTTATGCCGAGGTTGTGCAGATTTTGCAGAATAGCCGTTGCCAGATCGAAATCGTGAAATAATTCCGGTTCCGTGATTTCAAGCATCAGGTAGTTTGGGGCGAGATCATGCTCCCTGAGGATTTCGGCTATCATCTGCGGCAAGTTTGTGTTGAAGAGATCGTGTCCGGATAAGTTGACCGAAACCGGCAGATCAAAACCGGCCTCCAGCCACAGCTTGCATTCGCGAATCGCCGTCGACAGCAACCATTCTGATATCAGCCCGATGTTGCCGGATTGTTCGGCAATCGGGATAAATTCCAGTGGTGACAGGAAACCGAGAGCCGGATGGTCCCAGCGAATCAGCGCCTCTGCACCACAGATGCTGCCATCGACGAGGTTAACCTTGGGTTGCAGGTATAGTTTTAATTCATCTTCCCGGATAGCGCGGCACAGGCTGCCGAGAATTTCAAGGCGACGTGAATATTGTTCTTCCATGCCGGTTTGATAAGTTGCAACCTGCCCTGATTTCTGCGGGGCTTCGCGATTTGCAATTGTGGCGTGCAGTAGCAATTTCTCGGCTGTGTTGCCATCTTGAGGGAACGTGCTGATACCGATGCATGCGAAGGCGCTGATGTTCATGGTATCGCTCGACAGGCCAGCGGCCAGCATGCTGACGATGTTCTCTGCAATCACCATGGCGGATGTTGCATCGGTCGCTTCCATAGTGAGCAGGAACTCATCACCTTCCAGCCGGGCGAGAACCGTATCCGGTGGGGCTGTTGAGTGGAGTTTTTCAGCAGTGCAAAGTAACATCTGGTCGCCGATTTCCTGGCCGAACGATGCTCGTATATCTCTGAAACCGGGCAGACTGATGAGCAGGACGCTGATTGCGCTATCCTTTGAGCGCAGTTTTTCGATTGACTGTTTGAGGCTTTTTACGGTCAGGGAACGGTTCTGCAGACCTGTCAACTGATCGAAGCGTGTTGCATGCAGGACTCGGCTCTCACGTGCGGCGACCTGGCTCTGCATGTCGTTGATTGCCACCGCCAGTTCGGAAAACTCCTCGTTGCTACGGGTGTTAACCGGAACGCTGTAGTCCCCCGTGCTAATCCTGTGAGCAGCGGCCTGAATGCGTTCCAGTGGTGCGCGTATGCCCCGGAACAGTTGAGTAGCGCCGATCAGGGCAATGATGCAGGCCAGTACGCCGATAGCCAGCGCCAAGAGTTGCAGCACATGATACGGTGCGATGGCCTGATTCAGAGGTGCTTTGAGCAGTAGCACGATATCGTGCGTATTGGGCAAGAATGAATGTGATTGAACCAGAAACCTTTCGCCGCCTATCTCAGTTGTCATCGCTGCCGCGACATCCAGATTGGTTATGAGTGGATCAATGTTGCGTATGTTAAGCGCATGATTATCAATCGAGCTGGCGAGAACCTGCCGTTGGTTATTGATGCGAGCAATGATGGTAGCGTCAAGCCCGGTACGTTCCTGGAGCATATTGATGAGTGGTGAGTTCACCTTGAAGCCAGAAGATAACCACATCTTTGGTCGCATATTGGTTATCGATACGGTGACCATTTCAAAAACCTGATCACCCATGGTGATCATAGAACGTGAGGCACCCTCTTGGTTGGCGAGTGACACCAGGGTCGGATAGGGACCGGACACGGTGTTGGTTGATGTCGTGATGACCGCCCCATCATTATTGAGCAGCAGGCTGAAGTCTGCACCGATAGAGGTGGATTTGCCTGACAACCAGGGCTTGTAGTCGTCAGAGAGCATTGGGTCGGTGTGTGAAGATATGGTGTCGGCGAGTGTTGTAACCAGTTTGTTCCGTGCTTTGGTGCGACCGCGCATTAATTCGTTGAATAATGCCCCACCGATCGACAGGTTTGCCTGAGCTTGTCTTACAGCATCACTTTCAGCCATGATGGAGGTCGTGATAAGTGTGCCGAACTGAGTAATACAGATAAGCAGAACGGCCAGCACAATAAATTTTGAGCGCAGGCTATGCAACGGAGTCTCCATGGACATTTTCGGTTGCTAGAGGCGAATCGTAGCCATTCATGGCGCAAGATAATGGGAGAGGCGTCACGGTCCCTCAAAATTGTTCCTGCTTTGTTTCATTGCCTTAGCTGTGATGATATTCAGGCGTAGTCAACCTTTACGCCTGACCATGGTCTGTGGCGTAATGCCGTTAGCAAGCATGGTGATGTGCTGTCCGTAGGGAGTTTTGATGACCAAGATATCGACTATGAAGCCTTTTGCGCCGGGCGATATATTTCTCGGCTGCACGTACCTGTGTAACCCGGATGATGATCACGCCGGTGAGGGTCGCATCCTCCAGTATGATCGTAATATGGTACCGAAAGGCACCTTATATACCGCAGGTACAACCCACCTGGTTGTCAACCTCCGGTTTGGGCCGGATGGCGTATTGTGGGGATTTGATGGGTTTGCTCATGCCGTCGTTCGCGTTGCTCCGACGGGTGTACAAATGCCGGCGCACGATTTTGGTGAACGGGCCTGGGGCAGCGTTTGTTTTGGCCATGACGGCAGTATTTTTCTGACCGAGTATTTGAAAGGTGATAAGCCGTATCAGGGCGGTGATATGCGTACTTTGCCGGGTACCGATGTCGTTGGTTATGGGCGCATCGCAAAATTTGATTCTGAGCTGAACAAGGTCACTGAGTTCGAGACAGATCTGTCGCCGTCACTGACCGGGTTTCACGGGGTGACGCATAGCGTCATGCATCCGGATGGTCGGCATATGGCGTTTATGATCGATCTTGGTATGCGTGTCATGCGCATCGATACTGATAGTGGTGATTTGTTGCCTGACCTTATTCATTATCCGGGTGGTGAGGAATATGTTCGCAAGTGGACGACCGGCGTTGCATACCTGCAGGATGGAACGCTGTGCCTGCTCAGGGGCAGTTTTATCGATTTTATTGATACCGACGGCCAGTCACTGCGTACCATAGAGCTGGATGAATATGGTTACGCGATGATTACGGTGTCGGCCGATGACCGGTTTGCCTGTTTGACCAATATTTTTACCGGCGTCATGTCCAAGGTCGATCTGGATAGTGGTGATATTGTTGGTGTGATTGATACCGGCATGGCCAAACCGTCGCGTAGTCTGGCTGGTGTTGCCGTTTACCCGGGCTAAATAATCGGATATTGCTGATGCAGGCCATTATTGATTGGTATGAGGGTTTTTTTGTTCACCGAGCACGCGTTGCGATCCTCGGTATTCTTGTGGTTGTAGGATTTTTCGCGGCGTTTGTGCCGCAATTTCACCTCGATGCTTCAGGCGATTCGCTGTTGCTCGAGAATGATGAGGATTTGCGCTACTACAGGAGTATTCGAGCCCGCTATGGGTCTGGTGACTACCTCGTCATAACATACACACCGGAGCAAGATCTGTTCTCTGTTGCATCGCTGGAGCAGATCCGGGCGTTGCGCGATGAACTTGCTACGCTGGACGGCTTGGCCAGTGTGACGACGATACTCGACGTCCCGCTGATCGAAAGCCCGCAGATCTCTCTGGAAGAGTTGCAGATTGAAGTGCCGACGTTATTCAGTGAGCGCACAGACCGTGAGCTTGCGCGGCGTGAATTAATAGAAAGTTCGTTGTATCGGCAACTACTGACCAGTACCGACGGCCGCACGACAGCAATACTGGCGACATTCCGGCTCGACCCGGTTTATGTTGAGCTGCTAGACCAGCGCGATGTGCTGCGCGAAAAACTACTGACGGTGCCGCTGACATTAGAAGAACAGCATCAGGTCGAGGCGCTGACTGCACAGATTAGCGAACATCGTGCGTTGCTGACCTACCGTCAGCAGGCTGACATCGCCCGGGTGCGTGAGATTCTCGATCGATATCGGGATCAGTCTGAGATTCGGTTAGGCGGCATTCCGATGATCGTGACCGATATGCTCGACTACATCAAAAGCGACGTTATCGTGTTTGGCGCCGGGATACTCTTATTTCTGATCATCCTGCTGACCGCTATATTCATTCGACCGCGCTGGGTCATCCTGTCGATGGTCAGTTGCCTGATGTCGGTCGTTGTCATGACCGGGTATCTTGGGCTGGCCGATTTTCCGGTAACGGTCGTATCGGCGAACTTTGTTGCCTTGCTGCTGATCTTCTCACTGTCTATTACGGTCCACCTGATCGTGCGTTATCGTGAATTGCATGCCCAGCATCCGGATCGTGATCAGGCCTGGCTGGTCACGAACACCCTGCGAGATAAATTTTTACCTTGTTTTTTTACGTCGCTGACGACAATGGTTGCATTTGGGTCGTTACTGGTTAGTGGAATCCGGCCGGTCATGGATTTTGGCTGGATGATGGTAACGGGCATGGTGGTCGTGATGATCATGGCGTTCAGCATTTTTCCCGCCGGCCTGATGCTATTCGATGCCGGAGTGCCGCAGCAGCGACATTCACTTACTGCTGCGGTTACCGGCATATTGGCAGGCTGGGTTGAACGCCGGCAGAAGACTGTCGCCGCTGTCTTTATCGTGATTGGCATCGTCAGTGTGTATGGCATGACGCAGATTACGGTCGAGAACCGGTTTATAGACAATTTCAGGGACAGCACCGAGATCTATCGTGGCATGGTCAAGATAGATCAGGAACTTGGTGGCACGACACCCCTGGATATCATTATCGACGCGGATCCGGCCTATTTCATTGATGAGGCGGACGCGGGCGGTGTCGGGGCAGACGATGAATTTGACGATGAATTTGACGATGAATTTGACGATGAATTCGATGATGCCGCAGACGATGGTGATCTCGGTTCGTCAAGTTATTGGTATAATACATTTCAGCTAGGTAACGTAGCCCGCGTCCATGATTACCTCGAAAGCCTGCCCGAGACCGGCAAGGTCCTGTCGATGGCAACGACGATCGATACGCTGCAGATTATCAATGCAGATGAGGAAGTTACGACCTTCTGGCTATCAATTCTTTATAAAAAGCTGCCGGAAAGCATCAAGTCGACTCTGTTTGATCCATTCATGTCAGCTGACGGCAACCAGGTGCGTTTTTCGATTCGCGTATTCGAGTCGGACAAGAACCTGCGCCGTGATGTGCTTATCAACAGGATCCGTACTTACCTGACCGGGGAGCTCGGTTACGCTCCGGAGCGCGTACATCTAACCGGTATGCTGGTTCTGTATAACAATGTGCTGCAGAGTTTGTATGAGTCACAGATTTTGACGTTGGGATTTGTGTTCGCCGTTATTCTCATTATGTTTTTACTGCTGTATCGTTCGCTGTTGGTTGCGTTGATTGCACTCATACCGAACATCCTGGCCGCCGGGGCCGTTCTTGGTCTCATGGGGTTGCTGGGCATTCCGCTCGACATTATGACGATCACGATTGCAGCTATCGTCATCGGTATTGGTGTGGACGACACGATCCACTATCTGCATCGCTTTAGAATCGAATATGCGGTTGACCGGGATTATCATTTGGCGGCGCAGCGGTCGCATGGCAGTATCGGGCGTGCGATGTATTACACGTCTATTATCATCGCGGTCGGTTTCTCGATTCTGGTGTTGTCCAATTTTCTGCCGACACTTTATTTCGGCATCCTGACAGGCTTTGCCATGTTGTTCGCTATGGTCGCAAATCTGACGATTCTGCCGCTGCTGTTGATCTGGTTCAGGCCGCTCGGCAAGCTGTAATGCGAATTACGCCCGGTTCCGACCAGGTGCGGCTGGGTTAGCCGCGATCTTTTTCGCCCAGACGTAACATCGTTGCGATCCGGCGTTGGTCACCGGAGGCCTGATACCAGACGGTAAAGTCATTTGAGGCAATTTCAAAGTCAGTTTCCGGGTCACTGCTGTTGATCTCGAAGCTGTTGAAACCGACCCTCTCCATATAGTGCAGTTGTTCGAGAAGCACGTCGCCTACTGCCCGTAATTCACCGGTGAACCCGTAGCGTTCGCGGATCAGTCTTGCGTATGAATAAGCTCGGCCATCGCGAAATGTTGGAAACTCCAGTGCAATGAGGTCCAGATGATCGATATCGTCACTGATAATTTCCGGATGCTCGTCGCTGGTCAGTTGCACACCGATCAATTCCTGGCGGCGTACAAGGCGTTCCCAATGATCCTGCCAGACGGCCAGCGTCACGAGCAGCGCACCTTCGGCTGGCAACGAGTCATCCGGACCAATTCTGATATACGAGTCGACCGTATTTTGATGTTTTTTTGTCAACAGCATCAGGCGACTCTCCTTGATGGGTTTACGGGGTCGTAGACGGCTTTACGGAAGGGCTCAATGCCGATGCGCTCATAGGTCGACAAGAAGGTTTCGCTATCCAGCCGGGTTGCCAGGTAGGTATCAACAATACGCTCGATTGCACCAGGAACTTCCGCCCGTGGCAGACCGCGGCCGAGCCGGATACCGAGTGACGCATGTTCATCCGCTGAGCCGCCCAGCGTTAGCTGGAAGTATTCTTTGCCGCGCTTGTTGACGCCGAGGATGCCGATATTCCCTACGTGATGGTGACCGCAGGCGTTCACGCATCCGGATATATTGATGGTCAGATTACCGACCTGTTGCAACTTTCCGGAGTTGGTGAAGTGCAGGCCGAGATCCTGGGCAATGGGAATCGAACGGGCATTGGCCAATGAACAGTAGTCCAGCCCTGGACAGGTGATGATATCGGATGCCAGGCCGATATTGGCTGTGGCCAGTTCAAGCGCAACGAGTTGCTTCCATAGACAGTGCAGGTCGACCTGCCGTACATCGACGAAGGTCAGGTTCTGGCGATGATTGACTCGTAGCTCGCCAAAACTGAATTGATCAGCCAGTTCCGCGACATGCTCCATTTTATTGGCCGAAATATCACCCGGAATGCGGCCCGGTGCCTTTAGTGAAATATTGACGATGGCGTAGCCGGGTACTTTGTGCCCGGCTACGTTGCTGCACATCCAGGCGTCAAAAGCCGGTTCCTGGGTGCGTATAGTCGCAAGTTCGTCGTCCTGATCGGTGAGATTTTCGTAGTCGGGCGGCAAAAAATGTGCATTGATCCGTTCGAACTCGGCGGTTGACACCTGTAAATCGGTATCACGAATCTGTTCCCACTCGGTGTCAACGAGTTTGCGGAACTTGTCTGCCCCAATGGCATTTACGAGGATCTTTATTCGCGCTTTGAATATATTGTCGCGGCGACCATAGAGATTATAAATGCGCAAAATCGCTTCGACATACGAGATCACATGCCGTGGCTCGATCCACTGGCGAATCGTATTGCCAATCACCGGCGTACGCCCCTGACCACCGCCGACAATGACTTCGAAACCAGGGCGGCCCCGAATGTCATGGTGCAGGCGCAGGCCGATATCGTGAACAGCGACTGCGGCACGATCATGCGGTGACCCGGTTAAAGCCAACTTGAACTTGCGCGGCAGATAAGAGAACTCGGGATGTAAAACTGAGTACTGTCGCAGTAGTTCGCACCAGACGCGAGGGTCTTCTATTTCATCGCGCGCCCGTCCTGCATAGTGGTCGGCGGTAATATTACGTACGCAGTTACCCGATGACTGGATTGTGTTCATCTGGACTTCAGCGAGTTCGACCATGATATCCGCAGCATCAGTCAGACTGATCCAGTTGAACTGAATGTTCTGGCGTGTCGTGAAATGCCCGAAACCTTTATCGTAACGGCGGGCGATATGTGCCAGGCGGCGCAACTGGTTAGCTGATAAACAGCCGTATGGTACGTTGATACGCAGCATATACGCATGCAGTTGCAGGTAGAGACCGTTCATCAGGCGCAGGGGCTTGAACTGGTCTTCATCTATATCGCCGGCCAGTCGCCGTGCAATCTGACGGCGGAATTGTATCGCCCGCTCATTGATCAGGGTTTGATCAAATTCGTCGTAGCGATACATCTTAAATTGTCCGGTCTACTGCAATGGTTGGTCCATGGGCGCGAATTACTTCGCGCAGGTCAACCGGGATGAGTTTTCCATCATTTTCCGTGACCTCGATCAGGCACGGGTCGATGATCTGGTTGTCACGTTCATCGGCAAGGCCGGCCGCGAGCAAGTGGTCTGCTGTGGCGTCATCGTAGCTCAGTTGGCCGTCAGTGATGGATTCAACCCAGCTGCCGTCAGCAGCATAAAATACGACCAGCCCGTCGCTGAGACGATTTGCAATAAGAATTTTTGCCATCCGATTGAACCTGTGTCGTACAACAGTCTTGGTGAAGGATGATGGGTCGCAGTAGCCCATTTCTATAATAATTGTACGCAGTCGGGATCAGGCCCCGGTAAACGAATTGCTTAGTAGGTGATAAATATTAGTTATAAGGCAGGCCGTGTTAATTATGACAGCCGGATTATGCAGCCTTGCTACGCTTTTTACGCTTACGACCGATCATTTTCGGCGCATTAGCGGTGCTCAATTTCATACGCTCAAACTCTTCATCCGGGTCAATCTGTTGCCGGGAGGCCTGATTTTTTTGATCCCAGGCCATAACGCTCTCTATGATGTTATGGGTTTGCTTGACCTGCCAACGGCGTTCGGCGGTACCAATGTCGGTCAGGATGAGATTACGCCGTCGGCGATCCTCGGGATCAATGACCTCGGTAATCATGCCTGCCTTCATTTGTGTGGAGATGTATCGGGAAATCGTGGATTTTGGCAGCCCGGTGGCTTCACATAGATTCGTGACGGTTGGCGGTCGATCAAGTTCATTCAGTACCAGGATGGTGAGTTCCACCAGCATCTGTCCGATCGGGATACTGCCGTAACGGGACATATACAAATGTATGATGCGCCAAAAGATTGCCATCTGGGCTTCCGGGCTGGC
>PBZD01000128.1 GCA_002729875.1 Chromatiales bacterium | reverse complement strand
TATAGATATGGAAATCCTGATCCGGGATGGTTGACAGGTCTTTTGTTACTCCCTCTATCTTGGTGCACCAGCCGGCATAGTAACGAAAACAGTCCGCCGCAAACGGTATCTCCCCATGCCTCGCAGAAGCGAATAACTTACCGGCATCGATCATTTCAAGTTCAGCGATCTCATCAGCATGTTCTTCGATGAGGTCGCCGATACGCCATAAAATCTTCCCCCGTGCCGCCGGAGTAAGACCGGTCCATACTCCTGCATCAAAGGATCGCCGCGCAGCCCGAATTGCAGCCAGTGTATCGTCCTTCGTTGCCATGGCTGCCGTACTGACGACTTGCCCGCTTGACGGATCAAAAACATCACAGGTCGTCGCGTCGCTTGCCGGACAAAATTTACCGTCGATCAGGAGCGGTTGAACGTTGGCAAGCCGTCCGGTAACTGCTGATGATACGGAATGGATAGTGGACATTGCAGTAACTTCTCCTTGCCGTTTGTTTAAACAAACGGTTTCATAAAAGTCTCAAATGTACGCAGGACAGCCTCGTTCTCCGCATCTGATCCGACCGTAATACGCAGCTCGGTATCATTATCACTGCCTGTCGGCCTGGGAATAATGCCCTCCGCTTGCAAGTGTCGGCAGGCCTCGGTTGCACTCATCCCACAGTCTTGCGGAAATCGAATCAGATAGAAATTCGCGACACTCGGCACAACATGCAAGCCAAGCACCGATAGCCGTTTGCTAATCGTTTCCAGCGAACGTGCATTGTGCTGACGGATCATGTCGGCATAAGCGGTGTCACGAACAGCCGCGGCGGCGGCGGCCATTGCCGGGCCGTTCGCATTGAATGGTGTCCTGATTCTCTGTAGCGCATTCAGCATCGCAGTGGGCATATATGCCCAGCCGATGCGCAAGGCAGATAGCCCGAAGACCTTTGAAAATGAACGAGTCATGACCACGTTATCATTGCTCAGCACAAGGTCTGCTCCGGAGCAATAGTCTGCTGCTGTTACAAACTCCGCATATGCTGCATCCAGCAATAGAATTACCTTGCCGGGCAGACCGTCATGCAGACGACAGACTTCATCGGCGCTGAGATAGGTCCCGGTAGGATTGTTCGGATTTGCCAGCGGCAACAGACGCGTCTTTTCGGTCACGCGCTCAAGCAGCGCATCGACATCCACCCGATCGTTTTTTTCCGGTGCAACCACCACCTCTGCACCTTGTGCCAATGCATGTATGCGACACATAACAAAACAGTTTTCACTCATCAAAACTTCATCACCCTCACCAACAAAAGCGCGAGTCACCAGTTGGATCAATTCATCCGATCCATTGCCGCAAACAATGTTGTCGGCATTCAGGTCAAAGACTTGCGCAATTGCTGTGCGCAATGCAGTCTGATTTCCATCAGGATAACGGTGCAGTGTAGCGGACGCCTCGTGATAAGCATCCAGCGCAGCCGGGCTGGGACCCAATGAAGATTCGTTGGCTGATAACTTAATCGGATTCGTGAGATCTTCAACTTTGCTGGCGCCCTGAGTGTGCGATCTGATTTTCAACACGCCCGGCCGGGGCGCCGGAATTGTCGTTTCTTTGCCGGCCATGTCAGGTGCATACCCGTTTACGTGTTTGCGGCATCATAATGTGCTTCCACGGAGTCGGAAAAAATTCATCGACGGTCACTTCAATAATCACAGGTCCATTCTGTCTGAATGCCATCTCGATCGCTCCCTTCAATTTACCCGGGCCATTAACACGAATCCCCATCGCGCCAAAACTCTCAGCGAGTTTCACGAAATCCGGATTGTGCAGATCTGAAGCAATCGTGCGACCGCCGAACCATTCCATTTGCTGCCGTTTAACATTTGTAAATCGATTGTCGTTAAATACAACTGTGGTAACCGGCAACTGGTACTTTACGGCACTGGCAAGCTCCTGAACATTGAACATGAACCCGCCATCGCCACTGATCTGAATCACTTTTTTATCGGGATGTGCAGCGACGACGCCCATAGCTGTAGCAAATCCGTAACCCAGGGTGCCCTGATAACCCGTGGTGATGTACTGGCGAGGCTTGTCGACCGGAAACCCGTACCACGCCGCAAAACCGACCTGTGTCACTTCATCAACAAAAATACCGTCATCCGGCAGAACCTCACGAATGACATCGAGATAGGCCATCAGCGGAGCAATCGTTTCGCGAATATCTTTTTCGACAGCTGCCTTGAGCTCAGTCAGCTCCGCTTTTCGTGACGGCCGCGACGTATTAGTCTTATTGAGCGCTGACATCAGCGCCGACAGCGTCACAGCCGCATCGCCGGTGATACCAACATCAGGTATACAGATTCTTGTGACTTCAACAGGGTCGATATCAACCCGCACCAGCTTCAAATCGTCATCCTTGCCCCACATGCACAGCGGCATGCGCAAGCGCGTACCGACCGCAAGTACCGCATCGGTCTCTGCCCAGAGCCTGTGACCCACCGGCAGATTGGCACTAAGGTAGTGACCGGAAGGCACTATACCCTTCCCGCTGCGCTTGGCCATCACTGGCGCCTGCAACGCTTCGGCGACGGCAAGGACTTCTTCGCAAGCATCCTGGGCACCTGCTCCGACAACAATCATCGGGCGTTTTGCCCCGCCAAGAACCTCGGCTGCAGCGGCAATAAGTTCGCTGTTGACCGGCAGTATCTCATCATGCGGTCTTCGTTCGGCCAGATCGACTGCGACTTTCTGCCCCATCACATCCATCGGCATCTCGATCTCGACCGGGCGCGGCCTCCCCGTATTCAATTGATGAAAGGCTTCATTAACAATTGCCGGCGCATCTGCCGGATGGTTGATCCGCTCGGCCCATTTAGTGAGGTGGCGGATAAGACCGAGTTGATCGTTAATCTCATGCAACTCACCATATCCCTTGCCAATGGAGTTCAACGGCAGTTGCCCGGATATACACAGCACTCGCGCATTATTTGCCCAGGCAGTACATAGTGCGGCCGTCGAATTCAACAGACCGGGCCCGGGCACTACAGCGTAAACCCCAACCTTTCCGGTCGACTTGGCATACCCGTATGCCATATAAGCGACTCCCTGTTCGTGCCGGGAACTGATCAGTCGCAGCGCATCACCTTCCTTGTACATGGCATCAAAAAGATGATCCAGTTGGCCGCCAGGCAACGCAAACACCGTGTCGACATTATTGAGTCGCAGCGATTTAATCATTGCTTCCGCGCCGGTCAATTGCGTCATGTATTACCTCTAAAAATCAGCGGTTGGTTGCTTTAACGGGAATTCACAACACGCTTTTTCGCGTGCCGGCGGCGATAACGAACCAGGAAATACGGAAAGCCCAGAAAGTACACCCACACCATCGGGTTCGACAACGCGCGACCGAACGCCGAAAGAACATCATTCGGGCTGATATACACTTTACTTTGCATCGACTGATCCGGGTGGCTATGGACAATCAGGTGATCCTTTTTGTACTCGAAGCGGCCGAACTGAAAATCGATGTCTGCAAGTTTGCTTCTGACTTTCATCTTGCTACCTCGTATCAGCTTTTTCGCAACCTGCCTGTTTGTTGCGCATAATCAATCCGCTCCTGTAACAGCTTCGATATGTCTTCCGGGCCATAGCCTGCCGGTGGAGTGAACGTACCTCGTCTGTGCAACTCATCGAATACCTCCTTACAGATCGATACTTTCTCTGCCAGGGTGCGGGGCGGATTGCCCGATGGAAAGCGGTTGGCGGGATAAATGGGGTTGGCATAAATCTCCTGAAACCCCTCCGTTCGCATATCGATCCAGCAATTGTGCCCGGCCCGTGTCCGGTACTGCCGCAACGCTTCGATATCGATTGAAACCGCCAGCACCTGCTCCGCCGGATACGGTGCTTCCCTGAGCACCAGACCCGTGTAATCAATGGCGTAGGAGTGACCAGGGCAAAAGGCCTTCGGATAGTAATCGTAGTTAACCGTACCCCAATTGGAACCGAGCAGGTAGACCATATTGTCATGGGCACGAGTACGTCGTGTAAACATCCAGAAATCCCACGGCTGCGACACGCCTTCAAACTCCTGAATAGCACCCGGGTGACAGATGATTTCTGCGCCGTTGTATCCCAGCGCGCGCGACACTTCCGGCGTACAGCCATCATGGCAGGTCATGGTGCCCAGCTTGCCGATCTCCGTGTCGATCACCGGAAACAAATCCCCGATACCACCGCCAAAAACCTCTTTGTATTCGTCGAACATGTCGTGCGGACTGGTGCCCAACCCGATGTAAGCCGGAATATGCCATTTGTGATATTTGAGTACCACCTCACCGCTCGGGCCAACAATAAAATTCGTGTTGAACCAGCGACCTGGAAATTCAGGGACTTCTTCCACAACGCCGCCACCGCAGATGTACAACTGGTACTCTTTTGCGATAGCAGCAAGCTGATCGATTTCCGGACCCGGGATCGTCACCGCCTTTTTCATCTGGTCCTTGATCCCCGACTCCCCCTTGCCCGGCGTGCCAACCCCCTGCATGAAATATTCCGGCAGCACGACCAGCCTCACAGGCACTTCCCAGTGGTAACCGACGCCAAAATGAATCAAATTACAAACACGATCCAGATTTTTCCTGATACCCGCACGATCTTCGATAACCGTCACCTCGGGCTGTACGACCAGCGCTGTGTATGTATCAACTTTTTCCCGTTTCATGTTTATTGCCTTTGTGCCCGGAAAGCCCCGGTCCTAAAAATCGAAATCGTCTTCTTCTCTGATGCCGAGATCCAGCAGAATCTCATTAGCAGCGATCGTACCCATTCCGCAAATACCACCACCCGGATGGCACGACGGTCCGGTCATATATAATTTCTTCACGGGTCCACGATAGTCTGCATAGTTAGGAAAGGGTCGGAATGCACCAAGTTGCGCCAGTGTTCTTTCACCACCGGTCGTCACGCCACGATGAAAACACAGATTAGCGCGCGCCAGGCTGGGGCCTGTTTCAACATACTGCGCCATGATGTTGTCGTCAGTCATGTTAGTCGTATAGTTACGCAGTTGACCAAGCAGCTTGTCACAAATGTAAGCTTCGGCGATATCCTCCCAGTCCGCGCCGCTGGCAAGCTCTACCGGTACGAAGGTATCCATAATCAATGTGTGTTTACCCTCGGGTGCCCGTGTCGGATCCATCGTAGTCCAGGCTGCCGTCCAGAGAAACGGATCGGATGGCGCGTTTCCGCGTGCCATCTCATTGTATTGCCTGTCGATATCCGCAACTGTGCCGAAGATACGCTGGAACGCAGTCTTGTCCATATCCGGACCGTTCCTGAACCTGGGGGCTTCATGCAATGCGTAGTGCACCCGCACAATGGTGACGTCACCAAATCTGAAGTTGCGCACCATGCGCAGAAAATCTTCGCTCAGGATGCCTTCATCGAAGCCATGCAGAAATGTCTGGAACGGATCCAGCGAACTGATGACGGCCTGACGCGCCATAATCTCCGTACCGTCTTCAAGTCTCAGCCCTTTGCATTCGCCCTTTTCAACAATGAATTTCCGTACGGTGGCATTGGTCATCACGCTGCTGCCGGATGCTTCAAGATACCGTTTCATTGACTCGGACAACATCCCGCTGCCACCTTCTGGAATTGCCTGGCCAAAGTAGTGAATACTCGGAATCATCACGTAAAAACCGGCTGCAGTGCCGAGTTGGTCGGGTAAAGTCTGCGGCGCCATGGCCCAGCCCAGTATGAATGCCCGCACATGCTCGTTTTCAAAATTCTCCAGCGCGAACTGGCGCGAACTGAGCTGGTAATCACGCAGACGCTTCAGGCCTTCGGGGTTATTCTCCAGTCCCTGATAGAGATAGCTGGGAGGCGCAGGCGACGTAAACATCGACTTGATCACGCCTTCACGTATTTCACCGAACTCCTCGTAAATCTCACGGTAGCGTTTTGCATCCCGCGTTGAATAGGCTGCAATCGTGTCACAGGTCTTGTCGACATCCTTGTATACGATGATGCCGTCGCCCTCGTATTTGTTCGGATGCCCGGTGATGTGATCCTCGGACCAGATATATTTGAGTCCGTGCTGCCTCAATTCCGGCTCGATCGACTTGAAATCCGGATTGAGATAAATCCACACGTGGGACGAGCCGAAAAGATCATGCCTGAAACCCGGCAAGGTAACCTCACGAGTCACCACGCCGCCGCCAACCCACGCATTGCGTTCCACCACCATCACCTTGAGGCCGTTTTTGGCAAGTACGCAGGCGCAGATCAAGGCGTTGTGGCCACCACCGGCAATAACGACATCATAATCCGCCATGTCACCAATTCCACATGGTTCCGTCCTGAAGACGGTTAACCGGCAAATACGCTCGTTGATATGGAAACTTCTCTGCCAGGTCTTCTTTTATCGTGACTCCGTGCCCAGGGGTTTCGCCGACATGCAGGTAGCCATCTGCAAAGTAATAATCGTGCGGGAATACCTGCTCGGTTTCCTCGCCATGCTGCATGTATTCCTGAACACCAAAATTCGGAACCCAGGTATCAAAATGCAGGGCTGCCCCCATGCAAACCGGTGACAGATCCGTCGCGCCATGGCAACCCGTCCTGACGTGGTTGCGGCTTCGCCCGTCAAGCAGTTGGTACAACGGCATGCCTGCCGCTTTGGCTTTAATGTCCCACAAGGCGGTGTCGACAGCGGAAACTGCCGACATGGTAACCGGACCTCTGCGCCAGTAGGCTCCGCGGTAAAGGTATTGCCAGATATCTTCAATTTGTGAGGCATCGCGACCGATCAGGCAGGGAATCACATGGTCTTCCAGGCAGGACGCAACGGCGAGTTCTCGCCCATTAAGCGTGGCGTCACCAATGCCGTCAAAACCGTCGTCGGTGACGATTCTCAAGGTAACGAAGTTGCGACCCGGACAGCTCACGATGACCCGCGCAGCGCTAATCTTCATCATCCACCGCCCGCCAGTAACTTGCTCAATGCGACACCAATGAAAGTCGCAATGGCATAACCGAAAATGCCGCACATGATTGCCGGCGTGACCAGTGTTCGCCAGCCACGGGAAATTGCAATAGCAGCTGTTACAGTCGGACCAACCAGCGCAGCACCTGATGCAACAACCGCTTCAGCCAGATCCACTTTCATCAGGCGGGCAATGAGCAACACCAGTATCAGGTGCACGAGTATTATGGTCATGCCATAGACAAACAGAATAAATGCCGAGCCTATAAATTCGGTCGCGTTGGTCCCGGCACCGACAGCCGCGAAGAAGATGTACATGAACAACATGCCCAATTCGAATTCACCTTCAAGGCTATCCATGAGTTTCGGCATGAGGTTGGCCACAACCAGAGTAATCAGCGTGATAAACAGGATGTTGTAATTGGACATTCCAAGTGCGTTACTCATCATCTGCGCAGCAGCGCAGATAATGAAACTCAGGGCCACCGCACCGGTAACGTGGGTTAACAACAGCCGTGGTGCAGCCGTATTAGCCAAATCACTTTTCTCTTGCTCGCTTAGTTCATCAAGAAAACTCGACGGCACTTTATCGACCAACCAGCGTACCGAGGGAATAGCAATCAACATCATCAAAGCAATCATGCTGACAACACTGCTTGCGCTAATGGACACGCTGAACTCGGTCTCCGTCATTTGCACGGCCTCTGACACAGCAAGAAAATTTACGGCGCCGCCGATGTAGCCCCCGGTATACACACCGGCGACCTTGGGACCGATCTCGCCAAGATCGAGCAAGTAATAGCCCAGGACCGCCCCGGCAACCGTTGCCATGCTCGCAATCAGAAAGGTCACCATCACCATGCCACTGTCACGAAAAATGCGCCGCAGATCAGCTTTGAACAGCAAAAGCGGTACGGCCAGTGGAACCAGCGAGCCGCCGACAAAATCGTAAGTCAGCGCCTGAAACGGGATGACATTGAAATTTGATAACAGCATGGCGCAGCCAAGCACCCAGATGACGCCGGAAGTCTTGCGACCTATGGGGTGTCTGTCGACATAGAAACCGACCCAGGCCAGACCAATCAGAATCGCACCCAACGAAAATATATCGTTTGCAGCTATCAGCGTCATTTGGCCCACCACCTCATTACCTGTTGTCGCGGCATTCACCGGCTGTTCGTGGCATATGAAGCGCAACCACCGGCTACTTTGTTTATATATAAACTAATTTTGTATGCGAGTAAATTATCCACCACCGCGCTACTGATACGCGGGATACCTGCCGGATTCAAAATCCGCCTGTCCAGTCATACAGAATGCCGACCGCCTGCTCGCGGCGGTCGCTTGCCAGCGCATACGCAGCGGCACAATCGATTGGCGAAAACTCGTGGGTAATCAGGTTGCTCAGATCAAATCGGCCGTGCCTGACAAGCTTAAAAAAGAGCGCATCAATGCGCCGCTGCGTCCAGCCATCAATATCGTGGCTGTCATGCGTCGCCTGTATGCTCAGCCCCTTGGTCATGACATCCGAGGTCAGGCACTGGTGACCGGGGAATCCGCTATCACCGAGTATCAGAACCTTGCCGAAGCAGCCCGCAGCGGCCAGCGCCATAGGAAAGACCGCGGGACTCCCGGTCGTGTCCACTACCAGCGGCGGGCCCTCGCCATGATTCATCGAACTGATATCATCTGCGAAATCGTCGACCGAACCGTGCAGCACCCGGGTAGCGCCACCGCGTGTTGCGTGCTCCAGGCGCAGCCCGGACAAATCAGCAACAATCCGTTCGCTAACGCCCATGGCGGTGGCCCAGCGAACGGTCATCTGACCCACCGGCCCGGCACCAATAATCAAAACCGAACCACCGGTTTCAAAACGACCCGCCCAGGCAGCCCGATAGGCCGTCTTGGCCAACCCGCACCAGCAGCCTGATTTGAGATCGATTCCGTCGGGAACCGGTGAACAAAGTGCCTCGGGCATAATCTGATGTGAGCCGTGGGCCATACGCATGTAGATTCTGTCGCCGACCTGAAAATCTTTCGCTAGCGCTCCGCTCGACTCAACCTCAGCGATAGCCTGTACGCCGGTTTTCAGTTGAGGGAATGAGAATATCTTGTCGTAGTGCGTTCCCGGTGCATATTTCTGATGCAAGATCGTGGTTTCAGTGCCGATACTCATGAGGCTATAGAGCGTGCGGACCTGGATATCATGGGGTCCAACATCCGGCAAGTCGAACTCCTGTAGTTCAACCCTACCCTTTACAGGAAACACGATTCTTTTCGGCACTGATACTCCCTCATTGTGACAGCATTTCGAGTTTACTATAGGCTGACTATCATATTCAGGAGCAAAGTATGTCTGTAATTGTGATAACCGGCAGCAGCAGCGGATTTGGCCTGGAGGCTGCCCTGGCGTTTGCCCGCAATGGCGATACCGTGATTGCAACAATGCGCGACCCCGGCAAAGCCGGCAAATTACTGGCGCGCGCTGCAGCCGAAAACGTTGAGTTACAGGTGAAACCGCTCGATGTATCCCGCAGTGATAGCTTTGGGTCGTTTGTTGCAGCCATCATCGAGGAACACGATCGACTCGATGTGCTCATCAACAACGCCGGCATTTATCGTAGTGGCGCGCTCGAAGACGTAAATGAAAAGACTTTTCGCCTGGTCATGGAAACAAACTGCATTGGGCCATTATTACTGACAAGAGCCGCTTTGCCGCACATGCGCAATCAACACAGCGGACTCATCATCATGATGAGTTCACTTTCCGGCATCGCTGGTTTGCCCGGCGACCTGCCCTATGCCGCCAGCAAGTTTGCGCTGGAGGGCGCAACGGAAGCATTGCGGCACGAGGTCGATCGCTGGGGCATACGGGTTGCACTCGTGCAGGCAGGTCTCTACAAAACCGGCATCATGGCCCACAACCTGCCAGAGGCGACATCATTGTCGAACGATTATCCATCCGACTCTCCGTATCGACCGTTAATTGAATGGCAACTCAATAATCTCCGTGATCGAATTCCCGGTGCATTTGATCCGGCAATTATTGCCGAATTGTTCGTCACCATTGCCAATTCAGACCAATCAAGGCTACGCTGGCCTGCCGACCCAATCGCCGAAAAAGTGCTGACCACGATGCTGGCACAGGACGATGCGGAGCGGGATGAATTTCTGCAGAATGTTGCAGCATCAGACTGGTGGAGTCAGGGTGCTGTGGCGCCGCCAGAATAACCACTGGAGAGCACTATGGGAGTTCGACTGGCGCATATCTGCTTCGAATCAGATGACCTCGATAAGACAGAGGCTTTCTACGATATTCTCGGTGTCAAGAGACGCTTTGAATTCAGAAATGCCGAGGATGAACTGGTTGGCTATTACCTCGCATTCGATAATCAAACCTATATCGAAGTAATCAAAACCAGGCAGCTCAGCAAACCCGGACTGGTTCGACATTTTGCGATTGAAGTAGACAGCGTCGATGAGACTTACCAGCTATTAATCAACGGCGGCGTCGAAGTTACGGAAAAAAAGCTCGCCGGCGACAATACCTGGATGATTACCTGCCACGACCCAAATGGTATATTCATCGAATTGCAGGAATACACCAACGAAAGCATGCAACTGGTTGGCGGCAGGTGCGAGGTCGACTATCAACCTTGATAATCTAGCGTTGCACCCTGCCGGATGCATCGCCCGACATCAGTTTTGTCACCTCGTCAGCTGATACGCGGTTGAAGTCACCCGGGATCGAGTGTTTTAAACAGCTGGCGGCAACGGCAAACTCCAGCGCCTGCTGCCGATCCTGATATGTATTGAGACCGAAGATCAGCGCTGAAGCAAAACTGTCACCGCCGCCGACGCGGTCGATAATGTCGCCAATCTCATAGTGACGTGACAACCGAAATCCGTCCTTGTCCCGAAGACAGGCGGCCCAACCGTTTTGATCAGCGCTTTTCGATTCCCTTAGGGTAATCGCAATAACCGACAGATTAGGAAAGCGGCTCATCACCTTTTCAGTCAGTGCTGCATACTTTCCGCTATCGAGTTTCCCGTTCTCTACATCCACATCGACCGTAATGCCCAGCGATTTCTGGCAATCTTCTTCATTCGCTATGCCCACATCAACAAACTTGACCAGTTCGCCCATCACCTCCGGCGCCGATTTACCGTACTTCCACAGCTTGCCACGGAAGTTGAAATCACAGGAAACCATTACGTCATGTTTTTTCGCAGCTGTAACAGCCTCCATGCTGAGATCCGCCGCAGACTGACTCAAAGCCGGCGTAATGCCCGTGATGTGAAACCACTTCGCCGCGGAAAAAATTTGCTCCCAGTCAAAGTCGCCGCAGGTCGCCTCGCTCATTGACGAACCCGATCGATCATAGATGACTTTAGACGGCCGCTGGTTGGCTCCCGTTTCAAGAAAGTAAATACCTGTCCTGTGCCCTGAGCGCACAATCTCCCCGGTAGCTACTCCGAGTCCACGCAACTCACGTATCGCGGCATCACCAATGTCATCCGCAGGCAACGCGGTAACAAACGACGAATCGAGACCGAAATTGGCAAGCGCCACCGCAACGTTTGCTTCACCGCCGCCAAATGTCGCTTGCAAATTAGGCGACTGGAAAAAGCGCTCGTGGCCGGGTGACTTAAGCCGCAGCATGATTTCGCCAAAGGAAACAAATTCAGCCATTGTGGCCCACCTCTCGCTGCGGCAACAATTGAAACGGCTTGCCTGGCAAGGCATGCAGTCGTTTTGCGATTTCGGATATCATCAGCAGCAATAGTAAGAGTTGCATACCTCGGACGGCAAGGAATGGTTGCAAGAGCCCCGGATGACAGGCAAGTAACAAACCACGCGTAATCATGTGGCAATCCTGAACACATAAGCAAGAAAAACAACAACATACATAGAGTCACTGATGGTAAAACTCAAAATCAGGCACCACGCCGGAGTCGGTTGGGCCGCATGCCGTCCGGACCGCTGGCCAGTCCCGCCGTGCAGATAATCAGCCGCCTGTTCTCCCGGATTGTTGGCCCGGCGGCGGTCATGGCTGCGGGAACCATGGGAGCAGGAGCCGCAGCCTCCCTGATCCTGGCCGGCGCCTGGTTTCGCTATGAACTACTGTGGGTAATTCCCCTGATTCTGCCACTATTTGTAATCTCCGTAGACTCCGCATCGCGTATTGGTTTGTTGAACCCGGAAACAGGCATGTTCAGCCATATTCGCGAGCACATTCATCCGGGTGTGGCCTGGCTGATATTCGCGATCAATATTCCTGTGCACCTGCTGATCGGTATGGGACAGATGTCGGTAATGACCTCGGCGCTGATGTCGCTGTTCGGTTTTTACCCGCCCGAAGCAGGCGCCAACGCCGACTATCTCGCCAACTACCATGGTGCGGAAATTGCGCTGTCCCTGCTGATAGCGGTCTTCATCGTCTGGCTGTTGGCCTCGCGTGGATACCAGCGCATGCAGAAAATCATGTCAGCGCTGTTGCTCGTCATGTTCTGCGGTTTTATGGTGGTAGCGGTCACCAGCTTGCAGCAGATCGGCGACATTCTCGCAGGTTTTGTTCCCGCTATACCGCCGGACCTGCCCGTGCCGGGCAAGAACGCGGTTCGCATCAGCAGCAATTCGATCATTGCCATTGTCGGGAGCGCCCTGGCACCGGCCGCCTTGCTGGGTATTCCCTACATGTGTGCAGACAACCTGAAAGGAGTTCCCGATCTGGTTGCAGAACTTCGAAACTCGGTCGTTAATCTTGGCGTCGTATTCGGCGGTTATTCAATATTCGTGCTGGTCGCCGGAGGCTTCGCCCTTTACCCGCTACCCCATCATGCTGAAATCGACACGGTACATGAGGCGGGAAAAGTTCTGGTTAACGCATTTCCCGCCGGGCTGGAGTTTCTGGGGCCGTTTTTTTTCTCCGCAGGCCTTATGATTGCGGCGCTTACCACCTTCGTTGTGGTGGTGCAGGTGATCTGCTATTTCTGGTTGGATATGTTTGGCCGGAACTGGCACGATGCTGAAGACAACAAGTCTTTCAAGCGCCTGGTGGTAGTGTGGGTGGTAACCCCCGCGGTGTTGGCGCCGTTCTGGGATTTCCCGGCTCTGCTCAAGATCCTGCTGCTAATGGGTTTTAATACGATCGTCATCCCGCTGGTTATTGTTGTTGTGCTGGTGCTGGTAAACAAGCCACAACTAATGGGCCGTCACACAGCCAGTCGGCCGCGGAACCTGATATTGCTGTCCGCCCTGGTGCTGTCGGCATGGCTTATGCTGGAGAAGCTGCCAGACTACATCGATCTGATTGTGGGTTAATGCCGTGAACGACCGGTCTCTCTCCATAGCATTCCAGACCGACAAACCTTTGTCGGAATATGGCGAACTGGCAAGAAGCGCCGAAACCTGGGGTTTTGATACCATCAGCGTTTACAACGATATGCTCTATCAGCCGGCCTGGCTGCCGCTGCTCGAGGTGGCTCGAAGCACCTCGCGCGCACGGATTGGAGTGGCGGCGGTCAACCCGTTTACCTGCCATCCCATCAACATCGCGGGGCATATAGCGCTTATCGATGAGGCATCGGGTGGACGCACATACCTGGGACTGGCCCGGGGTGGCTGGCTGGACTTCATCGGCGTTCATCCCCAACAGCCGGTGCAGGCATTGCGCGAAGCGTTCGCTTGCATTCGTCATTTGCTGAGCGGAAACACTGCGCCCCTGGAGCAGGAACTCTATCCGCTTGCCGGTGGCGACACCCTGCGCTGGAAAATAACCTGCGCGAATCTACCGCTACTGCTTGGTTCCTGGGGCCTAAAAACCATCCAGGCCTGTCACTCGATGGTGAACGAAATAAAACTGGGGGGCTCAGCCAATCCCGCCATCGTACCCCACTACCGGCTGCAGCTGGATACCATGGGAAACACCCGCGATTTGGGCATCGTAATGGGGGCGGTGACCGTAATTGATGAAGATGGGCAAGCCGCCCGAGCGCTGGCCAAACAGGAGATGGCCCTCTACCTGCCGGTGGTGGCGAAACTGGATCAGACCCTGCAGATAGAGCCCGGGATTCTGCAAGGCGTCACGGCCGCCGTGGCGGCCTACGATTTTGCATCTGCCGGGCGATTTATTTCCGATGAACTATTGGCGGCATTTGCCCTGGCGGGCACGCCGGAGGATATCATTACCCAGACTGAAGCCCTGTTTGCGGCCGGCGCTTCCCGTGTGGAGTTTGGTACGCCACATGGTTTGAGCGCGGCTTCCGGCTTGCGGCTACTGGGCGAAAAGGTTTTGCCCGCATTTAAACGATAACGAGGTGACATCTTGACAACGCTACTGCAAGACGATGAATTCGAGTTGTATGACCTGCAAATCGTCGTTGAGTCAATTGATGCGAACTGCACCTGCAAGATGACGGTGGGAGATTCCGTCTATCTTAAGGGTGGCAAGATTTCCATGCCGGATGGCAGTGATTTTTGCCTGTACGCGCTGCAATCTGTCATACCGTTGCTGCCGGCAAAGCAGCGCCTGCTGCACGCGGCGGACTGGATGGAAACTGACACCCGGGCACGCTGCCCTGATCCGGGCTGCGGACTGACGGTGCGAATTGATCGTCTGCAAAAGCGGGTGCTCAGACACGATGATGTCAGCCCGATCAGTTGGAAAAAATAGCTGCTGGTAACACGTAACCGACCGGTCAGCGTGTGGTCGCGGGCGCTATAATCGCGTACATGCTGAAGTTCCTCCCTCGTTTGTCGTTTTTATTGCTCGCTTTGTGTGCTGCCCCGATCATGTGCGCACAGGCCGAATGGTTTTCGGCCATACAGGACAAGATGGGCACCCGCGTCGAAGTGCGACTCTGGCATGACGATGAAAAGGAAGCCGAGCAATTAATCGCGCTGGCAATGACCGAGTTTGACCGCATTGAAGCGGCAATGAGTACCTATCTTTCCAATTCGGAGATAACCCGGATCAATGAGACTGCGGCGGCACAACCCGTGACCGTCAGCCCGGAACTGTTCGCACTTATCGAGCGCGCGTTGCAGTTGTCGGTAACCACGAACGGTGCATTCGATATTACCTATGACAGTGTTGGTCAACTCTATGACTTCCGGGCGGGAACTCGGCCAGCGCCAGAGCAGATTGCGGCCCAACTCGACGCAATTAACTATCGTCACGTGCAACTGGACCGGGAGATATCAACCATCCGGTTTGCCCGGCCGGAGGTCAGGATAAACCTCGGCGGTATTGCCAAGGGCTATGCCGTTGAG
>PBZD01000127.1 GCA_002729875.1 Chromatiales bacterium | reverse complement strand
TTGCTCATGTCATCATGAAATGATGCCTCCAGAGAATAAGCTCCACATCTGTGGACGTTGACCGACCCGTTGGCCAAACACGCGCAGCAAGACGCAATCAAAGAAACGACTCAATGTGTGCTGGCCACTCCTCACAACAGCTTTTGCACCTCTTCCCAAACCCAGAAGCACTTCGTGGACTCGGGCGGCAGGGTGGGCACATCGTCGGTCAAGATGATGTAGGAATTCAACCGACATAGTGCCGCGCCACTGCCGAAGCAAAGGCCCTAACAAGCTGCTTGGGATACGGGCATGCCACCATGGTTCGAAACTGCTTGGTAATAGGATCCGCACCAGACAGCTGGATGTGTCTCTTCTGCGTCCTGGAGCAATTCGGGTACCGGCCCGAGCTCCTGCAGAGGCGAGACAAGGAAGACAGCGATGCAATGCTAGTCGCAAAAGAAGTCCTCTTTCTCCAGCGCTCCCCATATTGACAAAAATCCAGATTGAAAAATGTAGACCAGGAAAGAACCGACTTCATTGGCTTGGTGAGCCAAATTCGTGATGATTCGGGATTCTCGATCACCCAGTCAACGCCACAGTCCTTGCATAAGAGCACCAATTCAACAACCCGGTAAAGAATTTTATTGTGTAGCTTGATCGTGGCACGACGTTTTCCTTTCAAATCTGGCCATCCCATGGGGGATCTGTCTGATCGGAGCTGAGGAGGACCACCCCCCGTCCTCCGTGCCCGAGACCATGTGCAACAAGGAATGCCAATCCACAGCAAAGAAATCTTGCGCTGACGAACAAGTTTGCACATCTCGAAATACTGGCTGTCATCAAGGAAATCCTGCTCCTTGTTATCCATCCAGTCAAAAGTTTTGGTTGAGAACCCAATCCTCGAGCAGGCCTTGGCAAGACGGCCAGAACCTGAAAAGAGCTCGAAGATGAGCCTCGATGATAGATCATTAAGCACCTCAGGGTCGTGATGGGTGCCGACCGCAGCCCGACGGATTGCCCTCGCTTCACGTTTCATAGCCGTCCGTGAGGAGGGCAAGGGCTGTGATGTTCTCATCGACGGCCGGCTGGCCTCCTGGCCACCGCCCGTCGTCGAACGCTCTGAGCCACCACACGCTTTCGCTTGGCCGCAACGGCCTTCATCACTTTCATGCCAGCCTTTCGGGCGGTCCGGGCCTTCATGACTTTCATGGCCTTCATGGCAATCTTCGGGGCGACCTTCATGACTTTCATGGCCTTCATGGCCTTCATGACTTTCATGACCTTCATGGCCTTGACGACTTTCATGGCCTTCTTCATGGCCGGGGTACGCTTCATGACTGGGGCCTTCTCCGGTAGAACCTTGAGCTTCATCGCCGGAGGCAGCTCGGGTTGGTCGTCGTCGTCGGGCAACTCCGCGTCGGCAAGCGGCGCTGGGAGTTTCTTCGGCAACTTCGACTGTGGGAGTGGGCCCCGCTTGCTGACCTTCTTGGGAGGCCGAGGCGTCTTGACATCCGGGGGTGTGAGAATCTTGCTCTCGGTGATGACATCGAGAATGGTCTGGTCCGAATCCATGACCTGCTCGCCATACTTCACCACAGACTTCGGGCACGCGGCCAGGTACCTGGCCACCAGGCCCTGCTTGCAGTACCTCTTGAGTGTGGTGTCGGAATGCCATCGCCCACGGATCTTCGACTCCAACCATTCTCGGAAGGCCTGAAGAATGTCGCAAGTCACGCCGCCATGTCGAGCCATGTAGAGGCAGAATCCTTCGGGGAGACCCAGTGCCTCGGCACACCGAGAGGTCGTCTCTCTCAGCTGGCTGGACGAGAATGTCCAGAAACTGGCTTGGTCCTTGGCTGCCGAGGCAAGCGTCCTGCCGAGATCCTTGATGTGGGCCATCAGAGCCTCGCCGAGAGACGTAAAGATCTTGTTCTCGACGAAAACAGTTTCGTCCTGCTGGCCCGTCTTGGTGACCTGACCCAGATCGCCCGGCGCCAAATTCACCAGCCACCGACCCTTGCGGCAGACCACATCGCAAAAGCGTATGCCCATCAACTCGCTGGGTCGGAGGTAACAAACAAACATCACCATCATGGCCAGGGCCATCTCGCCATGTCCGTAGGCAGACATCCAACCAATCATCGCTCCCAAGATCTCCCAAGGAAGAGGGAAGCGGCTGGCTCCAGGAGCAATCTTCCGAAACCCGGCAAGTGCACGCGTGGTCCGAGGAAGATCGACTGCCGCTGTGAACGTAGGCAGGTAGTGAAGCGCAGCTGCCTTGGCTTTCTCCGCCTCGTGCGCCATCGCACCCGAGAAGTAGAGATAGTCGAAGTAGTCGCATAGGGAGCCGTCGAGGTGCTCGGGATTCGCGGTCGAGGTGCTCTTGAAGGTAGACGGGGACACCTGTCCTTCCGTCACCGGCCACGTTCCGAGAGTCGCCAAGAACACGAGGATGCCGAGGAACGCCTTCTGATAGCCCGGAGTCGATTGCGGTCGCGCGGCCCTCTCCTCGCAGAAACTTAGGCCTGACTCGACCGCCATCCGATCTCGGCCGTCCAGCTTCCCTCGGCGCATCGCAACCCTTTGCCTCTTTCCGGATGCGGCGTTGACTAGGTTCCCATCGGGGATCGAGGAGGCCGCCTGGGACCCTGGCTGACCGCCAGTGGGCCCCGTCCAGTCCCGTGGCGTAGGCGCCGAAGGCCCTGCCAAAGAGACGAGGCTGCGTCCAACGGGACGAACAGGATCGGTGCTTGGCAACGGCGCGACCGGAAGCAAGGTTCTCGATGTGGTCCCAGCGGAGCTGCGCAGACGAGCTGACCGTGCCTCGGCCTCGGCGACCGCCGCAGCTCGACCCAGATTGGTCAAGTGGTCTCTCATGAGCTTCGAGGCCATCTCTGCAGTGACTCCCACGGCGGCCGCCATGCCAGCGATCGCGCCGAGCCGGAGCGTCCGGCCGAGCGGGATCAACAAAAACCCTGCTCGGCCTGTCCGCAGGATTGACTTCACTTCTGATCCAACGCACTCGAACACCAAGATTACAACCCAATGAAAAAGCTGCGGCTTGAAACACTTAGAACAATGGACATGTTGTCGCTCAAGATAAGGTGCTTTTTGTGGTGGCTCTCAGGATACGATGCTATCTGCTCCAATCGCAAATAGAACAGCTCTGGCTTCAAGGATGTGAATCGGCTCGTTAAAAAGCATAGGCTTCGCAGTTACTGTTGACCAATGAATGTCATGTATAAATTTGTCTGGAATTTCGGGAAATCCCTTATCGAGATAGAGAGGAAGAATTCGATGATCGAGTTGCGGCTGATCACATACGGCACTACGAACATATTCTTGACCCGAGGCAACTTGTGCTAGAGAACGTTTACGAGGCTGCCATTCTTCTGGTGGAAGCCGTTTATATCGCCATCTCTCGTGCCATCTCCCACATCGACGAACGTCTTCCGAGACTGCTCCACCAGCAACAATACCAATGCCAGATTTAGATGCGTCGACACACGACACCACATCGCTCCAGTCTCGTTGAAGATCAGCTATGATCAAGGGTAGGATCGCGGCGAAGGTCATACATTCCTTAGCTACTGAGGCCCATACTCGTACACGAATATCATAACATTCTTGGATGAAAGTGTAGACATGACAAACAAAAGAGAGTGATGATCGGTTCAGCAATGAAAGAAAAACTCCGTGCCCGATAAGTCTCTCCAACTCCCTGCCAGTTATCCTAGGACGACGAGCAAGCCACAAGAAAGCTTTGCGGGTCTTGTCAACACGTTGTTTCGTTGGTCTAATTATGTTTGCTTCTCCATGGAACCTTCCTCCAAGTATCTTAGCATCCTGCTCAGCCTCCGTTTCCTCGTGCATCCTGAAACCATTCATTTCAAACGTTTGTTGAACAGATTCGCGCAAATGAAGAACATCTTCGGCATCAACACCGATCACGCCTAAATTGTCACAATACGGCGAGGCGCAACTATCACCGGAGCGAACATCAGGCGCGGGGCGTCCGTCGCGAAGAATCGACTCCTCGGGGAAGTGCTGGAGCACGACTGATTCGTGCAGCTGCTGGACAAACCACATGGCCCAGCTCCAGCCCATTGGGAGGCACGAGATCACCGGGTGGATGAACTCGCGCGTACCGATGGGAATCCCCTCGACGTTGTCGACTCCCCATTCGAGCAACAACCAGCCAGGAACAACATCCATGCCGAACCAGAGCGCAAGGTCGTGCGGCACCTGACATTGCCAAAAGCAATCCTGTACATCAGCTTGGGAAACGAACAGCGTCTGCCCTTCGCTCGACTCAACCTCCAGCTCACACATCGCTGCAAGAGAGCCCATTTCGCATGCCGCTGGGACTCTGAAATATGCATTGAGCTGTCGACAGTCCAGCACGAGACGAAGAGCCCCAGATTTCTTTGGAACAAAAAATGGCGTGCAACGCCCACGAACACGTCTGGCCCAAGACAGAATGCCACTATGAAACAGCTCCTTCACAAACGAGTGATACCGCCTGGGATCTCGCAGCGCCGGATCCGTATACGGTTTGATAGAAGCTGCATGGTCATGTGCTTCGGCCATCTGCGCGTCGTCGTGCAACAGCCACTGTTGATGATCTTCCAGGAAGCGTCGGGCCACGCCTTGCAGTAGCCACCGGAAGTCGACGGGCCTCCGGCCGTGCGCGGGCAAGGAAACGCAACCCTCCTGGTACGGAACGGTCTTTGTGGATTGAGCACTCCCATAGGCTCTCCCCATCTGAAGGAGCTCTCGAGCGGCTCCAAACCGTGTAACCTTGGGATCCCCGTGAGCATCAGCGGTGGATTCCCAGATGTGCTTCAACGCGCTGCGTTGAGCCGGCGAAGTCGAAGACGTCGGAGGCACATTCTCGGTACCGTGCAAGTAATTAAGTGCATCCACGGCGAAGTTGGCACGTACAACATGTTCCTGTCTCAGACGGGATTCTCGGACCGAAGCTCGAGAAGGATGCCCTCGCTCAGTGAATTCGGCAAGCTTGTGGAGAGGGTAGAGAGCGTCGGCCCCGACGCACAGCGCGCGGCGCATGTCGGCCTCAACGGCGTCCATGCACCCCATGAGGCAGGATAGGCACCATGCAGGCCCTGGGGCTCCTGGCCCCTTGGGTTTGCCGCCCTTCTTGCCCTTGCCGGCGGCTCCGGGCGCCGGAGCCTTAGGCCCTGCTGGAGGAGGCGCCGAAGGCCCGGGGGCCCGAGCCTCACGAGCCTTGCGCTGCTCTTTGGCGACCGCAGCATCGTCGCTCAGACGGGATGCAACGTGACGAGCGAGTCCCGGGGCGACAAGGGCACCACCGCGCCGCTCCGAACTCCCCATGAAGAACTCGCTGCCGGAGTAGTCCGGGGCCTGCGGATTCTCCAAATGAGCCATCTCGATGTGCTGAAGGCGCCTGCTCAGAATTTCAAAACTCGCAAGGTTGCTAACCTGAAGCGCATCGTACGAGACGGCCTTATCGAGGATGTCCGACAAGATGCTGTGCTCGAACCGCGACCGATCAGAGCCTGGGATGTCAGCATCTCGGAGCCAGCGGTGGTGCCTTGCGATCGGCGTCGGCGCGGACTTGACAATCTCTGCACATAGCCACTTCGTGGCGCGTGGCCCCTCAATGGGCCAATCGTCGAATGCCTGCTCGGAGAACAAAGGCACCGACGAACCAAATGATCGAAACCTTTCGCCCGTAATGGGCCGACGCTCGACCGCAAGCGTACGGACATCCTCGCCAACTCCCGGAACCTGGAGATCACCGGATGCACCAAGGCCACGGACGCCATCAAGCTGCTGCCTGGCAAACTCCTGTCGCTGGGTGACATCCAGATATCGGCACAAGACCTTCGTTTCCTCACCAAGAACCGGAATGTGAGCCATGGACGACTCGAGCAACATCGTGCTGGGGACATTGAGGATATCGCCGATGCGAAGCCGAGACCCGGGCGGCGGCATAGCAACCACCCACACATTGCCAGTCTCTGGCACATCGCCCTTGTACGCTGTGGCGCTTTGCCCTGAAGACGAGGGCGTGCCTGGCTCCTGGCTTGGAGTGTCGGGCTCGACGACTTCGGCGAGTGCCCTGGCCTCGGTCTCGAATGCGTCGAGCTCGTCGTCGGTGAAAAAGCCACCATCCGGTCCTCCATAGACCATGTCGGCGTCCGACTCGTCGATCGATGCAGGTAGCTCCCTAGAGGGAGGCAGGAGTCTCATCGACACCAGTGGGGGTGAGCGAAGGATCACCGGAAAGAGCTCGAAGTCGGGTGAGACCACCCAATACCAATACCGGTTTTTCCCGTCTGGCAGGACTACGACTCGCTCCTCCCACCGGCCTACCGGGAGATACTGCAACATCACCGATTGGCCTTTCAACAGCACCATATCGCGACCTGAAGCACACGACGCTGACCGCAGCCCCCAAAAGTCCGCTACACAAGTTGTTGAAGATAGCTTGAAGCCAACCTTGATCTTGAGCATTAGAGAGGGATCGAGGAACATCGTGATGAGCTGGAGGAAGAGGACAAATGACGGGTTGGCAGACACATGGACCACACTCAAGGGGTGGTGGACATTGTCTAGGTTCGACTGGACCTTCCTGACAGCGCTGCTCCATTGTCTCCATTCTAGAAGAGAGTCTTCCCGCGAACGTAACCAAGAACTCCATGATCCGATCCGCGCGACATCGCCCCTCACTATCTCCTTGCTCGAACGAAACGTCCTGAGACCTCCTCCTTCTAGGCCCGCTTGAATCGGAACTTCGCGTTCGATTTTCCCGTACTCGTACTTCTTGAAAGGACCTCGACTCGGTGTTCTCGGCGCTGTGTGTCCCGCTAGATTGAAAAGTTGGCGGCCACCAAGAGACGATCCCAAGTGAACACAGCATAGCCCCAAGGCCCAATAGCATGCTTGAAGGACCATAGGCCAGCATTGACTGAGGTCGGTACCGAGGCGAGCCTGGAGACGGGGGGTGTTACCCTCTGAAGCTAAACTGCCTGCGGCGGACACCAATTTCTTAGCCTCTGCCATACATTATCCAGCAAAGCCTCAAGCCATATTTATTATATTAGTTCATTAAGCCTAAGCATTCATATTACAGACCAACTCGTTCTACAAGTAAGATGGTGGTGCAAGTGTCATGGGCAATTTCCACGTGGGCAATTTGTTGTTTTCTAATAGGCTAATGGGCAATCAGGCTGTTAATCGCAATTTGTTCCTATAGGATGCAAACTTGGCGATGGGAAAGCTACATTTGCAATTTCTCTACATGTAGTTTGGGCCACGGTCTTGTAATTAAAAAGCTCATAATCAATGAATGGTATAAGGATGTACTGATTAAAATGTTTGCGAGGTGTCTTCGGAAGTCACCACGCAATGGTCATAGAATGATTGAAAGGGTGCAGGTGTTAACTTAATTATTAGATAAAGAATAATGGGAAATAATACAATAACAATGCAATAGCCCCAGGTGTTGTGTGCCAAGGCACGGGGTGGTGCCCAATAGGTTGGCATGCAACATCCGTTCTTCTGAGGCAATTATATTAATAAAGCTAAACTATTAGTTCTTTATTAATTGGTTATATGGTTTCTATCTGCAGGCGGCCATGGGTGTGCCGGCTGTACGCGGATATTATAAGGAAAATTGTGGAAAAAAAGCCCCCCCCCACACACACACATTTACTCACGCACTCACACACTCACCCAATGTATTTACCATCGGTTTGGGGGCTCAACGGCTCCAGCGAATTTGGTTGTGGCCCGGCGGCCACGCCTCCAACTTGGCAAGAGGCGTTTGTTTGAAATTTCAATTCGATAGAATTTTTGTTTGTCTGACATGTGAACAATTTGAAATCAGGCAGCCGTACTTCTTGCTCCGGGATATTTGCGAGCTGCGCTGCAACTACAGGTTTGGAAATGTCCAAAACTAATATAATTGGAATTCCGAATTTACAAAATTTGGCCAGGCATCTGCCCCCAACATGTGTTTCTGCATCTTCCTCCCCCTCGATCCCTGGCACAAGTTTGTTCTGGTTTATGAGCGTTACATTTAATGACAGGCGGGCAGCCAGAAGTTGCCCAGGCTCATATTTTCAAATGAATTTCGGTCCTCTCCGTTTTTAATTGTGTGAGCCTAGCCAAGCCCACTTTGATGCGGGTTTCGCCAGTAAGGACTCGAGGGTTAGCTAAGTCCCCCCCCCGACTTAGCTAATTGAGTTAATCGTCGTGAACTCCTAACGGACTTAGCTACCGATTACCCAATCGATCAGCACGATTAGCCATTCTATTAACTAATCGATTATCATCGATTAGCACGATTCGTTACCGATTAGCTAAGTCCGCTGAGTCCGTTTAGCTAAGTCCGCTAAGTCCCAGCTAAACGTTTAGCACGGGATTTCAGGTGAAAAATCAAAGGGCGCTGCAGCGCGACTCTGTTTTTATGGCAAGACTGTTGAATTGCTTGAAGACAGTGAATTGCTTGAATTGCTTGACGATTGCTACCATTATGTTGCGATGAGCCAGAAGACATGGTGTGTTTTACAATCATGAATTGTTTGGCGGCCACTTCGTCGTACTATTGCATCATGCGACTGTCAACAAGGCATTGTTTGAAAAACATGGCGCCGCACTAGTGCGATTGCTGGCGCTGGCTAGAGTTAGCATCTGCTTGGCAGCACGAAATGTCAGACAAATATTTTAGCGTCGCGCTATCTACAGGATATGTTTGCCCGTTTTCGTAGACATGCATTTCTTGCCTGCCGCAAGCAGCGAACGCCAACGGCATTCGTATAGATCAAAAAGCACCTATGTTATGTCCAAACGGCGCATTTCGCTGCAGCGCCCAGCTCCCCGAGACAATGTCCATTGACACGTCCGCGGCTGAGCACCCAGCTCACCCAGACAATTGGGAGTCGATGTGCACGCTGGAGGTGGTCGCTGAAGTGCGCCGGCTTGTCAAGCAGGGGAAGGAGAAGGGCGGGCGCATTGTCATCTGCGAGACCATCGCTGAAGCGTTCCTTGCTGCAGGCATCGCGTGGTATGAGCACGCCCTGCCGGACCGCGTTGGCATCAGCGTCTGGAACACGTCCAAGATCGGGGTCATGGGGAACGACGTCCTCATGTCGCCGTGAAACCGACACAAGCAAGCTACAACTCAGACCGGTTCCCACGATCACGAGCTAAGATCAGAGGCAGATTCTAGTATGGGGATCCTAGGGTGATCGCGTAAGTTCCCCCGGACCTGGGGTAGGCTGGGGTGATCACGTAAGTTCCCCTGGACTTGGGGTGATCACGTAAGTTCCCCCCCCAAAAGGGGTCCTACTAAGCTCATACTAGTGTACCCTGGCTGGAGTAGGTTTGATCTTAGCTTTTAAGTCCGGCTGCATCTCTACATGAGCATTTGGACTCTCCAGATATTATTGTCGGAATCAGATTGGCACTCTCGAGAGAAATCTTGGCATTAACAATATTTTTTACACTCTGGAGAGAAATCTCGTGCGGTGAATTAGGGACCCTCTTTTTACACTCTTTTTTTCTGAGGGGGGAAGTATTAACAATCCAATGGATAAGGCAAGAATACTGGGTCCCCCAGCTCCAGAATTCTAGGACGACGCCACTCACGAGACCTCCAAGAATACTCTTGCGGATCTCCCAGACACTCCAGGTAATTAGCGGACAATCAAGGAGGCACTCCTGGACATCCACATCCCTGAAGGGAACGCATGGAGCCATGTGAGCTTCCAAGGTCAGTGAAGGCCACAAGCACGGAGTCCTTTCAGGCGCTTGCACGGTGGCCTTGTTGGCGGGGTGGAGAGACGTTTCGGTCTCAGCATCGTTGCCTCGCAGCAGCAGTTAATGCGGGTCAGTCACGGCAGTCGCGGGTAATCACGGGGTAATCACGGGTTAATCACGGGTTAGTCACGGCAATCACGGGTAATCACGGGGTAATCATGGGTTAATCACGGGTTAATCATGGGTTAGTCACGGGTTAATTTCCGGAGATC
>PBZD01000126.1 GCA_002729875.1 Chromatiales bacterium | reverse complement strand
GCTTGCTGGAGGCGCGCGGTGAAAATGTCACGGTCTTTGTCCGGCCTACATCGGATACCACCGAGCTTGAGAAGCTCGGTGTGGAATTGGTTGTCGGCGATGCGATGGATATCGCGACGGTGCACGCCGCATTTGATGGTCATGACTACGAGGCTGTCTTGACGACTATCGGTTGCCTGAATTGCGATCCACCGTCTGATTACCAGGCTAATGCAAATGTCATCAAGGCCGCGAAGCAAGCCGGGGTCAGGCGCCTGGTACTGGTCACATCAATCGGCAGCGGGGACAGCCTGGCTGCAACACCGGCTCTGTCGGCTCGCTTTCTGGCCAAAATAATACCGCTGAAAACACTTGCGGAGGAGTATCTGCGCACAAGCGGTCTCGATTACACGATTATTCGCCCTGGCGGTTTACGTTCGGGTCGGCGCACCGGTAATGGCACATTGAGTGAAGGTCGGGATGTATTCGGCTATATCTTTCGCGAAGATCTGGCTGAGTTAATCGTATCTGTGTTTGATGATAACGCTACGATCGGCAAGACACTGGCCGCCGTCGATGCATACCGGCGGTTTCCCTGGGATAATGAGTAGAGCAACATAACTGGCCAGGCGTTCCTCTTTACGGTCCGGTTTCAATCTTTCGTGACGAGATACCATCGTGACACTTTTCCTTAAGCGGGGTTTTTAATGCTGTCGTTAGCCTACCTGGTAATTGCTGTTGTTGACCTGGCTTTGCTGGTCTGGGCGGTCAGCTTGTGCCGCCGGTATCCCCGCCCCGGCCTTATTCTGGCCACCGTGCCGCTGACCCTGATGTGGTTTGATAATCTTACCATTGGTCTCGGCAGTACCCTTGGTGAAGGTCCTGTATTGCTGGCCATGAATGGTGTGCGGTTCATTGCCCACTATGTTGGTTTGCCGATGACGTTTATCGCGATCGGCTCGATGGCACGTCAAGCCGGGTTTGGATGGGCACAGCCGAAATGGGTGATGGCGGCTTTCTGCCTGCTGGCGGTCTATTTCATTGCCCATGATTTGTGGCTGTTCTCGGCGGCAACATTCTACCCGTCGTGTTTCGCCGATACGCTGCGATACACAACCCATATTGCGGACTATACGGCCTGTAGTCCCGATGCGCAGATCGGGGCAGGAATGAAAATGGCCCCGATTCCGGCGATAACCCTGTCAAACTTCCTCATCTTATTTGGTATTTATTTGTGGGTAAAAATCGGCTGGAAATGGCTGGCGCTGGGATCGATAGGTGCGCTCGGATTTTTTGCCGTACCGTATCCTTTGACCGGCGGGATTGTTGGTAATGCCGCTGAACCGATTATTAGCGGCGCAATCATAATGACCGCAGCTTATATTTACCGAAAGTTCGCCATTGGCAAGATATCGGGCTGAAGAGCCTGGTATGGATGATTCGCTTAGCGAAAATAGGCTTCCCTGGAAAGAATTTTAATAAGTTGATGCTGTTTCAGTATAGTGTTGTCGGGTAGTCCGTTCACCGCAGCAGTCATTTCTGGTGAGAACAGGTTTCCGGTTCGCGCGGATAATTGCTGAATCGATTCCCCGGCATTAGCCGCAATGGTGCGGATGCACTCATTGGCAATCGAAGCTTTCTCTTCGCTGGTCATGCTGCGCAGGCTCAAAATGCCATCCCGGAGCTGGTTACGCAATGAATCAGCGCCTGTCGCGATAAACCGCAATGTAGTGTTCCGGGTGTTAATCCACATGTAGTAGATGCTGGTCGGTAGCTCCGCCGATGCGTCCACGAGGTGAACCAGATAGGCCGGTCCGATATCCAGTTTCACGGATTCTGTCGTAGCTGCTTCCAGACCTTCTGCAGAACTCAGTTCAGTTGCAAAGTCAGCAGCAATCTCTGCTACAGAACCGGGCCTTTCTGCGCTGCCAAGAATGATCAGAGCCTGATGGTCCGGTGCAAATGCACCGACAAAAATGGGTGTATTAACCACATTCCAGCCGTCTGGAAAATTTATCGAGATATCCATGTCGGGTTGCATGAATTGTTGATCATGCAGTACCCCCTGCATGGGGTTGTTGATGCCCCACGGCAGTCCATTCAGTCTATCCAGCAGATCCTGTTTGCTTGGTGCAAAGGGCTGTGCGGGCGTCCACAAAATATTTTCAGCCTCGCGTTTGATGTCGGCTATACGTTCCGGAGTGGTTGGATGGCTGGTGAAGAAAGCAGACTCGTGTTGCTCACCAGGCAACAATCTGACGGTTCGTATGAGGTTGTAGAGTACGGTCGCCAGAGCCATCGGGTCATAGCCTGCCCGGGCCGCCATATGGATGGCGAGTCGGTCGGCTTCACTTTCCTGATCATCAGCATATCTGGCGATGTGTGCTTCGCCCACCGCATCAAGCGGGGCTTTGATAACCCGGCTGATATCCCTGGCAACAACCCGGTTGGTCCTGTGTCCGGGCAGTGTCAGAACACCGGGCTGGATATTGTGCGCAACCTGTTGCAGGTGATGGCGCTGGGTGACGTGGGTGATCTGATGGGCAAGGATACCGGCCAGTTCGTCTTCGGTATTGATCAGTGCCAGCAGTCCACGCGATAAATAGATGTAACCATTCGCTGTTGCAAATGCATTGGGCTGGCCCTGGTCGATAATTCTGAAACGAAAGTAGTAAGGTGTCGTTTTCAGGTCGGCAACAAGTCGCCGGCCAACGGCATCAACATACGCTGTCAGGAACTCTGCCGGGTAAATACCGACCTGTTCCTCGATTTGTTGAACGATATCGCCGGTTGCCAATTTCTTCTCAGCATTGGTCATCAGGCCATTACTGCCACATGCCGTCAGTAGCAAAGCGGTCAATAGCAGTTTGACTGGTAGTAATAGCCTTATATGGTTCATCGGGTAGCCTGGTATATACAGGTTCTAAAAGAGTGGCGATGATGTCATCTTGGCTTGCAGTCGGCAAACCCGGCAAGATGCTGATGATGACGGGGCGCTTGAGTATCAGTAAGATGGAACTTTTGCCCGGGAAGATGCGGATGCAGCAGATAACCCGGCGCGGCAGACCAACATGCTGTCAGTCATGAGGAAGTGGGTCAGATAAATATGGATAAGAGTCTCAAAACAGCATCCCTTGGGCCTATACAACTGGCTCCCGGCATATCACCGGGTCATGTCCTGGCTAAATTGTTTGCTGCATTCGTCGGTATTGCGATGTTATCCGGTGTCAGCCTGCTCAACGCATTTCTGCTCACCGAGCATCTGAATTTGCCGCGTGCTCAGCAGGGTGCTGTGACCGGTGACCTGTCATTCTGGACCGAAATTGTCGCACTTTGCCTGTTTTACCCGTTTGGCATGCTCGCTGACCGTATCGGGAGACGGCCGATCATTTCGTTCGGCCTGTTGATGATCGGGATTGGTTACGGTTTGATGCCGTTTGCAACAACATTCGGTGAATTGCTTGCGGTGCGCATGATCTATGCGGTTGGCATGGCGGCAACGGCCGGTATCCTCGCGACGCTGAGTAACGATTACCCGCAGGAACAATCGCGAGGCAAATTGATTGCACTGTCGAGTATGGCAAATATTCTCGGTGCGGCGTTTATGGCCGTTGTGATCGCGCGCATTCCGTTGGTGTTGGCCGATCGCGGTTACGATGCCGTGACGGGCGGCAAGGTTATGTTTTTGACAGCTGCGTTGCTGTGTATCGTAACCGTAATCGTGACGCGCTACGGTCTGAAGGCCGGTACACCGGTTGCACAACATGAACGTGCAGATATGCGGACATTGATTGTCAGTGGATTGCGCAGTATGAAGAATCCGCGTATTGCGCTGGCCTATGCCGGTGCCTTTGCTGCGCGCGGCGATTTGGTCATCAAGGCCGCATTTCTCGCCTTGTGGGCAATTCACGCCGGACGCACTTTGGGCCTGAGCCCCGCTCAGGCGATGGCGCGTTTCGGCATCATGATAGTCATTATGCAGGCGGTCAGTTTTTTTTCTGCACCGATTTTCGGCTGGCTTATTGATCGTATTAACCGGGTGTCGGCCACGATCATAGCGCTTGGTTTTGCGTCAACGGGTTACCTGTCGATGAGTATTATTACATCTCCGCTGGATTTTTCGATGTTGCCGTTTTTCGTAGTGCTTTCACTCGGTTCGAGTTTCATGATGAAGTCATCGTTGAGCCTAGTGGGCCAGGAGGCGCCGATCCGTGAACGTGGCAGTGTGTTCGCGATGAACAGCATCTTTGGGGCGATCGGTATCCTGATATTTTTGGCCGTCGGTGGTCGGTTATTCGATGCCTGGGCGCCGTGGGCGCCGTTTGTAATGGCCGGTGTCTACCAGGCTTTGTTGCTGGTCGTGGCGATAATCATCAGATTTGTTGCGCCTGGGCGTAATATCGCTATGCAGGCCAATCCCGAGTCCGGCTGAGTGGTCGACTGGCATACCCCCCCAGTGGATAGGGATGAGCCGAAGCTGGAGAATAGCCGTCTTACTGGATTAGGATAAAACCTGGTTAATCGGTTACTGAAAAGACAGATTTATGCATTTACCCCAGTTCGAATATATACGTGCGAAAAACCTGGCCGATGGATTGGCGGTGTTAGCTGAGTATGGTGCGGATGCCAAGGTTATGTCCGGCGGTTCAGATTTGCTGATCAATATGAAGTACCGGCTCGATACGCCCAAGGTTCTGGTCAGCATGAATGGCGTTAGCGAGCTTAAAACTGTCGAGGAAACGGCGGATGGTGGATTGCGAATCGGCGCGGGTTGCCAACTAACCGATCTGGTGGCTAACCCGGCAATCAGCGAACGCTTTCCGGTTCTGCGTGATGCGATGTCCGCGGTGGGTTCACGGCATATACGAAATATTGCAACGCTTGGCGGAAACCTTTGCCTGGAGACGCGTTGCTGGTACACGAATCAGTCAGAAAACTGGCGTATGACGCGTGAAGGGTGTTTTAAGACCGATCTGGAAGCATGTCATGTCATCAAAACAGCGAACCGTTGCCACGCAATCAATAGTTCCGATACGGCGCCGGCGCTGATGGTGCTTGACGCTTCGGTTGTTCTCGCCAGTCACGCTGGACAACGTGAAGTTGCACTTATCGATTTCTACCGTGACGACGGCGTTGATCATACTGTCGTCAAGCCGGATGAACTACTGACTGCTGTGTTGATTCCTGGCAGTGATCGACGCAGCATATTTGCTAAACTGGCGCAGCGCGTTGGTCTGGATTTTGCGGTAGGTACATTTGCAGCATCAATAAGAGGCAGCAACGATGCGCCAGACTCGGTTTGCCTGGTGTTGAATTCAGTCAGTGCGGCACCGAAGGCACTGGCCGAGTCCGAAAAAATACTAATTGAGTCCGGGTTAACGGATGAGGCTATCGAAGCTGCCGCAATTGCGGCACGCAAGGCACTCGGTGAATTAACAAATCTGTTTACACCTTCCGGTTTCAAGCGGCGTCTCGTCAAGACGCTGATTCGTAATGCGTTGCATGAACTGCGTGATAAGGTCAATTAAGCCAAAGGGAACAGGCTGAAAATGGGCAAACAATTAATTACTTTGACGGTCAATGGAGACTCTCACGAGATTGCTATCCAGTCACATCACACATTACTTGATGTGTTGCGCAATGAATTGGGTCTGACCGGTACCAAGCGAGGGTGTACAGCGGGAAGTTGCGGCGCCTGCACAGTGAATGGCGATGCTGGTGAGGCAATCTGCTCGTGCCTGTCACTGGCAATTGAATGGGATGGCCGCTCGGTGACGACGATAGAAGGTGTTCAGGAGGGCAGTGAACTGCATCCTGTGCAGGATGCATTCCTTGAATTTGGTGCCGTGCAATGTGGATTTTGCACGCCGGGCCTGATCATGACGACCAAGGCATTACTCGACGTCAACTCAAGCCCGAGTGAAGATGAGATAAATGAGGCGCTGGCCGGTGCGTTCTGTCGCTGCACGGGGCATATTAAAGTCAAAAAAGCTGTGCGTAAGGCGGTGGAAATGCTACGCGATCGTGCAGCCGGTAATGCTGGTTAAGTGCGGTGGTTTAGAGATGGTTACCAAAACAGAAGAGCTCAACATTGTCGGCAAGAACTGGACGCGTCTCGATGGCGCTAACAAGGTTAGTGGCCGGTCAGTTTTTACCGATGATGTCCGTTTGCCGGGCATGTTATGCGGCAAGGTTGTACGCAGTCCTCACCCATATGCCCGGATTATCAGTATTGACGCAAGTGCTGCGGAAGCATTGCCGGGCGTTAAAGCCGTGCTCTTGCCAGAGGACGCAAAGGGTATCTGGATTGGTGTCAATCAGCCGTTGCTGGCACAAGGTAAGGCAACCTATGTAGGTCATGACATTGCGGCAGTGGCGGCACTTGATGAAGAGACCGCCGCCAAAGCAGCCGCGCTGATCAAAATCAAATATGAAAAATTACCGGAGGTTACCAGCATCAAGCAGGCGCTCGCCGACGATACGCCACTCCTGCATGCCAAAGCCAAGGGGAATGTCGGCTGGGAGCAGAAAGCCTCGTGGGGTGATCCGGATGCATCATTTGCTGCCTGTGACCAGATCCGCGAGGAAGAGTTTGTTACTTATCCGTCGCATAACTGCTATGCCGAGTTTCATGTTGCAATTGCCGATTTCACTCAGCCTGGCAAGCTGACGATGTGGACACCTTCACAGTCCGCGCTGATGTTCCAGAAAGTTCTTGCGGCCGCCTTTAAGCTGCCGGACAGTGCTGTGCGCATGTTGACGCTGAATACCGGTGGTGGTTTTTCGGGGCGGGTAACTCCGCGACCGCATCATTTTCTGGCCGCACTGCTGTCGCGTAAATCCGGTCGGCCGGTGCGAATCCGTGCCAGTGGCGACGAAGAGTTCATCATGTGCCGGGCCGGTGGAAAGGTGGTTTATCGTCTGAAATCAGGAGCGACGAAACAGGGCCGTTTGAAGGTCATTGAGGCTGACCTGTTATTTGATACGGGTGCATATGTCGAGTCACAGATGATCGTAACTATCCTGACATCAAGTTATCTGAACGCATTGTACAAGATTGATGCATCGCGCTACCGGGGTCGGCTGATTCACACCAACCATCTGCCCTATTATTTCCATCACGGCGGCGGCATAGCACAATTCCAGTTTGCACTGGGCCAGCATATTGATGGTCTCGCGCGGGATATCGGTATGGATCCGGTTGAATTCAACCTGCTGAATGCAGTTGACAAGGATTACACGCCACTGCACGGTTCATTTTATACAAGCTGCGGCCTGAAGGAATGTATTGAGAAAAGTGCCGAGCAAGCCGGCTGGAAAGAGAAATACGGAAAATTACCAAAGTATAAGGGCATCGGCCTTGGCATCGGTGCAATGGCATCCGGTGCAAAAGGGGTGTTTAAGCACGACACATCCGCTGCATTGATTAAAATCACCGATGATGGTCTGGCCTCGTTGTCCATCGGGCTGCCTGACATAGGCCAGAGTTCACATACTGCGATGGCGATTATTGCAGGAGAAGTGCTTGGTATTACGCCTGACGATATACGTGTGGTGTCAGGTGATACGGATTCGGATCCGCTCGATGTGGGCGCATTCACGCAACGAGGTACATTTAATACTGGTAATGCGGTTAAAAATGCGTGCCAGGATGCGCGTGATCAGCTGGCCAAAGTTGCGGCCGCGAAACTCGGTGCTGATGCCGAGCAACTGGTGTTCCGCAATCGCCTGATTTATCCGGACGGTGAACCTGACAAGGCGATTGAATTCAAGCAACTGGTTTTCGATACGCTGCACAGTCAGGAGGGCCGATTCGTCATGGGGCGCGGGTTCTATAACTCGCCACTCGAGAAGGGCACGATGGCCTATTCGTTCGGCGCACAGATTGCCGAGGTTTCTGTTGATCCGGGTACGGGTGTAGTGACTGTTGAGAAAGTGACTGCAGCACATGATGTCGGGCGAGCGCTTAACCCGCGAATAGTTGAAGGACAGATAGACGGGCAGGTTTTCAGCGCCATGTCGCAGGTTCTGTACGAGGAATGCATCATGGAAGACGGTCAGGTTATGAATCCATCGCGGCTCGACTACAAGATGCCGCGAGCCTTCGAGATGCCTGAGGTAGAGCATATCATCGTCGAAACAATCGATCCGAACGGCCCGTTCGGTGCCAAGGAGGTTGGGGAGGGTCCGATCGTCTGTACGATGCAGGCCATTGCCAATGCCGTAACCAATGCAATCGGTAAGCCGGTCAAGGATATGCCTTTGACGCCGTGGCGGGTATTACGACATATCAATGACTAGCTATTACCCGGCCGGATCGCTACATTACGTGCTGGAAATCTTGCTCGGTTCGCTGTGGGCCGATTTATCGAGGATAACAACATGAAATCAATTTCAGGTCTTTTTGTTGCTTGCTTGTTGGCAGCGCTGTTTCTTGCAGGTTGCAATCAGACGCCCGCTGCAGAGCCGGGTACCCTCGTCGTAGATCTTTCTGCCATCGCAAAGGCGACCGGTCAGGAACAGTCGATGCAAAACCAGGCACAAACGGTTCGTGAAGATGCGAATGCCCAACTCATTGAGTCGGCCAAGGAAATTGAAAAATGGTTGGCGGACGAGCGTGCCAAGATTGGCGATACGCCGACCCAGGAGCAGGCAGTACAGCTGCAGCAATTATCGCAACAGGCACAACAACAGTACGCCCAGTTGCAGTCCGAGGCGCAGCAGAAAGTGCAGAAAGCTGAAATAAATCTTATTTTGGATTATCGCGAGGCCGTCAAACCGTTTGCCGAGAAAATTGCCCGATCAAGAGATGCGAGTGTCGTCTTGCTGGTTGATCAATCTGTGTTCTGGCTCGATCCTGCTATTGATATCACCGGTGATGTGATCAGTGCATTGCGAGCAGAACGTGTATTCGCCGGGTCTGATGCCGATCAGGTGTCTGCAACGTTACCAACTGTGGCACCTGTAGAGACACCTGCAGCGGCCACGGCAGAATAACCAGTAATCGGGCTAGGTTGCCGCGTAAACATTTTTCGCGGCCTGGATTCCGCATGACGCATCGATAGTCGTGTCTGCTTCGGTAATGATTTTACCTAATGCGTTGAGGCACAACAGAACGTTGTCCTGACGACAGCTGTGGCCCATTAACCCGATTCGCCAGACCTGGCCGGCCAGTGGACCGAGCCCGGCGCCGATTTCCAGGTTATATTCATCGAGCAGTCGGTTGCGAACCGTGGCATCATCAAGGCCGTCCGGAATTCTTACACTGTTAAGCTGCGGTAGCCGCCAATCCGGAGCGACGACAAAGGACATGCCGAGCGCTTCTAGGCCGGCAGCCAGTGCATGGTGATGACTGGCGTGGCGTTGCCACGCATTTTCAAGGCCCTCTTCCTGCAAGATAAGTAAAGCTTCATGCAGGGCATAAAGCGCGTTGACCGGCGCTGTATGATGGTAAGTACGTTGTTCGCTGTCACCCCAGTAACCCATTACCAAATCAAGGTCCAGAAACCAGCTTTGTGCTGCGTGATCCCGGTTGCTAATGTGTTCAGCGGCACGCTTGCTGAATGTTACCGGTGAGATGCCGGGTACGCAGGAGAGGCATTTCTGGGTGCCGGAATACACCGCGTCGGCACCCCAGCCATCAACGTCGACTTTGATGCCACCCAGTGAGGTCACGGTATCGACAATCGACAGGCAATCATGATGGGTCGCAAGGGCGCATAATGTCTGTGCATCAGACCGTGCCCCTGTCGAAGTTTCGGCATGCACAAAGGCGAGGGCGGTGGCCTCGGGGTGGGCATGCAGCGCATCTTCGACCTTGTTTGGGTCAACGGGTTGCCCCCACTCATCCTCGATAAGAACAGCCTGCGCTCCACAACGTTCAACGTTGTCACGCATCCGACCGCCGAATACGCCATTCTGTGCAACGATAACCGTATCGCCCGGATTGATGAGATTAACGAAACAGGTCTCCATGCCGGCCGATCCGGGTGCCGATACCGGCAGCGTCAGCGTATTGCTGGTGTGGAATGCGAACTGCAGCAAACCTTTCAACTCGTCCATCATGGCGATGAAATCCGGATCCAGATGGCCTATCGTGGGGCGTGCCAGCGCCGTCAGAACTCGTTCTGGTACGTCCGACGGGCCGGGTCCCATCAGCCTACGCTGTGGAGGCAGGAATGATTCGGGCATGGTCTGGCTCTCCTGGTTTGGGTAGTTGGGGACTTTTGGAGCATACCATCAGCCACGGCTGGCATATTAGCGCGTATCTTGATTGGTTTGCCCGAATTGCCATACCCTCCCTGAATGTCGACAAAAATTTCGCTGAGGCCGGTCTGTGGACGGCTGGCAAATATCAATCCGGGTGAATGAATGTCCTGATAGGATCTAAACTCCGGATCATGACAGGAATTCAAGGTTTTAGCGCAATGAGCAAGCAAAGTGATGTAAAGACAATTCATGAATTTTTGGCCGAAAATCCAAATATTGATGTCTCCAAACAGTGGGAGCGCTGTTGGGGTATCCACGGCAAGATAGCCGACCGAATGATCAAGTATTTCGGTGCCGAACTGCATCCTATTTCTAAGGGGGCTGATTACTACACCTCGCCTGATGGACAGATGGAAGGTGCGTTTTATGGCTACACCGGTAATGATATGGATTGGTTTGTTCGATCCTGGATTGGTAATCGTCAGGCCAGCATCATCGATATGAATATCAACGTGACGCTTGGTCAGGAGACGCAAGTACCTAACCTGATGATTATTTTTGGAACGGTGCCGAACCTGTTGTTTTATGCGGATTATGTGCCGCGAGTCGATATCAAGGTTAACGAAGACTACGTCAATAAATATTATGAGGGCGATGTCAACAAGGATTATCTTGAGTTCCGTGCTAATGAAGATTTTATCTGGTCAGCAAGCCACGGACCGGTGATTCGTGGTATGCAGTCACCGGTTTGTTCGAGTTATATCACTGATCTTACTGATGAGCATATCGATCAATGCGAGGCTTACCTTGGGAAATTTGTCGATCGCTGGTTCCGCTGGCTCGATGAGGCAGAGAAACTACCCAATGAACAGCGCAACGCACAGCAGGAGTATGATTTTACCTATCGCGAATACACCAACCGTTCGGATCCGATGAATGTTCTGGTTGATCGTGTATTTGGTTCTGAGCAGGCCAAATTCATGCTGGATCGGCGTGGTGGCATCGTGCAGATGGAAGCTGATCGTGGCAAGTGGTTGAAATAGACAAAAGCCATCAATAGCTATGCCATTGGTCACGGCATAGATTAAACCTGTTTATAGGCCCCATGTGATGGATTCTCAACCGGTGAGCCGGAATCTTGCGGACTGGTTGCAGCAGGCCATGACGTTGCATCAGCAGGGCCGGCTTGATCAGGCTGATGAACTGTATGCACAGGTACTCGACACGGAGCAGGGCAATCGCCAGGCATTGCGCTTGCGGGGGATTCTGGCGCGGCAGCGGGCTGACTTTGATCTGTCAATTCGGTTGTTGCAAAGACTTGGGCGGTTAGCGCCGCAAGATCCGGTATCCGCCAACGAACTGGCCTTAACTTTCCTGGCAACCGGTGAATTGTACGCAGCAGAACTGGCCTTGCGTGATGTAGTTCAGGCAGATCATGCATCCGGTCAGGTGCTGGCTAATCTTGGCGCGATCCTGCAGCGGCGGGGTCATCTTGACGAGGCCGCGACACAATATGCGGCCTGTCTTGAACTCGATCCTGATGACCTGGAGGTGCGTTGCAATTATGCCAATGCATTGATGGAAGCCGGGCACGGTGACCGGGCTTTGAGTGAAATTGATACGGCCTTGCTAACGGTTCCGGGTCATCCGCTGATGCTTGCAAATAAGGGTGCCGTGTTATGTGGGCTTGATGAATTTGCCGCTGCAATCGAAGTGCTGGAAAAGACCATCGATATTGCCCCGTGTGACGATATGGCGCTGATCAATCTCGCCTATGCGCGTCGCCGCTGCGGTGATGCTGCCGGTGCGGCCGATGCCCTGCAGGTGGCCGTGCGGGTTAACCCGGCCAATGCTCGCGCCGTTGCGGACCTGGCCAATACAGAGATGCAACTCGGGCACTCAGCTAGTGCGTTACAGCGCTGCACCGATTTTCTGGCTAAATATCCGGGTGAGCGGCTGGTGCTCACCGCGTACATCTATGCATTGGCTGATACCGGGCAGTGTGACAAGTCTGCTGCAATTCAGGGGCTCGATGAACTTGTGACCATCATCGATAGTACGCCCCCGGATGGGTATGTTGATAGCAAAGGCTTTAATCGCTGTCTTGCAGACTATCTCGTAGCGCACCCGTCACTGATTACCAATCCGGTGCGTAAATCTACGGCCGGCGGCATGCAAACAGGGGAACTGAATCCAGCGGAAGACTGCGTCATTGAAGCATTTACCGAGTTGATCAATGCAGCCGTCCATGACACTGTAAACAGCTGGCGGCAGCGGGGATTTAATCATCACCCGGTTATGGCCTATGCAGCGGATCACTGGACGCTGCGTATCTGGGGAACCGTACTTGGTTCGGGCGGTCATCAGTCGCCCCATACGCATCCCCTTGGTTGGCTGAGCGGTGTCTACTATGCACAGTTGCCGGAAGACATGCAGGCTGATGATCCGCAGGCAGGTGCGCTGGAGTTCGGCATGCCAGCGGATCATTTTTATTTTTCTGTCGATCCAAAGTTACGTTGTGTCGTGCCTGCCGAGGGCAGGCTGGTTTTATTTCCGTCGTACTGTTATCACCGGACGTTGGATTTTGTTGCCAAAAGCAAACGTATCAGCATTGCATTCGACGTTGTTCCGTTATCTCGCTAGAGCTGCTTGAGAGTCGCACGGGCTTCTTCAATGCCGGGAAAGTCATTTTCTGCAAGGCTTAGTGATTGTTCGAGCGCATTGCGTCCATCTTCCAGTCTGTTTACTTTCAGCAGAGCCATGCCAAGATGGTAATGAAGCAGGCCAACCTTATCGTTTTTGGCGACTGCTTTCTTAAGAAAGCGGGTTGCATTCATGTAGTCACTATTCCGATAGTAGGCCCAGCCAAGTGTATCGAGTAACGCCGCCTCGTCACTGATTTCAAATCGCCTGGCAAGATCAAGAGCGCGCACATGATCTGCTGCATCAAAACGGTAGTCGAGCAGTAGCGCAGCCAGGTTGTTAGTCACCAGAATATGATTTCTGTTGGTTATAAGAATTTTCTCGTAGATACTGATCGCATCCTCAGTCTGGTTGTTACGTTCGTATTCACCCGCCAGCATTATATTGCTTATGAGATCCTGAGGATTTGCATCAACACTACGCTTATAGATGCTACGCCGCCGCGCCGAATCATTCGGGTAGAGAGCAGCAAGTGCTGCGTAGGCTCTTGTCGCATTGGGCTGTAGTGAGATGGTTTCTTCAAAAAGTTCAGCGGCGGACTCGATTTCTCCTTGTTTGGCATACACTGTAGCCAGCAACATACGTGGTGGGAGTTGTGTTGGGTATTGCTCTAAGTGATCAAGCAGGAAGGCGATAGCTTTTTCGGACTGACCTTCATTGGTAAAAATAGTAACGAGTCCCTGCAGCGGTTCCGGGGCTTCAGGATTCTTCTCCAGTGCAGTCTTGTACGCAGCAATGGCCTGCTGACTGGATTGTCTGGCCTGCAGAACCCGGCCAAGTTGAAAATCTGCCAGGCCCGTATCATCACCGAGGTCCAGCATGGTTCGTGCCTCAGTTTCAGCGGCTTCTACATCACCCTGGAGCAATAAAGCCTGGATCAGGCTGGAGGCCGCCCGGCGATCCTCTGGTGCGGCTGCCAGCTGTTCGCGCAATACTTCTTCTGCCTTCGGAATGTTACCGCTCTGGGCCAGCAACTCGGCAAGTTCTGTAGAGGCAACCGAATGAGACGGGTTAAGTTCGATCAGGCGACGATAGGCATCCTGAGCCAGTGCGCTACTGTTGCCGGCATTGTGCGAACGTGCAAGCAGGAGCAGGGCGCGTTCGGAATCAGGTAGTGTGCGCAGGATCGTGCGTAGATCTGCGGTGGCATCATCAAATTCTTTCTCCATATAAGAGAATGCCGCACGCATCATCAATGCGTCTGAATTGTCCTGTTCATCGGCCAGGATTGCGGCAATGACCGCTTTAGCTTCATCCGGATTGTTCTGCTGGATTCTGATGGCGGCAATTCGATTACGGGCAGCGAGATCGGTGGGTGTTTTTGGTTTGATGGTGCCAATCTGCTCATAAGTCACCAGTGCAGCATCCGGTTGCTGCATAGATTCATAAAGCTGGCCAAGGGCCAGTTGAAGTTCCAGCGCTTCCGGGAGCTTGGTAATAAAGTCTTTAAGCTGGTTTTCTGCTGCTTCAGGACCGTGCCGGATACCCATGAAACGGGCGAATGTAATGCGGCGCTTTACATCTTGCGAATCCCGGTCGATGTAATTGCGATAAATAACCTCAGCATCATCCAGACGCTCCAGAGTGACATACAACTGGGCAAGCGCCAATGGGAAGCTCTCATCGTCCGGATAGTCTGCGGTCAGTGCCTTGAGGTCTGCTTCTAACTCCTCTTGGCGCTCAGATGAAATCAGCATCAGGACACGGAACTGTCGGAGTTTCTTGGTATCTGCAGGATTGCTAATGCCAATGCCATTTTCGATCAGTTCGAATGCCTCATCCATGTTTCCCTGCGCAGCAAGTATCCCGGCTTTGAACGTGATTGCCTCGATTAGCGTTGGATCATTGGCAAGTGCCGCTTCAATATTTTCCAGCGCAGTTTCGATGTCTTCGTTCAGGTAGTGAATGCGTGCTTGCAGCAGTATGACTTCGGCATTGTCGGGACTCAGTTTTAACGCAGCTTCTGCCTGCTCGGTTGCCTGTTCAGTGGCTTTGCCCAGAATGTAGAAGCTACCGAGCTTGATCCGTGATTTGAGGTGGTTGGGGTCAGCATCAATGGCGACTTGCAGGTGGCCCATCGACTTGCGGAAGTTCTGTTCTTTTTCTTCGATCTGGGCGAGTAAATATCGAACATCGGCATTGCGTGGTTCGATCTGAGCGGCATTCATTGCCTCGATCCGGGCTGTAGCAAAGTCCTCTTCTGCAAAAAATGCTTCGGCCTTCTTAAGATAGTTGGCCGAGCGTTCTTCCGGTGTTCCGCACGCTGTTAGTAGTATGCAAATCAGGAACGGTAAAATGGAGTAAAATCTGCTACCCACGGGTTTGTCTCCTAAGCTCAGGGTCATTATATCGGATGATATGTGGCTGTATGTCAGAATTTATTTTAATTTAGGAACGACTTGCTCGCCGATGATCTTCAGTGCATCCATTGGGTCTTCATGGAGTCGCAACGCAATTTCTGTAAGCCCCTGTTTATGAAATAATTTAAAGCGTTCGATTTCACGATCCAGAGCATCCAGTCCGCCGGTCGATGTCATGCCGTGCATCAGGCGATCATTAATATCATCTGAAACACCTTTAACTATACCGGTTCGGTCGAAATATGCTGTGACGTACGCTGTAAAACTGTCCTGAACGAACTGCGCCTCTTCTTCGGTCAGCCAGTTGATTAACAGCTCAGGGTCAAGTTTTCGACCACGCCAGGCGAGTTCACGGCGTGATTCGCGGTAGGCTTCGTCACGGTCTGCCTTAATGTGCCAGGCCCAAAATGTGTTGGTGCGGAAATTATCCGCTGGCATGTCTCGACGGCTTAGGCCTATGTTTACGTTTTCCATCGCCGGTTGCATGATTTCCGGTGGGGTGCAGCCCACGAATACACCGTCAGCGATTCTCCCACCCATGCGCATCATCATGTAGCGATAGGCTGTCATATAAATCTTCGGTGAAGAGGCGCTTAACCAGTCATAGGCACAGGGCAGGTTGACATTAAAAATTTCACCGTTGTACCCGTCCTTGAGATTGCCATGAGTTGCAGCAAGTACGATTTCTAGTGCTTCACGAATTGCCAGAACAATTTTTTTCGGTTTTTTCAGATCCATTGCATCGAGGTTGCCCTCACCGGCTCCTATTGCGACCTGTGCTCGTCCGTTGCATATTTCGTTTAATGACAATAAGCCGTTGGCAATCTTAAGCGGATGCATCTCGAACGGACTTACAGCAAGAGGACCCATCAATAGTTTATTGGTGGATTGCGCCAGAGGTACGAGGCTGATAAATGGATCCCAGTGGGCGAAATAGTTTGAGGTCCACAGGGCTCTGATGCCATACCGTTCTGCGGCCTGACCCAGTTCCGTTATTTGTTGCGGGGTCAGGTCGGGTTCCAGAATGATGTCAATGTCCACAGATTGTTGCCTCGTTTGGGTTCCAGCTGTACCAGGAGTCTTAAAGATATCAACAAGCAAAGATAGCCTGTTCGTAGATTGAATGCCAGACACCCTGGTGCCGGGATTCCTTGTTCCTCAGCAGTTATTTGCTTATATATAAACCATTGTATGGAGTGATCAGATGGAACGTTTGTTGCGTTTAACTCATGGTGGTTGGATATTCTTGGCCTTGGCGCTGACGGGCGTTGCCATCTTCACTTTTGCCATCAGTGTATTGATGCTGCCGCATAGCGCCGCACTCGGTGAGCGCATGGGGGAGTTGACCTGTTTGCAACTGGCATTTACAGCTGAACGAGCGAGTGAGATTGTCCTGTCGTTTGAACCCGAGGCAAGAGCCGCCATTGCGGCACTGCTGGTGCCGGGGGATGTCACATTTGCGTGGAGTTACGGATTCTTGCTGGCGGGACTCATCGGTTTGTTGACGCGGCGACTCGACGGTGCATGGTTCCGTGCTGGCGCAATAGCCATCTGGTTTCCGTTGGCGGCTTCAGTGCTCGATTGTGTAGAGGATATCTTTCTGCTCAGTATTGTTACCCACCTGAACGAGTCGCCAGACATAGTTTTGTCACCGATTCTACCGGTGCTGGCAAGTGCTGCAGCAAGCATAAAGTATCTTGCTTTGTGTGTTGTAACGCCCATATTTTCAGTTGCGGGAATAGCTCAGGCAGTTCGGACCGATCGCAGCATCGGCGCGCTCGTGCTATATGCTTTCTTGCTGTTAACCGTTGTCAATATGATTATGCGACCGGCACAGCAGTTGCCGGCCTGTTTTTGAGCTGGTCAGGTTATTTGATCTGACGCCAGCTTTTGGATGGAGATTGCTGTGGATTCCAGCCGTGATAGGGATGACGCGCAACAAGCCTGGGGTCTTTAAAAAACATGATCAGCGCCGCGCCTGCAACAAAGCCGCCAATATGTGCCCAGAATGCCGTGCCGCCACCATGTGCGCCGATTGAGCCGACCCCGCCAACGAGTTGCAGCAGGAACCAGTAGCCGATCATGAACATCGCCGGCATCGCAAAAGTAGTGACGAAAAAACCAAAAAATACAAGCATATGTACATGAACGCGAGGGTAAAGCAATATATATGCGCCCATGACGCCGCCGATTGCACCCGATGCGCCGACCATTGGTACGGCCGACTGAGTATTTGACATGATCTGGAATACGGCAGCCGCAACTCCACATAACAGGTAGAAAACAATAAAGCGACCATGTCCCATCGAATCCTCGACATTATTGCCGAAGACCCACATGAACCACATATTGCCGATCAGGTGCAGCCAGCCGCCATGCATGAACATGGAGGTCAGGATCGTATGCCAGCTGCTGCCCTCCGTGATGTTGCACCACAGATTTGGACTGATCTGGAAGCGGGTTCCGGGCTGTACGGTATTCAACAGATCGCCGGGGATTAGCCCAAATATGCATACGGATTTGGCAAGAGCCGGTTCGCTGCCCAGACCCTGCAGTAATACCCAGGCCAGTACATTAAGTATGATGATTGCGTAGGTTACGTATGGTGTCAGGAAGTGCGGATTGTCATCACGGATTGGAAACATTTTGGGCTCGTAGGTATAGCATTTAAACTATTGATGAAACCTGAGTAGCATGGACTACGGTTGGAGGGGAAGCAATGAAGGCGTTGGCAAAAAAGTTTCTTGATCATGAGTTATCCCGTCGTGAATTTACCCTGGGTGTAGCCGCGCTGGGTTTCAGCGGTGCGGCGGCCGAGTCGGTTGGTGCGGCCATTGCGCCCCCCGGCAGTGGACCCGGTAGAAGTGGGGCACCGTTTTCCGGTACGGGTGGTGAAGCATTGGCTGAGACTCTGCTGGCTGCCGGTGCGGAATATGTTTTTGACACGAATTCTACCGGTCAAACCTCCTTTTATGACGCTTTGATGAGCCGTCCGCAGCTTAAAATGATTGTTGCGCTACAGGAAGGGCAGGCTGTCAGCATGGCGCATGGATATGAACTGGCGGCCCGCCGGCCGGGGTTTCTGATGTTGCCGGGTATCGGCATGCCCAATTCGATGAGCAATATGTATAACGCGTGGAAAGACCGTTCCTCGCTGGTCGTGCTCTCGGACGGTTCTAATACGAAGCTGGCCGGTCGTGACGGATTTCAGCAGGCCGATGATTGGCTTGCGATGACAGCACCGTTTACCAAATGGCAATGGGCAGTCGATCATCCGGGACGCATTCCGGAAATGGTCCGCCGTGGTATCAAGTTGGCGGCTACACCGACCGGTGGACCGGTTTACGTCCGGATGCCAGGAAATATTATTGGCGCAGCCGATATTCAGGCAACCATTTATCCACAGAGCGCATTTACCGTCGATGTACAGATGGAGCCTAAGCCGGAACTTATTGAACGTACGGCGCAATACCTGGTTGATGCCAAACACCCAATGATCAACGTCGGCTCAGAAGTTACGCGGGCAGGCGCCGTAGAGGCTGTTGTTGAGCTGGCCGAGTTGCTGGCGATACCGGTTACGCAGGGGTATAGCGTATACGGCGATTTCCCGTATCGGCATCCGCTGTTTTCCGGGTTTTATTCGATGGGTTACCCACGTGGGTTACTTAAGACTGATGTTTTTCTGAATCTGGGCAGTCCCATGCCGGATCCGGCGATTATTACCGCGGCGGTTCCGGATACTGCAAGGATAATCAATGCGCGGGTTGAGTACGACAGGATTGCCAATGTTTCCCCTGTAGATGTTGCGATTGCAGCAGGCATCCGTGAGACAACAAATGCGTTGATTGATGCAGTGTCTGGTATGACAACAAAATCCCGGCGGAAGAAATTAGCTGCCGAGAGACTTGCGGCAGTGAAGAAGGGGGGCGCAGCTGCTGCTGAACGCCGCCGCCGGCGTGCTGCGCGAGGCTGGGATGGAGCGCCAATGTATGCCGAGCGGTTATGTTATGAGCTTGACCGGTGGCTTGAGCCTGATGCGGCAGTTGTAGTTGAAACCGGTGATCGTAGTCCGCAACACTGGATTGATTTTGGTCCCGGGCGAAGGACATTGATTGGTCCGACGACCGGTTTTGCGCTGGGTTGGGGTGTTGGTGCTGCGCTTGGTGCCAAGATCGCTCTGCCGGACACCGAGGTTGTGGCGCTTGTTGGTGATGGTGCGTTGTTGTTTGGGCAACTCGAGAGTTTATGGACTGCATCACGATATGATATCCCGGTTGTTGTAATTGTCTTCAATAACCACAGTTATGATTCAGAACGCGGACGCATTCATGTTGGGTCGCGGGTTGCACGTGCGGATAAAAATACCTGGAAAGATATGTCGTGTTACCTGGGTGACCCGGATGTTAATTTCGTCTCGATTGCGCAAGGGTTTGATATTGAGGGTGTAGTTGTATCACGACCTGAGGAATTTCAGTCGGCTCTTGCGCGAGCACGATCCGTCAATCGTGAAGGCAGGCCATTTATTATCGATGCTGCGATCGCCCGCAGAGGGCCAGGTGCCGATTCAACCTGGCATCCGGGAATTTCAATTGCGCAAACCTGATACAGGTAATTTTGTAGTAAATATCGACAACAGGAATGACTGATTGCCGGTAACATGATAACCATGGGCTTCAGTTAAGAGTGATCGGATATTTATCAGTGTAGCGATGACTCCGGACTGATGTGGGGCTGACGGTTTGAGTTAGGCCGGCCAGCCTATTTAACCGGCATTGGTTCTTGTTCCCGCGCGTAATTTTCCAGTGATGACAGGCTCGGTCCATAATCCTCGGTTGGCGCTTGCAGATATTTTGGATCGATGGCCTCAGCAGCAGCGACCAGGTCTTTTGGCAGTAGATCAAGACTTTTTACGTCACCCATGTAGCACTGATAGACAATATGCCCCGGTGTCTGGCCCATTAGCATCCACGGAAGCCATGGTGTGATTCGTGACCAGGTGCCGCGGTACGGGCAACTGGTCAGATCAGGGTTCTGCAGGTCATCGAGATCGATGTTGTATAGGAAAAACTCACTGACACGGTTCATTTTTCCTGAAGATTCACGAGGCCACTTGAGTGGATCGAGTGCATTCTTATAGAGCAGGTGGATGTGCGTGTCGAGGCGTACATTGTTGTCGTAGATTGCTGGTTCCCATGGCAGTTTAAAGGGTATCTTTGGAAACTTAGCCTTGTTCAGTCCGCCGTAATTAGGTGGAGCGGGAAAAAAGGGCGTAATGTCGAAGTTGAACGGGTCATTGGCGATCGGCACGACCTTGACAGTTTCCTTGGTCAGCGGATTTTTCCAGGTATCCATGATTTTGCCTGCTCGGCCAAAACGCTGTTCACGATAGAAACCTACCTCACGTAATACCTTGCGATAACCGGGTGCATCTTCTTTTGGCAATAGTCGCGTGCAGGAGAAGCCTTCCATCATGAACAGATCCACGATCTTCTTGCCCGGCATGACAGCGGATACCATGCCCTTGTACCAGCCGTACTTGGTTTTTGAACTGTCAAGATCGCCTTGCAATCGTGCAAAAGCGGTCATGTTTGCCTCGGGCTGTGACAGGTCCAGGTATGGTCCCTGCAGGGACTTTTCAGTGATACCGGCACTGTTGTTGGTCGATGCCGATGATGTGGCGCCGAACGCAGCGGCCGAGGCCAGTCCGATGCCGGCATTATTCAGAAAATGACGTCGGGAAATTTTAGCCATGCTGAACCCTTGAAACTGTCAGGTAGTTTGTGATTTTGAGAACAAGCTATCAGACCCCCGGGGGATGTGCAATGTGTGGATTATTGGCAACTTTCTTCTAGGTGCGTTTGTTCTAGTCCTGCATAATATGATTACCAGTGCGGACCGGATCGGTTATCAGTAGTAAGGTGTTGCCATGGATATTGACATTATTATTGCCGAGGATGTTAATCCTTCACGGTTGGCTGAATTGGCCGTCGAGGCCGAAAGAATGGGTATCAGGGCAATCTGGTCCTCCAATTATCATCAGAATTGGGATGCATTTCTTACTCTGGCGCCTGCAGCGCAGGCAACCTCGAAGATCCTGCTCGGTCCGTTAGCGGTAAGCCCATGGGAAATGCACCCGCTTAAGATTACCAATTCATTGCTGACTCTGAATGAAATGGCGAACGGTCGCGCAATGGTCGCGATCAGCGGTGGCGGTGGCGTATTTGGAGCCTGCGGCTGGAAGATCGGCAAGGGTACCGAGAGTTGGCCGTTCAAGGACGAACAGACCGGGGCAAAGAATCCGGAGCGTCGGGTTCGCGGTGTGCAGGAATCGATCGAACTCATTGCTCAGGCTCGTACCGGTAAACTTGTGTATTCGTTCGATGGCGAGATCTTTCAGGTTACACGACCCTTCCAGATGGACTACGCCAAATCAGGCGGCCCGCTGATTTACGGTTGCTGCAGCGGTCCGATGATGGTGCGCATGGGCGCACGGATGGCAGACGGTATCCAAGTCAGTGACTTTATACCGGATATGCTGCCCGGTGCTATGGAGAATGTACGTACCGGGCTGGCAAAACGCGAGCAGCCGGCCGATGATTTTCGTATCGGTAATTTCTGGGCCTGGCATATCAAGAAAGACAAAGATGTATCGATGTATGAGGCGCGTCGTGAGCTGATCTGGCGTGGCGGAATAGTAGCAAAAGCCCCGCATGATATTGCGCCACACGTTAATGGTGATGACGAAGTGCAACTGGTCATCGATAACTGGGATAACTTTTTTAAGGCGTTCTGGACGCGCAGCGGAAAAATTGACGGTGTGCCTGAGAGCATTGTCAATAATTTGATTGCCGGTATGTCATCAGCTGGTGATGAGGATGATATCGACCGCGAGCTGGAGCGTTTCAGAGCCTTCGCCAGTAGCGGCCTGACAGAATTGTCGCTGCGTTTGTTCGATGACCCGATGGATGGTTTGCAGATGCTCGGCAAGCATGTGCTGCCGGCTTTGCGTTAAAGTGTAGCTGTTACTACTTTTTTTGCTGTTTGCGTGATGGCGTCAGGTGTACGCGACCACGCTTGCCAACCCGGCGTTCATTTAATTCGATAACGATATCTTTGATAGCCCTCGTGACGGTTCTTTGTGAGCCTTGTCGGTAACCGGTAATCGTGTTTTGCCCCTGAATGATAGTGTAGCGAAACCAACCCGTGCCTGAGCCACCGTCCGGCGCCTTGGCCTTCTCAATGTTTTCGAGTTCATACTGTTCTGTCAAAGCCGTTTTGGCTAATGTGCTTGTTGCTGGCATGTTATTTATATTCCTGATGGAATCTTATTCCGTGATAATTCGTCGAAGTGAGCCGTGTTCTGATTATTGATCCGTATAGTATCGATTCCACAATATTGTGTTTTCATACAGCCTGATTCATCAATTATGTTGGTTTTATTGCCTGAGCGCTGGCCGGTTAGCTGATTTCAATCAGCAGAACCAAGCGATGTCGGGCAGGGTTTATTATTTCTACGGTGCCAGTGAAATTGCCATATCGGCACCTAAGTTAAAAAACGCGATGCTCACTATACCAGTATCAGCGAGATTCGGCAATAGATACTGCAATGAAGCATATTGCCTTTGTGTGTTGTGGTTGCTGTTTCAGGCCAAACGGATGGCAATAATCAACCCTGCGAGTAACTGCCAGCTACCAGTTGCCGCCCGCCGGCCCCGGGTTGCTTTTTCGACTTAACTGCCGGTGCGGGTGCCGGTTCCACCCATTTGGCCTTAATTGGTTGTTGCTTAAGCCGGACTCTAGCGCCGAAATTGTGCCTGTTGTTCCTCCAGTTTGCCCCAGCGCTCGATTGCTGTATCGAGATCCTGAGAAATCAATTGCAACTGATCGAGGATTGCCTTTGTCGTGTCATGAGGTTGGCTGTAGAAATCCGGTGCTGTTATCTGTTCCTGCAGAGCCTGGTATTGTTGCTCCAGTGTCGCGATGCGTGACGGTAGATCGTCAAGTTCACACTGTTCTTTATAGCTTAGTTTGGTCCGGAGTTTTGTCGGATCTGCTGCCTGACTCCTATCAGTTTCGGTAGTTGTCCGGTTCGGATGGTCCGTTTCAGCAAGTTCACGTCCGCGTCTTTCCCAGTCGCTGTACCCACCTACGTACTGATGGATTGAGCTGTTGGACTCAAATACCAGGATGCTGGTTACTACACTGTCAAGAAATTCCCGATCGTGGGTAACGACAATCAACGTTCCCTGATATTCGATAAGTTTTTGTTCAAGAACTTCGAGTGTTTCGATATCAAGGTCATTGGTAGGTTCGTCGAGTATCAACAGGTTGGTAGGGCGTGTGAACAGTCGGGCCAGGATGACGCGGTTGCGTTCGCCGCCCGATAATGCGCGCACTGGCGTCATTGCTCTTTTGGCACTGAACAGGAATCCGGTCAGATAGCCGATAACGTGACGATCCTTGCCGTTGATACGAATGTAATCCTTGCCGCCGCCAATGTTCTCAGCGATGGTTTTGTCGAGGTCAAGATCGCGGCGGGTTTGATCGAAGTATCCTATCTCAAGATTTGTGCCATGCTTGACGGTACCCTGTTGTGGCTTGATTTCGCCCAGGATGATATTTAGCAAGGTACTCTTGCCTACACCGTTATTGCCGATCAGTCCGATCCGGTCGCCGCGCATAATTGTCAGGGACAGACTGTCGATCAGAGTCTCGTCGGTATAGCTGTGGGTTACGTTACGCAGGCGGATAACCTTGCGTCCGGAGCGGTCACCTTCTTCGATACTGATCCGCGCACTCCTCGGTCGGGCAATGCGGGTCGCAACCTTGTCGCGCATAGCCAGCAGTGTGCGTACACGACCCTCGTTGCGCGTTCGCCGTGCTTTGATGCCCTGTCTTACCCATACTTCTTCTGCAGCAAGTTTCTTGTCAAACAACAGGTTCTCACGATCTTCATCCTGCAGCGATTTTTCCTTGCGGCGTAAAAAATTTGCATAATTGCCCGGCCAGCTGATCAGTGTGCCACGATCGATTTCAATGATGCGGGTTGCGAGGCGTTGCAGAAATGCGCGGTCATGGGTGACGAATACAACGCTGCCGGGGTAGGCGAAGATGGCGTTTTCAAGCCACCTGATCGTCATCAGGTCGAGATGGTTGGTTGGCTCATCGAGTAACAGGAGTTCTGGTTTGCTGACCAGGGCCTTGCCAAGGGCGACGCGTCGTCGCCAGCCGCCGGACAGTTCCGACAGGCGCTTGCCGGCGGGCAGCTTGAGCTCCGACATGATGGTGTCAATCCGTTGCTCGGTATTCCAGCCGTCGGCTCCCTCAATTTTGTGCTGCAGCTTTTCGATTTCTCGTAACTGATTTTTATCGGGGTGCCCATCGGACAGGCGTTCATATTCATCCAGCCAGCACTGGACGGTTGCTAGTCCCTCGGCGACAAATTCACGTGCGGTCAGGTTGAGATTATCGGGCAGGTTTTGTTCCAGCTGGCTGATGCGCAGGTCGCTTTTGTGTTGAATTTCACCATGGTCAGGTTGAATCTCATCCGTGATCAGACGCAGCAGGGAGGTTTTCCCCGATCCGTTACGCCCAATCAGGCAGACACGTTCATCGGGTTCGATGGTCAGGCTGGCATTGACGAGCAGGGGTTGATCGCCGAATTCGAGGGAAATGGAGTCAAAACGTACTAGAGTCATGGGCGGTATGCTACTGTGTTTTGCAGGGGGTAGTCACATGAAGCGAAGAATTAGCTGGCGGAATCTGATCAGGGGAGCGACGATCATTGTGGCAGCTTAAACCGTACCAGCAGGTGGTGGCAGGGATGAGTCGACGCAGAAAAATTGGTCGGCGTGTTTTTATCAGTCTGATGTAATGGGCAATGTGCATTCATTTTAATCATCTACGACGCTTTGTACTGATTTTATTTGGTGTTGCAGGGTTGGTGTGTTTGGTCGTTCAGAACACGGCAGCAGATACCATAGAACAACTTGGTAATGGTGCATACCTGTATCTTAATGGTCAGAACAGGAGCCTGTTCATCGTGTCCGACGCGGGCGTCATTGTCACTGACCCGATCAATGAAAAGGTTGCTGTTGCGTATCGTGCCGCGATTGCAACCATCACCGACCAACCGGTGCGTTTTGTTGTTTATTCGCATTATCATTGGGATCGCGTGTCAGGAGCAGGTATTTTCAAGCAACAAGGTGCGCAGATCATTGCACAGCAACGATGTGCCGAGCGATTCAGGGAAAATCCAAATCCTGCCATTATTACGCCCGATCTGACGTTTGCGGATCGCTACACGGTGACGCTCGGTAACCGGGCACTCGAACTGTATTATTTTGGGCCGAGTCACGGAGACTGTTTGACGGTTTTTGTCGCTCAGCCGGCCAATATTATGCAGATCACCGATGTTGTGAATCCCCCCGCAGCCGGATTTCCAGCTAATCCCCTGGTGCCGTATATCCGACCGCATAATCTCCCGCAGTTTTTTGCCGCCACAGAAGAGTTGATTGACCAGCTTGGTATAGAAGAACTTGCTGCCAGTGCAGTTTTCCCGGGGAGCGATGATGTGGCCATGAAATCGCCGCCATTGGCGCCTGTATCCATTGTGCGCGAACAGGCAGAATTCTGGAAACTTATCGATGCGACTGTTAAGCGAGCGGCTGCCGAGCGGCGGATAGGTATCGATGGTTTTGTCAGGTTGCGTGATGATGAGTTTGCAGCATTTGAATCCTATCCTGGTTATCACAAAGAAGATCTGCCGTTGATCTTGCGTCGTTTCATTGGTTTTCATGATATGGGGCGCTGACATCATGCATTGTGTCGCCGCGTTATTTTTGTCCTGCCTGGTGTTAATGCCCGGCGTTGTGCTGGGTCAGGCCGCATCGGTGCAGGATGTGCCGCTGCTGTTTCCCGGCAGTAAGAACCCGATGAAAAAGTGGCAAACTGAACGTATTGCCGAAGGTGTGTACGGGTTTCGTTATACATTCTATCGAAACATTTTTATTGTAACCGATGAAGGTGTCATTGCTACTGACCCCATGAATGCCGAGGCTGCCGCGGTCATGCGCCGGGAAATTCGTCAGATCACCCCGCAACCGGTTCGCTTTGTGTCTTATAGCCATTCGCATTGGGATCATGTGTCCGGTGGTAAGTTGTTCAAGGAAGAAGGGGCGAGCTTCGTTGCACAGAAGGGTTGTGCCGAGAATTTTGTTGAAAATCCCCATCCTGATGTCGTAGTGCCAGATATAACCTATGGTGATCGTTACGAAATCGAACTGGGCGGTAAGTCACTTGAAATGCTGTATTTCGGACCATCACATGATAGTTGTCTCGTCGTGATGGTGGTTAAACCGGCCAATCTTCTGTTCATGGTCGATACGGCAAATCCACCCGATGGGTGGGCGATGTTTTATAACCCGGCCGTATCGGAGGATCGTGTGTGGCATATGGTGCCTTTTTTTTCCCGGGTCCAGGCCCTGGTCGAGGCGCGTGGTATCAAAACGGTTATCGGCGCACACATGACGATGGGTATTGATCCGCTGACCGGGCGATTCGGCATCATTCCCGGTACGCAGGGCCCGGCAACCGTGATTGCCGAACGCCTGGCGTTCTGGTCGGCACTCATTGACGTTGTGCGGGCGGAACTGGCCCAAGGCGCATCGCCTGGCGATGTGCCGGACAGACTGGTTGAGCGACGGGTGTTGGCCGAGCAGATATCCGGCTATGAACCGGAAAAAATGCACATTTTGTTGCGGCGGATTACCAGTTACGCGATTACCGGTGAATAGTCGGGAAATCTATTTTTATTTTATTTAAGGCTGGCTCACGTTGTGAGCCAGTGACGGGTGTAATTTGTCTTCCGTAGTCTACCCCCACAGTCTGCAAGTAAGAATAATCACTTTGTTAAAGTCACTTTCCCGTCTGCTCTGGCCGGTTCGACGGGTTCTTTTTTAGTGTCTGAATCCAGCGTATTTCAAGTGCCGTTGAACCGGTCCGTGAGTTTTCCCGGGTGAGGTATTGTGTCGATTTTGGTGAAATCGCATCATTTAACGGGCGATATGGCTGAGCTTCGATAGCATTGCCGACCGCAACCCGCAAAACAGGCGGACACAATAACAGTCGCTAACTGTAGCGGTTCTGTTAAGGGCGGTACACTGTTGCTGGAGTGCTGTTAGTGTTTTGCCCGGGTAGTCAACACCGGTTTTGCAGAACTCCGGCTTAGGGGTGCAGGGGCTTCAGGTTTGCTCACTGTCAACGTTGACTTTTGAAGCTTGTTGTCCTTTCGGACCTGCCTCGACTTCGTAGCTGACGGTCTGTCCTTCGAGCAACTTGTTGCCGGTTCCACCTTCAATAGCCGAGCAGTGGACGAAAATATCATCGCCTCCCTCAGTCGGCACAATAAAGCCGTAACCCTTGGACTCGTTAAACCATTTGACGGTACCAGTCGCCATGATTATGTTTCCTCTTTACTTAGCGTGGTTTGCCCGCATGACCGGTAACAGATGCAGATATCGGCGGCGATATGCTGACGTAGATATCTGCATGCAGTACAAACGACATTTGGCCTGTTGTGCTCAGGCATTGGCAGGATACTTTTAGAATCTCTTGTCTTTATGAACCGAACACAAATGCATTTATAACCTTATTAAGATACGGTTCCGGCAGAAATAAGTAAGCGTCCGCAGAGCGGTCTGAGCCGGCTTCCGGGTGGTTATCGGGATGATTGCCGGAAGATAGGTAGCATATTGATAATTAATATATATATCTAAAGATTACCAGCCGAGATCTGAGCCGTCTGCAAAACTCAGAAAGCGGCCATTATCTTCGAGGGTCAGCCTTTCGATAAGTGCAATCATTTTTTCGATGCTTTCGGATGGTTCGATTGAATTGGGAATTTTTATCCCGCCGGGTTCCATCGTATTGACTGCTCCGGGTGAAATCAGGGTAAGTGTGACGCCCTGTTTGGGGGTTTCGAAAGCAAGTATATGCATAAACATATTCAAAGCGGCTTTACTTGCGCGATAGCTGTACATCATAGGCATTTTTGGTCCCAGTTCGAATGAGGCGGCCCGGCTTGAAATAATAATAATTTTCTTTTGTTGGGATGCTGCGACATGTGTCATGAAGGCCTGACTCAGTTTGAGTGGGCCGACTGCATTGATCTCGAAACTTTTACTCGCCATGTTGAAATCGATACCTTTAACGCGTTTAAAGGCCGAGACATATTTTGGCGTCAGGCCGGCATTGCTGAGCAAAATGTCGATTGGTTGGTCGGCATATATGTCGGCCAACCAATCAATCCTCGTATGGTCGGTAACATCGAGTTGCTCGATAATAATATTTGGATCTTCGTTGGCCAGAGCTTTAAGAGCCTTGGCTTTCCTGGGATTACGTACGGTAGCGATGATGTTCCAGTCCAAAGCGGAATATTGCCGCACAAACTCCAGCCCGATGCCACGGTTTGCCCCGGTAATCAGTACGGTAGGTTTATCGGCTTCGAGGCCTGCATAAGCGGTCCCGGACAGGACTGAGAGAATCAGAATTAGCAGATTATTAATTAATTTGTGCATGTTAATCCCCTATTGACACAATTTTACTGATTATAACTACTGCGATCAGGGTGCGAGGCGAGCCAGATCCCAAGCGGATTTTCCGACCGTGAATTTGAAGCGGTCATGCAGGCGGTTCTCGCGGCCTTGCCAGAATTCGATGCTGTCGGGAATCACACGATAGCCACCCCAGAAAGAGGGTAACGGGACCTCACCATTGGCGAACTTAAGTTTCATCTCGGTAAATTTGTTTTCCAGAACCGAACGTGAAGAAATAATGCTGCTTTGTCGTGACACCCAGGCACCGATCTGGCTATCGCGCGGGCGGCGCATGAAATAGCGTATGTTGTCCGCTGCTCCAATAGGTTCGGCTTTGCCCTGAATCTTGATCTGGCGATGTAGTTCATGCCAGTAGAACAGCAGTGCGACATGATCGTTCCTGTTAATTTCACACGCTTTACGGCTGTCGAGATTTGTGTAGAAGATAAAGCCATCTTCATCGTAATACTTTAGCAGCACCGTGCGGATTGACGGTTGGCCACCTGCAGAAACTGTCGCTATGCTCATTGCATTCGCATCCATGGCCTCGGCCAGTAATGCTTCGTTAAACCAGGCGTCAAACTGCGCAAACGGATTCGGATTAAGGTCCCTTCTATGCAGCGGCTTGATGCTGTATTCGCGGCGCTGGTCTGCAATGTCCCTGCTTATTTTCACATTCGGTGTCCGTAATGATCTCTGCAGCATAGCCTAATCACTTTGGCCGCACTTGCAAGGGTCGGGGTGGTGACAGGATGGAGGCCCCCGGCAAATAGCGGTTTATCAGCGGTTGATGATGAAGCAATCTTGTTTGATATTTTTCAGTGCGGTACATGTGTTACGTGCTTCAACGCCGGTCATCGGAACACTTTTGAGTAGAAACATGCCACGCTTACTATCCGGTTGTGGTGCCTCGATCAATACGGGACCGAGCAGAATTTCGGGTGCAATCAATACCAGTCGTCGCAATTCATGTTCTGCAGCGGCAATGGTCCGGAAGGCCGCAAGTTGTAGGCGGAAATTACCCGCTCGTTCTTTTGGCCGGGCCGCTTGTTCGGCTTCGGCAAAAGCGGTTAGCATCAATTGGGCCTCAGGTATTTGCGGTGCTTCAGGGTATGTTTTGACGAATATCTCAACTGCTGCCTTGTTAGTGTCTTCGAGAATTCTTTCCCAGTGTTCGTCACGCTGAATTCGGTGTATCCGTTGCTTCGCTGTGGCGGCATATTCACTGTCGGCATACTTGTCATTGAAAGCCTGGTAGGCGGTGAGTGTTTTCTTGAATTCGGCCCGCTCCCATGCGCGAATAACTTTTAGTTCATCGATACGAATGCGTGCTTGTGCGACAAATTCACTATTAGGATGTTTGGCCATAAACTCGAGATAAGCATTCTGGCTGTCATCGCGAGTAGCCAGGTTCCAGTCTTTTTCAGGACTAGCGCATGCTGTCAGCATCAGGGAGACAAAGATAACAATAAAGCGGAATTTCATTCGAGCAGTTATATTTTACCGGTATTATTGACAGAACTGAAAAGTTCCGCCATCCATTCCTATCGTAACCGTATTCGGGGCCTCGTGCATCGATGATGTTCCGGCCGGTCGCCCGGCATGATTATCGGGTTTATTTCTAACTGGTTGGCTATTTTTTCACGTGTGGTCGGCCCCTGATAGATCAGGGGATGGTTGGCGTGCCCGCTGTTCCTCATGCAGGGGGAACATTATTTTCACCAGTAATCCGGGTGAGTTGTTGTCAAGTTCAAGACGCGCACCATGTCGGTGCATGACGGCCTGTACGAGGCTGAGCCCGAGGCCCGAGCCGGGTTCGGAGCGGCTTTCATCCAGTCGATAAAACCGCTGCAAAACCTGTTCTCGTTGGTCAGCAGGAATGCCTGGTCCTGAATCCATGACGGACAGTACCGCGTGTGTCGGGTCACATCGCAGCCTAATGGATACTTTGCCTGCGGTCGGAGTGTATTTGATCGCATTGTCGAGCAGATTGGTGATGGCCTGAAACAGAAGATTCCGGTCGCCGCGCATTTCGATTGCGCCGGGGGCGTCGTAACTTAGATCGATTAATTTCTCATCTGCTAATGCTTTGTATAACTCGTAGCCATCGCGAACACACTGGCTTAGATTGATGGGATCCAATGCCGTTTCATAGGTTCCGGATTCAATACGTGCAATGCTGAGTAATGAGGCGAATGTTGCCAGCAGGCTATCTGCATCTTCAATACAGCGATCAATTTCCTCTGTTTCGGTAGAATCCGCGTCCTGACGCAAATCCTCAAGCTTGTTTCGCAGGCGTGTCAGAGGTGTGCGCAAATCATGGGCAATGTTATCGGAAATATGCTGAATGTTGCCCATCAGTGATTCGATCTGATCCATCATTGCGTTCAGATTATTTGCCAGTTCGTCAAACTCATCACCACTGCCGGTTGTGTTGATCCGTTGCGAGAGGTCGCCATCCGTGATGCGTTTGCTGGTTGAGTTAAAGTGTCCGACACGGCGTAATACGTTGTTGCTCATCAATAAGCCACCGGTTAACGCTAGTGCCAGCGTCACAGTCAAGCCCCAGAACAGAGTGCGGTCGAACAATCGGGTTAATTGTGCCAGTGTCGTGTTTTTTTGACCGACAATCACGAACAGTTCCGGCTGCGGTTGAAAGATTCGTCCCCGAACTGCAATGCTGTTGCCGTTCTCTTCTGTGACTTCGAATGAAACCCAGCCGTCCGGTTTCGATTTCAATGCGGGCCACTCGTTGATGCTACCAACCATCGGGTTTAGATCCGCATCCGCAATCAGATAGACCATGTTGCTATCCGGATGGTTTCTGACTCGCATGCCGATAACGCGAACCAGTCCCTGTGGGCCGCGCTGGATAAATTGTTCGTTGAGTCCGTTGACCTCCGCACGGATTGTTGCGTCGGTTTCCTGTTCGAGATAGCCTGTTGTGGACCAGCTAATGAAAATAAACAGGATTGTTACAGATAAGAAAAACAGTATCATGTACCTGAGTGTCAGCAGGAACGTGGTAGTGCGTAGCTGATCAGTCAGTTGCATCAATTTTATATCCTGCACCGCGTACCGTGTGGATCAGCGGTATTGCAAAATCTTTGTCCACTTTGGCCCGCAGGCGGCTGATATGCACATCTATGACATTGGTTTGCGGATCGAAATGATAGTCCCAGACATTTTCCAGCAACATCGTACGCGTGACGACCTGTCCCTTATGCCGCAGAAGGTACTCGAGCAATTGAAAGTCACGTGGCTGTAACGTAATGACCTGGTCACCACGGCGGACTTCTCTGGATAGCAGGTCCAAGTGCAAATCTGCGAGGCTTAGCACGGTTTCAGTTGTTGTTTGCCCCATCGATCGGCGGGACAAAGCTGTGATGCGGGCTTCCAGTTCGCTGAATGCAAACGGTTTGCTAAGATAGTCGTCGGCACCAGCTTGCAGCCCCTTAACCCGGTCGTCAACCTGGCCAAGTGCGCTGAGAACCAGGATCGGTATAGGGTTGTCAGAGGCGCGCAGTGTACGTGTGATCGACAGGCCGTCGACAACCGGCAGCATTCGATCGACAATCAATATATCGTAGGATTCAGTTGTGACCATAAACAGCCCATCTTTACCGTTATCCGCATGGTCGATGGTATGTCCTGCCTCCTTGAAACCTCTGACGATGAAGTCGGCGACACTGCTGTCGTCTTCAATTAATAGGATGCGCATGGGGGTAATCCACTAGTCGATTCGGCTGTTAGCCTAGCAGACACCGGACCGATATTAAGCATTATATTAAATATCGGTGACTGCTCTGCGCGGCTTGCTTGATGTTTCTATCTAAGTTTATGTATTAAAGGGTATAAATACCAATCTGGCAATATTAAAAAGTATTAATGTTACAGAAATCATCTGATTATGAGGGCCACGCTATACTGTATGCATCGATTGAAATACGACATAGGCAGCTGAACCGACAAGTTTTACGTTATCACCACCAAGTATTAATTGCCCGGTTCATAGTGAAATAATTTTTTGTTGCGTTTTAAAAGTATTGCTAACCTTCAAGCAATAAATAAAGCTCGGTTTCCCCTGTCGGGCTTTCTTTTTTTCTGCGTCTGCAATGCCCCGAATAAAAAAGGCCCGCTTGCGCGGGCCTTTGTGAGATCGGGTAAGCCCAACCTCGGGATCAATATCTGGATCCGACCGTCCAGGCAGGCAAAACAGGATATGGGTCCATTGCCAAGCCAGGATGCGAGGATGGTTGGGATACCTTTAAATTCTCACTAGACATAGGATCACCTCCTTGATGTTGTTGGGCCAGTTCGTGAGTATGTCGTGTCTGACGTGGACTTGGCAACTGCATTTATCGATTTATGGATACCAGTGCCCAGATGAGTGCGTAAAACAGGGGTTGGATCACAGTCCGTCAATATATTGTTCCTGACGCCGGCGCTGGGTAGCATCCGGTAGCCGACCCAGTGCCGCACCAAGATTGTCGATTACGTGCCGGGTCCGGGTCATGCCCGGGATTGCACAGTTAACGGCGGGGTGGGAAATCACATATTTCAGGAAAAACTGTGCCCAGCTGGTGCAGTTAAATTCTGCGGCCCAGTCGGGTAGAGGTCGATCACCAACCTTTTTGAACAGTGCGCCACGACTCAGTGGCAGGTTTGCCAGTACGGCAATACCCTTATCAGCAGCCAATGGCAGGATGTGCTCGGCAGCTTTGCGGTCAATCAGGCTGTAGTTTACCTGGATGAAATCCAGCGGGTATTTGTTCATCACATCAAGAAATTCAGCAAATTGATTCTCGCGCGAAGTAGTAATGCCGACATAACGAACGCGTCCGGCGAGCTGTTGTTCACGTAATACCGGTAACATGCTGTCTACGCCACGCAGATTGTGTGATTGCACCAGGTCGAGCCGGTCGGTTTGCAGTTGTGCAAATGAGTTTGCCAGTCGCTCCGGTCCGTTATTGTCAGCCGCGCGGTCGGCCTTGGTAGCAATAAAGAGTTGCTCGCGAATGTTGAGAGTCTTGATCAACTGGCCGAGGATGATTTCAGAACCACGGTACATTGGCGCGGTATCGATCAGTGTGCCGCCATGTTCATGGAAGGTCTGAAGAGCCTGTCTAAGGCGTGCCTGATGTTGTGCATTGCCAACTGAATAGCGGTTGGTGCCGAGTCCGATCACCGGGAGGATTTCGCTGGTGCCGGGAATGGTTTTGTGCATAACGTTCTGAATCTTGGCCTGTAGCGGGTTCCAGTTGAGGCTGAGAGCGGCACCGGCAGCTTGTTTGATGAGTTGGCGGCGGTTCATGTCGAATCCTCATATCCAAATGAATTGGAGCCCGGTAAGATTGACCGGGCTGAGTGCTGAATATCTATATTACTATAATGATTGATAACTATTGCGAACGGGTAGATGCAAGTTTCTGGTCGGAGCCGGTTAATGCGCTGACCAACCTGTCATTCATTGTGGCCGGTCTGGTAGCCATCTCGTTATTGCGCAAGAACAGAGCTTCACCGATGTATCTGTGGGTGCTTGCGGGTCTGATGATACTAATCGGCATCGGCAGCTTTCTGTTTCATACCTTTGCTACCCCATTGACCGCACTGGCCGACGGGTTGCCGATCTATGCATTTCAGCTGATGTTTCTATGGTGTTTTCCACGCTTTGTGTTGCGCATTAATTATTGGCAGGTGTGTGGCGTGATAGGGCTGTTTCTTGTCACAATGGTTGTCAGTTCCCGGATTCCAGTCGAACTCAATGGTTCCGAGAACTATGTTCCGGCAGTCCTGATGTTGGGGATATTTGCCGTGTTTGCGGCACGACGGGCATTGATTGGCACGAGATGGCTGGTTGTTGCCGCAGTTGTATTTGCAGTATCACTTACGGCCAGGACCGTAGATGAATGGTGGTGTGTGAGCTGGCCGCTGGGGACACATTTTATCTGGCATATTCTGAACGGTATTGTGGTCTACCTGAGCTGGCTAAGCCTGTTTTTCGGGCAACGGGCAGTCAGGACTGACGGCGTATAATCACTTTTCTGCTGATAGTGATCACCGGATTAAAACTCATGATTGAGTCTGCCTGCTCTCGCTCAGTTGTCGTGGTGCCGGAATCATAAATGTATATATGCTGATTATCGCCATGAGTACGCCGCCGATTAGCATAGGTGCGTTTGGTTGTATCTTGTACAGGCTCGTACCGATAACCGGGCCCAGAATCGCACCGGACGTGTTGGCCGCCGACAGGTAACCAGCTGCCACACCCTGTTCGTGTGGTTCGACGGTCAGGCTTGCGCTGCCATTGATGCCCGGGGTTGCGCAGGAGAAAGAGATACCAAGCATGGCGAAGCCGGCGGTCAGAAACGGCAGGGACGGAGCAAAGGCCATCATGAACAAACCTGCGGCAAAAGTTGGTCCACACAGACGCAGCAGAATTTGTGGCGAGATTCGGATGATCTGAAACAAAATACCCTGTACAAGGGTGATCACTATTGCCATGCAGGCTAACATCATACCGGCAGTGCGCATCACTTCGGTCATATCCGTGATGCCGAAGCGGTCCTGTATATAGAAAGCGGTCACAAAATTCAGTGAGATAAAAATAACGAAGAAAGATGCCCAAATGATCATATACGGGCGTAACCGGCGGTCGGTAAATTTCAGTGTCGACTTCGGCTGGTTTTTTTGAGATTTTCGTTCACGATGTTGCTCCGGTTCGGTCAGCCAGATGATTGCGGCCAGTCCACCGACAAATGAGATCGCTGCTGCCGCATACATCGGGAACAGTGTGCCCATAAATGCAAGTCCGCCGCCGATCGCCGGGCCCAGGATCGAACCAAGGCTGTTAGCACTGCCGATCAAAGCCATACCCTTGGTCCGGTTTTGCCAGTTTGTGATATCTGCTATGTAAGCTGTGGCCGATGGATAAATTGATGATGCTGTCAGGCCGTAGATCATCCGCGATATGAAGATCATCATGATCAGGCCTGATGTTGTGACTGCACCCTGCAGTCCCATCTCAAGTGAATAGGCCATCATTAACGTGCCGATGCCACTGCCAAACAGGCCGGTGATGAAAACCGGTTTACGACCAATTGAATCACTTTTCCGGCCCCAGAATGGCGCCGCGAAGATCAGCGAAACGTTTGCCAGTGAGAAGGTAATGCCAAATTGCCATTCGGTTAGTCCGACTGACCGGGCCATCGGGGCAACAATAATGAACAGCAGCGACTGGCCGATCGCAAAAATAGCGACACCGCTGGCCAGCATGAATTTGTCGTAGTTATATGTTTTGTTTGTCTCGGTCATAAGATATCTCAGTAAATCGGCAAGGATGCTCTCATGTGAGGCTGTTAACCGCACGGTCACCCGCAGGGGATGACCATTTTTATCAGTTCCGGGTATGGAGCATCGTCACAAGGCAATTAGTTGCTTGTGGGTAGTGCGAAGGCGGTTATATAGTCACCGGGAAACGGGTAAATGAACGGGTGTCCGCCGGAAGCAATGACGATAAATTGCCGGCCATCGATGGCGTAGGTCATCGGCATCGCAAATGCGCCGGCGGGCAGCTTGAACTCCCAGAGTTCCTCACCACTGACGATATCGAAGGCACGGATCCGGTCGTCCTGTGTTGCACCGATAAAGACCAGTCCGCCTGCCGTAATAATCGGGCCGCCAAGGGAGGCGGTACCCCACTTGAGTGGCAGAGGCACCGGCACCAGTGTATCGAGTGTGCCCAGGGTGCTTTGCCACAGGATCTCGCCGGCGCTGAGGTCTACCGCGACCAGAGCGGACCACGGTGGGCTGAGACATGGAGTGAACATGGGTGAGACGAATGGCCCCTGTTTCAGGGCATAGGGTGTGCCGATTAATGCCGCCGGTGTACCCATCAAATTTTCGCCACTTGATGCGATGACGTCGCTGAGTTTGTCCAGCGGAATTAACTGCGCGAAATGGGCCATGCGCATTGCCTTGGCGATCAGGATTTTGCCTCTTGGTTCTACGGCAACACCGCCCCAGTTAATGCCGCCGGCCGTGGCCGGCACGATGACGGTACCTTCAATAGATGGCGGGGTGAAAATTGGGCCGAGTCGGGCGCCGGCATATTTCTTCTTGCATTGAGCCTTGTCGAAAAAAGTGATGCCCCAGAAATCATCGGGACCAAAGTCATGAGGGACCAGCGGCGGCGGTCGGACCGGAAAAGGTTGAGTGGGTGACAGGTGCTCACCGGGAACGCCGTCCTGCGGTACCGGGCGCTCTTCGATGGGGAAAAATGGCTCACCTGTTTCGCGATGGAAAATATACAGCATGCCTGTTTTCGTCGCCTGGATAACAGCCGGAAAGGGTTCGCCGTCTTTTTCCAGATCAATCAACGTGGGTTGTGCCGCGTTGTCATAGTCCCAGACATCGTGATGAATGGTCTGAAAATGCCAGACGACCTTTCCGGTTGAGCCACGTAACGCAACGATTGAGTCGGCATAGCGGTTGTCGCCGGGCCGGGTGCCGCCGTAGAAATCGGGGGACGGGCCAGACGTCGGCAGGAATACCAGGTCGCGCTGTTCGTCAACGCTAATCAGTCCCCAGGCGTTGGCACCGCCGGTATGATTGGCAGAATTATCAAGCCATTCACCGTGCATGGGGTCGGCAAGGTCTCGTGGTACCGGGTCGAAGGTCCAGCGTGGGGTGCCCGTGCGGAGGTCAAATGCACGAATTGCACCGCTCGGTGCGTTATAACGGTGATTGTCACGCACGCTTGAACCAATGATTGCAATGTCGTTGATAATAGAAGGGGGGTTGGCGAACCTGACCTCGCCGATGGTGGCAGGTGGGTTTGCATTCAATACATCCGCTTCGATATTGACGCTGCCGTTATGGCCGAAGTCCTTGCACAGTTCACCGGAGCGGGCATCGATCGCAATCAGGCGCAGGTCATTTGTTGCCGTCAGAATTCGGTGACGGCATGCGGCTGATTCGTCGAGTGATTCATCTTTCCAGTAGGCTACACCGCGGCAATTTGCAAATGACGGGCTTGCTAATCCTTGCGGGTCGGCTGCTGACCCATAACCGCCGATGCGAATGGCCGGATCATAAACCCAGCGCTCTGTTCCATCCGTCGGGTCGAGAGCGATGATGCGATTAAAGGGGGTGCAGGTCATCAGGTGTCCGCCGGCTGCCGCCGGTAACAGGATGGGATTGACCTGGGTTTTGGCGGTAGCATTCTGAAAATCCGTACGTCGCACCAGTTCACCGGTTCGGTACTGCCAGGCAATCTCGAGTTGTCCGACGTTATCAGTGTTGATTTGATCAAGATCCGCGTATTGCTGCCCGCCTTTATTGCCCGCGTATGTGGGCCACTGGCTATCGGCAGCGTAAGCAGCAGTACTCAGTAGAATTGATAGTGCGATCGCTGACAAATGTCTGGATTGGTTCATGAGCTGGTTTCAGGATGGATAGAATACTTCTTCCCGGTTGCACAGTGCGCAACCGGGTTATTTAATACAGGTATTGTATAAGAACCGGATGTGGATGTATGAATATTGTTATTACCGGAAGTACCAAGGGTATTGGCTACGGCATGGCGCGGGAATTCCTCAAGCGCGGTCACAACATCATGATCTCGAGTCGCCGAACTGAAGCCGTGGCAATCGCTGTTACCGATCTGGGCAATGAATTCCCGGACTGTAGCGTACTGGGCCAGCCGTGTGACGTAGCTGAGTTTGACCAGGTAGAGGCACTGTGGGATGCGGCAGAAAGAGGCTTTGGCCAGGTTGATATCTGGATCAACAATGCAGGACGTGATGGGATGAAAGTACCTTTTTTCGCCTTGCCGCAAGAAGACTATATGCACACTGTGCAGACGAATATTGTGGGATTATTGCACTGTAATCGGGTTGTCATTCCGAAACTATACCAGCAGGGTGGCGGCATGATCTGGAATATGGAGGGTTTTGGCAGTAATGGGATGACGCGCAGGGGTGTGAGTGTCTATGGCAGCACAAAATGTGCGCTACGCTATTTCACCAAGTCGGTTGTAGCAGAACTGGAAGGCACGCCAGTAAAAATGTGTTACCTGAGTCCGGGTATTGTTGTGACAGACATGCTCGTGCCACCTCCTGATCAGCGCGGTGAGGGTTGGGAGCAGGTTAAAAAAGTTTTGAATATTCTGGCCGATACGGTCGAGACAGTCACGCCGTTTCTTGTTGAGGGTATTCTGGCTGCGGACAGGAACGGCGCTGCGGTACGTTGGCTGACCAGGCCGAAGACAATGTGGCGATTTATCTCCAGCCGGTTTATTAAACGTGATGTATTTACGCCACTTGGTTTGTGACTATACCCGCAGTTCTGCAGTTGCCCCGGTATCCTGCTGTTGACGGTTAGTTCGCCCTGATGGCTCTGATTCCGGCATTTTCGCGTCCGTCCATGCGGCCAAGTCCACTGAAATCACTGCGATCGATAAACCCTGCCTGTTCCACTTCGAACCCGGCATCGGTGCAGATACGGGTAAGCAGTTCGGGATCGAGCAGGTTCATGAAGGGTGGCGCGTCTATGGCACGATCCTTCGGTGAAAACGGCAGATAATTTTCCAATCCAATCATCAGTCCAGGCCACCGATCGGAGCGGACTCGCCGGGCTTCAAAAATTGGAATCAGTTTGCGCCAAATGCCATAGGGAGTATCGGCTACGAGATATAAACGCCCGCCGGGCTTGAGCCACCTGAACATATTTCTCACCGAGGCGTCAATCGCAGATCCATCGAGAAAATGCAGTACGCGTGAACATAAGATGGCATCGTAGGATTTTTCGGGCAGATCAATATCCGGCAACCGGCCGGTGATGCAAGTCAATTGTGAGCGTAAGGATTTGGGAGTATTTTCAGTCAGTATCTGCAGGTGCCCGGGGTCGAGATCGCAGGCAGTCACGTGTCCACCGGCCTTCAGTGCGGCAATCGTCGTGATGCCGAAAGCACAGCCTATTTCTAGTACTTCACCGTCAGTCTGGCCAGCATATTGAATAAAGTCTTCAGCATACTCATCCAGTACTTTAAACATGAATCCGGTTCCATTCAGGGTCGGCTCCATGTTCCGGCGATTCCATGCGGGTCTGGTTTCCTTGCGCTTGGTCATTTTTTTATTTATTGCTCCGGATTTTGCGGTATTTTACAGTCTGTCTGGCGGCCGCGTCTCGTCTGCTCTGGCTGACACGTGGATGACCAGACTGATTGTGTGATGCTAAATTCGTTCAGACATTGATAATATCTCTAAATCATTTTGTACGCTTAATCAACACCAGATACTTGGTATGACAGTAAATAAAGGATATAGGGGTTAGTTGTAATGTCGGATCATAAAGAGGAGGTACCTGAGTACATCGCCTGTGCTTTGCAGCTGGCCTGTAATGGGGTCAACCTGATTGCAGATGTCGGTGAGGCGCGGGAACGTATCGCCGGTACTATTGAGAAAATTGGCGGTTTTACCAGCACAGTCGTCAATTTCATGCATTTCTTTTATGGGGTGCCGTGCCGCCTGGTGACGTTGCCAGAGTACGCCGTGACGGGGTTTCCCATGAAGGAATCACCGGCTGAGTGGCGCGAAAAGGCCTGTTTTGCTTATGACGGCCCTGAATACGAGGCGCTGGGCAAGATCGCGCAGGATAACAATGTTTACCTGGCAGGCAATGTCTACGAGGTCGACCCTAACTTTCCGCAACTGTATTTTCAGGTTAGTTTTATTATCGGACCTTCCGGGGATGTGATCCTGCGCTACAGACGGTTGACGTCGACTTTTGAATCGACCCCGCATGATGTCTGGGACAAGTATCTGGACCTCTACGGCCTTGATGGCGTGTTTCCGGTTGCCAGGACCGAGATTGGTAATCTGGCAACGATTGCATCGGAAGAAATTCTGTACCCGGAGTACTCACGAATGCACGTTATGCGTGGAGCCGAGGTGATTATTCACCCGACCAGCGAGCCCGGTAGCCCGCAGCCGACGGTCAAGGAAATTGCCCGACGTGCGCGGGCGGTCGAGAACATGGCATATGTCGTTTCGGCAAATTCTGCCAGTATCGACAATATTCCCATCCCGGCCTACACCTGCAGCGCAATGTCGAAAATTGTCGACATGCACGGCAAGATATTGGCTGAGGCCGGGCAGGGCGGTGAAAGCATGTCAGCCAACGCCGTGCTCGATATTGAGGGATTGCGGCGGACCCGGCGGCGGCTTGGCATGGCGAATATCCTGTCCCGCCAGGCCTATGGATTGTTTGCTGAGAGCTATGCCCAGGCAGATTTTCACCGCGCAAACTTTTTGCTCGAGGAGGGTGAGGTCGTTGAGCCGCCCGATCGGGATATTTTCCGGCACCGTCAGGAAGAGAACATCGAAAGACTCATTAAAGCCGGGCTGTTGTGATAGGTCAACAACAGAATCCGCTTTTTTGCTAGGCTTGACAGCTGCAGGAGTATGTTGATCCGGCGCTGGCCGGTTTTCACGACAGACGGAGACATTTGATGGGTCAGATGATTACCGACAGGCGGCAATTTCTTTCAGGCAGCGGTGCGCTTGCGGCGTCGTTGTCGTTAAAGTTTGGTATTGAATCAGCATCGGCACAGGATGACTCTGGGCAGGCTTACGACGCATGGGAAGACCTGATGCGCGAGAAGTGGACCTGGGACAAGGTGGTACATGGCAGCCGCGGTATCAACTGTACCGGCCATTGTGCTTTTAACATTTACGTCAAGGACAGCATTGTCTGGCGTGAAGAACAACAGGGTGAATATGGTCGTTCCGGTGAGGACACTCCGGATTACGGTCCGCGCGGCTGTCAGAAAGGTAATCGTGCTTCGAAGTATATGTATGGCAAACAGCGTGTGCTGTATCCGATGAAGCGGGTTGGGGAGCGCGGTGCGGGTCAATGGGAACGTATTTCCTGGGATCAGGCGGCAGACGAGATTGCCGACAAGTTTATTGATAATGCCGTCAAGCATGGCCCGGATTCTATTACGCTGGCGATGGGTACTGCGCTGATCCTGAAGCGTGCCTCGTTCGGGTCGCTGTTTCGCTTCGCAAACCAGACCGGTATCGTCGTACCGGAAACCTTTGCGGGTGTCGGTGATCTTCCGGTCGGGGCCTACCAGACGACCGGCTATGCATTGCCTGGCGACAATATGGCTGCCGTGTTCAAATCCAAGGTTTGCCTGATCTGGGTTTGTAATCCGGCTGCAACCCGTATTCCGGATGCACATTTCTTCTGGGAAGCTCTCTATAACGGCACTGAGGTCGTTACGATTACACCAGACTTTAATGCATCGGCCATGCACTCATCGAAATGGTTAAACCCTAAACCAGGCAGTGATGCGGCGCTGGCTTTGGCCATGGCACAGGTCATCATGGATGACGGTGAGATTGAGTGGGATTACGTTCGCGAGCAGACGGACCTGCCGTTTCTTGTGCGCACCGACAATCGCCGGTTTCTGCGCAAGACTGATATTGACGGGCAGCCGGGTGGCGACAGCTCTTTTTACTTCTGGGATGAGAACAAAGATACGCTGGCACCGGTACCGGCAACCGGACGCGGCGCTCCCGCGTGGATGGGCCCGGCGCCGGACAACGGCAATTCACTGGAACTTGGTTCGCTCAGGCCGGCCTTGCAGGGTAACTGGACGGTCGACACGGTGAACGGCCCGGTCGAGGTCACCACGGTGTTTGAGTTGACCAGGCAGCACCTTGAAGCGTATGCGCCGGAACGTGTGCAGCAAACAACCGGCATACATCCGGATGTTATCAGGGAAGTTGCCAGGACCTTTGCGAGCGCTAAACCCGGGATGATTTTTGCCGGTTATCGTGCCAACAAGTGGCTGCATGGCGATCAGTTGGTGCGGACCTGGTTGCTTATGTGTGCGCTGACCGGCAACACCGGTCGTGCCGGTGGGGGGGTTCAGACGACGCAGTTGGCAAACGGTGACGGCCTGATGAAATTTGCCTTTAACGGCCTCGGCCCGCGGTTGAATGTGGCGGCAATTTCATTATGGGATTACGTATACAACGATGGCGAGGAGATGAATCGCGAGGTTTACGGCGATCAGGTAGCTGACCATATTGCCAAGTATCATTCGGATGCAGTGGATAAACGCTGGATTCCTGATTTTTCCAAGACCCCCTGGAAGATGGCAATCATGGCGGGCCACAATCCGGGTAACTGGCGCGCTACCGGCAAGAACGGCTGGCGTAAAGAGGTCTTTGAGAAACTGGATTCTATTGTCACCATGACACCGCATATGAGCGTCACGGCTATGTATGCCGACTATGTGTTGCCGGTTGCCGGTCATTACGAACGTGAAGATTTTACGATGGAAGGCCGCACACCCTATGTGCAGGTTATTGGTGAGGCCGTCAAACCGCTCGGCGAATCAATGGATGACTGGAGTATATTTACCCGTCTGTCGCGGGCTATCAGTGAACGCGCCAAGGCGCGGGGTATAGCACCCGTCAAGGGCAAGGCATTCGGGCAGCCGGTCGAATGGGATTACACCAAGCTGCACGCGATGTATACGACACTGGTTCAGGATGACGGTACCACAAAGACGATTGAACGGACTCGCGATGCGGTCGATTATATTATTGCCCACTCCTTTGGTATCTCGCAGGTCAAAAATTATGCAAACCTGCAGAACAAGGGAATGATTAGTTCGGATGATTCAGATGATGTGCAGTTTGGGAAAAATTCTAACTACAACTATTACATCCTGGAGAAAGTCAAGGAGAAAAAACCGTACGATACGATGACGGGGCGTCAGCAGTTTTATATTGATCACGAGTGGTTCCTGCAGGAAGGTGAGGCTTTGCCTTCTTACAAAGTACCGATCAGCATAGAGGGTTACGAATTGCGTTTGGTCATGGGCCATGCGCGGCACGGTATTCACAGTATGTTTCGTGATGATGCGCTGTTGCTGTCTCTGCAACGCGGTCAGCCGGATGTGTACGTTAATCCGGATGATGCCGCCTCACGTGGCGTCGAGGACGGTGACATGATTCGTGTGTTCAATTCCTTTGGCTCTTTTATCGTGCAGGCACATGTCAGCTCGGCGTTGCAACCAAAAACTTTATTTATGTATCACGGTTGGGATCCAATGCTGTTTGAGGGGCAGGAGAACTTCAGTTCTGTGATTCCGACAGCAGGACTGATCAAGCCAACAAGTATTGCCGGCGGCTATGGCCAAATTCACCATGCGACACCCGATAAGGTGCCGAATCAGATATATCATGATTACACTGTTGAATTTGAAAAAATAACCGTCACTTGAAAAATATAGCACAACAACTCTGAAAAAGTTGCGGGAGTAGGAAATATGGGTATGCAGGTCTCTATGGTTATCGATCTGAACAAGTGTATCGGTTGCCAGACATGCACGACGGCATGTAAATCGCTGTGGACCGACGAGCAAGGTCAGGAGCGAATGCTGTGGAATAATGTTGAAACAAAACCGGGTCGGGGCTATCCAAAGGAATGGGAAGAAAAGGGTAAGAGATCCGGATGGAAGGATGGCGCATTGCAGTTAGGCGGATTGCATCCGGATGGGGATTTCGGTGGCGAGCAACCGCTGAACTTCGATGAAGTCTATTTTCAGGGCACTGCCGACAGACTGGTGCAAAAAGAGCCGATGACATACGGTGCGAACTGGGATGAAGATACGAGTTCGGGCGACTATCCGAATAACTATCATTTCTATCTGCCGCGACTTTGCAATCACTGTACCAAGCCGGCGTGTCTCGAGGCTTGCCCGGTACGCGCAATCTATAAACGTGAGGAAGATGGTATTGTTCTTGTCGATCAGGACAAATGTCAGGGCATACGTCTCTGCAATCAGGCTTGTCCTTATGACAAGATTTACTTCAATCACATCATAAACAAATCACAAAAATGCATTTTCTGTTTCCCACGTGTCGAGCAGGGTGTGGCTCCGGCCTGTGCGCGTCAGTGTCCGGGCCGGTTGCGCTTCGTCGGCTATCTTGAAGATCAGGATGGACCAATCCATAAGCTCGTAAACAAGTGGAAGGTCGCTTTACCTTTGCACCCTGAATTTGGCACTGAACCGAATGTGTTTTATGTGCCGCCGGTGCTGCCGCCTGCCTTCGACGCAGAAGGCAGGTTCTCCGATGAACCACGGATTCCTACCGAGTACCTGCGATACCTGTTTGGTTCCGAGGTGGATCAGGCCCTGATCACGATCATGCAGGAGATGGAGCGAAAGAAGGAAGGCAAGACTTCAGAACTCATGGATCTGTTGATCGCACGTGATTGGAAGTCATTGTTCAACATCAAGGATGTTAAGGTTGTTGGCGAGGGGCTCGATCATCGGCCATTGTTGGGCTGATTCAAGACTAAGTATCAGTAAATTCTATTAGTTCCACAACGTTGCCGTCCGGGTCGCGGCCGTAAACAACATAACCCGTGTCTTGTGTCAGCGGCGGGCTCAGGAACGGCATTCCGGCAGATCTCATTCGCTCATATTCGCTGTGCAGGTTCTCAACCAGCAGACAGATATGTGTGATGCCATGATCACAAACGGGTCTTGTCGATGTGCGTTGCTGCGGTGCGGGTGAACTGAAGGCGAAAACCTCAAGGTAGGTTTCGCCAAGTTTCAGCATGACGGCACGGGCGGCAGAATTTGTCAGGCCAGTCATCTCATCGGCTGCCGGTGTGCCGACCGGCCATTCGAATGACCAGGCTTCTTCACAGCCTACTACGTCTTTATAAAAACTGATGCTACGATCGAGATCCGGTGTCGAGATTGCCGCGTGATGGAAGCCCAGGATCATTTCTGCATACTCCTATTGCGATTCTGGACTATATTCTAGTTCAGATGCTTGAGCCACCGCCCGAGGAACCATGAAATGTCGGATTTACAGCAGGAAATTGAACAGTTATTTCATGACTATGAGGTCATCTGGAATTCACAGGAGTTGGCACGGCTTAAGGAGCTGTGGGATGAGGATGATCCCGATCCGTTCTATCTGGCTGAAGAGCAGGATGACTGGAAATTTGGCTGGGATGCGGTTGAGCGTTACTGGGTTCCGAATCCGGATCAGAGTGCCCTTGAGTCGATCATGATGAGCTACCGCGATTTTCATGTAAAACGGCTCACGCCCGATGTAGCGATCTGTGCTTGCTGGGTACGTCATGACATGAAGATACGTGGGCCGATGAAAGCGACCGGGGGCGATGCCCGGGTCATGGCGGTGTTCAGGAAGAAGCCTGAAGGCTGGAGATTTTGTGCTTATGCGGAGGGTCCGATGTCCCCCGTTCTGTATATGCACAAGCTGTATGAGATGAATGTGTTACCGGAATTTGAGTCTTTTAATCGTGCGGCTTTGGCGCGCAAGGACAAAGCAGGTAAAGCTTAAGTCAGACCGCAAGCCAGATGCCGTTCCTGTAACTTAAGGATTAACGTCTGCTATTGCCTGGTCATCGATCAGGTGTGAAACCAGTCCGTCCGCCAGCTTTGGTTCGAACCATGTCGACTTGGGTGGCATGACCTCGTTGGCATCGGCAACGGCCATCAGTGCTTCCATGCGCGTCGGGTATAGAGCGAATGCAATTTGCATTTCACCGTTATCGACGCGGCGTTCAAGTTCGGCCAGGCCGCGGACACCACCTATAAAATCAATACGGTTGTCGGTACGTGGGTCATCGATGCCGAGCAACGGCGCCAGCAGGTTATTCTGTAATAAAGAAATATCCAGACTTGCAACGGGGTCATCGGCGGGAATCAGGGTTGGGTGAATATCGAGTCGGTACCAGCGTCCATCGGCATACATGCCAAACTGGGTCGGGCGTTCCGGTTTTGCTGTTGAATCACTCGGCGTTACGGTGAATGATTCTCTGATTTGCGCAAGCAACTCGTTGATACTTGACCCGTTCAGGTCCTTGACCACCCGGTTGTAATCGAGGATCTGTGTTTCATCATGCGGGAATGCAACACACAGGAAATAGTTATGATCGTTTTCTTGATCGGGTGCCATGGCAGTTTGATTTCGTTTCGTATTGCGCGCAGTTGCAACACGTTCTGCTGCGGCAGATCGGTGATGACCATCAGCAATGTATAGCGCATCCATACTGTCAAATAATGCGGTTAATTGTGTGATCTGCTCAGGATTATCGATCAGCCAGATGGTGTGGGAGATGCCGTCATCGGCGACCAGATCATATATCGGGGTACCTTTGGTTGCTTTGTTCAGCATTGTTTTGACGGTTTCAGATGCGCGATAAGTCAGCAGCACCGGGCCGGTTTGCGCATTCAGTGCCGTGATCTGACGAACGCGGTCATCTTCTTTCTGCGGGCGGGTCAATTCGTGTTTGCGAATTCGGTTGCTGGCATAGTCAGCGACACTGCCGGCGCAAACAAGACCGGTTTGCACATGGTCGTCCATACGTAACCGGTATGCGTAGTAACACGGTTCGGGATCGCGGATTAGTACGCCGTCGGCGATAAGTTTGGCCAGATTCTCGGCGCCTTTCGCATATACCTCCGGTGCATACGGGTCGGTTGTGTCCGGCAGGTCGATTTCCGGCTTTGAGATATGCAGGAAACTGAGCGGTTGGTCCTTGGCGCGTTCCCTGGCTTCGGCAGTGTTTAGTACATCGTAAGGGGGAGCCGCGACGTCTATAGCTCGCTCAGGAATCGGCCGCAGGCCACGGAAAGGTTTGATCAGGGTACTCATAGCGGTGCTGGCTCCGGATACAGTAAGTTTATTGAGGGCGCACGCTCATTTGGGCGCACAAGCTTGCCGATTTATCCGCGCTTAGTCCAGTCTGCACATTGATTGTTGCCCGTTGTGGCTATCCAGGAATGCCGGAGGCCAGCTGAATCAGATCGTATTGAGTACTTCAAGCGCAACGCGTTCGCCTGATTCAAGTGCGCCTTCCATGCCGCGATTTGATACGGCTGTGTGTTCACCGCAGAAATGAATACGCTCGTGGGATGCCGCTATTTGGTGGGCAAATTTCGTAATTTGTCCCGGTTGCCATACAGCCCAATCGCCTGATGCAAAAGGATCCCGATACCATGACTTGTATGCGGCCACTTCCAGTTGACCCTTGGCTGCCGGGCGCAGTCGTTCAATATCAGCGACAACTGCTGCGATTGCATCCTGTTGATCGATCTGATCCATCCATGCTGCATTGTTACCGCGAACCCAGGCCGTCAGGCTGGTAATGTCAGCCGGACTGTTGCCCTTGTGCTCGGCCACGACCATGCCGCACAGGCTGTTGGTAAACATGTTCGGGGTCAGGCCATCAATTTCCCAGAACGGCTTTTTAGCAATCATATGCACCTGGTTAATCAGTTGCGATTCGAGTGTATTGACCGCCAGTGCCTGTGCGCCCCTGAGCATTGGGTCGATACGGATACGCTTGAGTACGGAACAAGGTACCGAACAAATGACTCGATCCGCGCGGTAAACGGTGCCATTTGCACAATACACCTCGGTGCCGCCGGAAGTTGAGCGGATGCCGGTGACCTGCTGGTTCAGCCGGACCTCATTCTTCAGGGCTCCGGCCATGGCTTCAGGAATGGCCTGGTTGCCGCCCCTGGCGGTATAACCCATGATTTTGCCACCGGCAGCCAACTGGCGTTGCATGTCGGAGAAGAAATAAGCCGACAGAACCATCAGTGTCGATACGTCATGTGCCGAGTTACCCCACGCCGGGTTTGTGTTATAGGCGATCTGAATGGTTTCATCGGTTTGACCCATGTTTCGCAGGTACTCGTGCAGCGACACATCCAGGTCGGCATGCCCGGGAGCCAGCCATGCGTCAGATGTCTTGAGAGGGTTGTTACTGCCAAGCAAGACCGGCAGATACATCCAGGGCATGAAATTTTTGGCGGACTCAGGAAATGGGTTGAGTGCATGGGTCGGCCAGTCTTGCCCGGAAATGAACTCATTGTCGAGGATAAGTTGCCGGTCAAAGAAGAAGGGTGTGATCGGTGTGATGTCGATCAGTTCTGTGCCATGTGTATTGGCGGCATCGACAAGCCGGGCATAACCGGGGCCAAATGCCGTGCCACCGGCTTCCGGGTTGCCGGGAATATTCCGCAATGATTCAACCCGGCCACCGATGCGGTTGCGTGCTTCGATAACCTGTACGTTAATGCCGGCCTCCTGCAGTAACAGGGCTGCGCCAAGTCCGGACAGGCCGGCGCCGATAACCAGCACATCTGATTTGTTCTGTGCGCGTAATAATCGCGGTGTGGCAGCTGCAATTGATGCGGCACCAAAGCCACGGATGAGCGTCCGACGGGTCAGAGCCGAGTCTTGCGAAGATTTTTCTGGGTGGCCCATGCGGTCTCCAGGTGGTTAACGATGGTCGTCAATATGGTTGGTGACGGGTTGTTTGGCGTCGTGTTTATTTAACCGGAGATGTCCAGTTTTCGGACTTGCAAACCGAGCCACAACATCCACAGGGGCAGCAACTGAATATAGGCAAAGCCAAAAACCGGCATGATCAGAGTTATGATGCCGGGCAGGACATTGATCCAGCCAAAGATCCGCAGGCCTTTGGGAAATGTATTGGTTCGTCCGCCACTCCAGGCGATCATGCCGGCAAACCAGCCGAGACTTGCAATGGCGAGGATGTTGACCATACCTCTGAATATTGTGGTCATCAACAGGATCTCAGTATTCTGATCCGGGTTCAGTTCTCGCAGGATGCCGCCATAAGCGGTGCCGGGTATGTCCGAGATACCGGTTAGCAGGAAGCCCAGCCCCGACAGAAAGGCCGATATAAATATCAGTCTTGCAGCTATGGGCAGTGCTCGTTTGAAGAACTCGCTCAAGAACAGGCCGAGGATCATCAACGAGAAACCGACGACGATATGTGTGATGCCGCTCGAGGTAAACGAGAATGACCAGATCGCATTTTCGATCTTTGCCATGTTGGCATAGTCTTTTGCCGGGTTTTCAAAGCCGAGCGTATAGGGTTCAAGATACAGGGCATTCAGGTTATGAATGAGCATGCCGGCGACAATCAGGAATGCTGCAATAGATGCTGCTTTTTGTAACTGGCGCATGTGTACTCTCCAAACAGTTGAGTTGATTCGCCCCGGTTTTTCCATTCAGCCGGTGCACCTACCAGGAACGCACGTTACCCGTGTCGAGATGGATAAAATCTGATTGTGGATAATAACCGACACCACCTTGACCCAGGGCAAGTGCGGCCCGGTGCAGATCTCCCGTCGGAACGTCGGTTAACCGAATGTCGATGGCCCGACCTTGCGTATGGTAGCTATCCTTGGCAACGCCGTTGGTCTGGTTGCGCAGGGATTCGTTGGTGGCCGGTGAGCGATAGCCGGAAATCACCTCAAAGCGCCGTTTTGAACCCAATGATGTGCGTGTTGCGAGCAGCATATCCAGCAGGTCAGGATCAATGGGGTGTACATCACGGCTGCGAAAATCGCGCAGAAATAAGTTGATCCGGTTTAGAGCCTCCGGTACGTAGCGATACCCGTCATGATAGATAAGTTCAAGATCGGCCCTGGTATGCGTATGGTAGAAACTCAGCCAACGAGGTTCGCGGACTGAACTGATAGCCGGCATAGGTAAGGCACAAACAGCAGCGGCACTGCCGATGTTGGCGAGTAAAGCGCGGCGGGTCTTATTGATCATTATTTATAAGTATGACTTGTTGTTTGTTCGTAATGTGATTCTGGCAGAAGTTGGCATATTCGACAATGGCTGATTCAGGCGGTAAAGATTGACCTGTCGGAATTGACCGCCTGCAGCAGATTTCCCGTCGGCTGCAAAAGTGAGGCCGATAGCGTTTAAAATGGTTCTATGGACCCAATTACTCAGGCTGCCCTGGGCGCTGCTGTCGGGCACGCGGCATTTCATCGTCAACTCGGCACCAAGGCGATGGCTATTGGCGCACTGGCCGGTATGCTTCCCGATGTTGACTCCTTTTATGGGGCGCTCGAGGGGCCTTTTGCGCAACTTGTTTTGCATCGCGGCATCACGCATTCGGTTTTTTTCGGTCCACTGGTTGGCACTGTGGCCGGGTGGTTTTGGTGGTGCTTCCTGCGCTGGCGAGCCGGCCCTGATCAGCCGATAGCAGGTAGCCTGCCGGTTTGGATCGGATTGTTTGTCGCTGCGCTGTTAACGCATCCACTCCTGGACTGGTTTACTACCTTTGGTACCCAATTGCTGGCGCCTTTTGCGCGTACACGATTCGCACTGGATGGGGTAGCCGTCGTGGATCCCGCCTACACCGCGATACTTGGGCTGGGCTTGCTCGGTGGCTGGTATCTTAAAGACCATGCACGTGCCGGCTGGCCAACGTTGATGGCAGTTATAATATCGGTTGCATACCTGCTGTTAGGTTTGCGTATCAATGACCTGGCTGCGCAGGAGGCACAGCGGCAATTGACCGCTGCTGGTCTGCACGGATACACAGTGCGCGCTTATCCAACAATGTTGCAATTACCGCATCGGCGTGTCGTGGCGACCTCGGCGGATGAGGTGCGAGTTGGTTACCTCTCGATGTGGAGACCCTGTGAGATTGAGTGGGGAAATGCGGCAACTTTTACCAGTCCCAATGTCGAGGCGGTGTTGGCAACCCGTGAAGGTGGTATCTATGCATGGTTTTCGGGTGGTCGGTTGATCAGCCGGGAATTCAATGACGGTGATGACCTGGTCGTCAAAATAGTTGATCTGCGTTATGGCTATACGCTGGACCCGATGGATGGTATGTGGGGCATCCGGGCACGCTTCAACAGTGAGGGCAAGTTGATCGGCATGCCGGAGCGCTTCAGAAACCGTCCGGTCGTCAATGGTGAGACGCTTGGCAAATTGTTTGCAGATGCTTTTCCGAAATCGTGCGAGCGGTCTTAATTATGAGGAGAACATGTTGAATAAAGCGCAACAGCAATTTGGCGCACCGTCTCCGCAAATCGAGGCGAAGATCAAGTCATTTATGGATCCGATTGTGCAGGAGTTTATTAGCAGTTCTCCGTTTGTTGTTATGGCGACAAGCAATGCAGACGGAGATTGTGATGCTTCACCGAAAGGTGGCAAGCCGGGGTTTGTCAAGGTTCTCGACGAGCGTACGTTATTGCTGCCTGATCTCGCTGGTAACAACCTTTTCCAGTCTTATGAAAATATTGAGACAAACCCCAGGGTTGGCCTGATTGTCATGATCCCCGGTTGCGGGCTGACGGTGCGTGTAAATGGGCGTGTGTCCGTCGTGAATAAGGATCAGTTGGAAAGTGAGGGGGTTAAAGCAGAGGTTGTCACAATGGATGAGCAAACCAGCCTTGTGCAAGCCCTGAAGATTGAAATTGACCAGGTGTATCCGCATTGTCCGCGAGCCTTTCATTTTTCCGGGTTATGGGATGTTGAAACCATCAATGCCAACCGGGAAACAAAAGGGGATCCATACTGGTTTCAGCAGTGGGCGAAGTCAGCGCAGTGAAAGCCGGCTTACTTTATTGAATAGATAACTGCTGCGCACCAGGTGACAGGATGCGCACCGCGATCGCAGCCAGTAATACGATTGCGTTGAAGATCCCGACCAGTATAAAGGGCGCTGACGGGCCAACGGAATCGAACAGGCGCCCCCCGATACCGGATGCAATCAGAATTCCGATTGCACCGCAGCTGTTGAATACGCCAACTACGGAGCCGCGCTTTGACTTTGGAGCCTCCTGACCGATTAAGGTGGCTGAGCCGAGAAAAGCGCTGATCTGCCCGATGCCCAGTAAGATGAATATCGGGATGGCGCTGGCTGCGGTTGGATCGTCGATGAGCATCGTGCCAAGATAACCTGCGCTCGCCAGGGTCATGCAGATCACCAGTCCGGTAACCCGGTTGACACGATCGAGAAAAAATCCCAGAAACGGAATCCAGACCAAAGCCGATGCTTGTGCCATGACGAATACAAGTGTTCCCTTTGCCAGGGCCTCAGCCGGTTCCAGGCCCTGACCGATAGCGAAAGTTTTACCCCACAGAATTGCGAAAGTGCCAAGAATCACCAGGTCACCCCGCGATACGAATGCGGATGCATAAGCAAGTGCGATACGCGGGTTTTTGCCTTCCCGCAGGCCGCTGCGAAACAGTTCCATGGCTCCGAGCCGTTCCTCGCGATGAACCGGGGTTCCTTTCTTAAGGCCGAAGCCGAGTACCAGCGCGGTCACCAGGCAGCCGATAACAGCGACTCCGTGAGTGTATTGTCCGGCCGTGATCGCTGAATGTCCGGCATTGACCAATATGTCCGGCAGATTACCCAGTAATGCAATAACCAGAATGACGCCGAGGCCGTTCAGAAATCCTACCAGGGCGAGCATCTTGCCACGCGAATTTTCCTGCGGATAATCCGCAACGACCGTGGCGAGCATGCCGGTGGATGTGCCGAGTCCGATTGCGTAAATCACCCGGTAAATGGTCAGTTCACCGATTGACTCAGCGAATGGATAGAATACAAAGTCTAAGTTGTTACAAAATGTTACAGTCGGGCTTGCAAGAAGAATTTTATATTGAGTTACTATTAATATTTATTGACCCTGACGCAAAAAAATTTAATGCCTGATGCCGGTTTAATCGGCAGTGACGTCGCCGGGCTATTCGGTGGATACTTGGCAGTAATTTAGCTGTTTCAGTTTTTGTTAGTTAAGATGCTGGTTGTAATCAGGGGGAAGGGCAAATTGATTAAAACAATCATTCAGGTCACGGTATTAGCCTGTGGTTTTCTGTTGTTGGGTGCCTGTGGCGGCGATCCGGAACCAGGTGTTGTGGTTGACGGGCAGCGGCTTGCGGTTGTTGATATGCATTTGCACGCCGGACGTTGGGAGTGGACCCCGCCGAGATTTAAGGAGCGTATCACCGAGCGTATACCGCGCGGGTTTAAGTGGGTTGGTGAATATCTGACTAATACCTGGCTTAGTGGTGAAGGCATTATTGGCCATCTGGATAGTGGCGGCGTTAGTGCCGGCGGCGTCTTTGCTCTCTATAGTCCACATACGACCGGTAATGCACCGAACGCCTGGGTGGCCGAACAAATTGCGGTAGATCCGTCTCGATTGTTCGGGTTTGCGAGTATTCGTGTTGATCAGTGGAATGTGGATAGCCGCGAGCAACTGGCTGCGTTCGAAGATGCGTTGGTCAATCTGGACAATATGATCGGTGTAAAGCTTGCGCATGCACACCAGCAGTTCCGCTTTGATGATCAGCGTTACTATGAGATTTATGAAATTGCCGGCCGACTCGGTAAGCCGATCTACCTGCATACGGCAACAAGCCCCAATCCGGGTACTCGTATTGAGCCGCCATATACCAGCCCTGCATATCTTGAACAGGCTATTCGCTTATATCCGGATACCATATTTATTCTCGGTCACGCCGGTTGGGACAGCTATCGTCGTAAACTGACCTATGTCGATGCATGTATTGACCTTGCGCAACGCTACCCAAATGTCTATATGGAGCCCGGAGCGCTCGGCGCCAAGCGAGCGGCAGAGGTGTTGCCTGATTTTATTGGTCGCATCAAGAAGGCCGGTGTTGCACATAAGCTTATTTACGGTTCGGACGGTCCGCAGTTTCCGGGCTATATCGGCAGCCATCTGGAAGCCTTTGTTGCCGCGATGCAAGCCGCAGGTTATACCGTTGACGAGATGCGTATGATTCTGGCTGATAACTTCAGTCGGGTTTTTAACCTGCCGAAATTTGAGCTTTGAACCGGATTATGAGTAGTGAAAAAATGAATCGAAGATTAGACACCTTATTACCCGTTGCAATATGCGCTGTGTCCGGCCTGTTTAAGGTTGTGGTCATGGTGGGTCTTGTTGCCATGTTATTGGCTTGTACGGAGGGTGCAACGCCGACTACGCCGGTCAGTCTCAGCGGCAAGATCAGTGTGCCGGATGGTGTGCAGAGTGACGGTGCAAAGGTTACGGTCAACCTTTACCACGCCTGGGCGCTTGAGGGTCCGCTACGTCATCCGGTTGAATTCATCGAAAGCTTCGAGACATCAGTAGGGCAGTACAGTCATTCGTTTGCCTACCCGGTTGAGCAAGGTGAAGGCCTGCTTGTTTATGCATGGCTTGATCTGGATGCTGATGGGGTACATTGCACGCCAACGGTTCGGGATGACCGTGCAGGATTGAGTGTCGTGCAGGAATTCCCTGCTGCCGAAGTTACCGCTGATATCCGGCTGGATGTGCCATGTGCCGGACCCGACTGGTTCTATCCACCTGCACCGAATTAAGTGACTCGCCGGTCTCTGCGCGAGTGATTGCCAGCAGATCAGGAGTTGTCGGTCGCTTCGGTCCAGGCCTTGATGCCACCTGCCAGGTTATGCAGGTTTGTGTATCCATGCTGGCGTAAGGTATCAGCCAGTGTCTGGCTGTTATCTCCCAGATGACAGTGAATGATGATTTCAGTGTCTTTAGGTAGTGACTCGATGAAAGTGCGGGTGTCACTATTCCAGGGTCTGGCACCAGTAATGGTGGTATTTTCCTGTTCGCTGTTTTCGCGTACATCAATCAGGACGATATCGTCACCACTGTCGAGTCGAGTTTTTAGCGTCTGAACAGTCATTTGATTGACTGGCGGCGGTGCATTCGGATTATCGAAAATAAAACGTGAACCGGTCATGCCCTTTTCAAGGGTCATTTGCAGTCCGTCTGCACGTCCAGCAGTCCAGGGATCCATATACAGTTTGAGGCCATCGATATCAACACAAATATCATTCTCCGGATTGTCATCAAGAGACATCTGGTGAGTCCAGGTTGCACTGATTTGTAATTGCAGATTTCCAGTCTTTTCTGCGTCCAGGGCACTTTTAATGAGGGCGATGCCGTCAGGTGAAATAGTAATTTCAGGTTGGGTTGTAGTGGGTATGTCAACACCGAGAGCTGTGGCCAGTTCGCCGCTCTTGAGCATGTCCTGTACGATGTCGTTACCGCCGATCAGTTCGCCGTCAATATAAAGCTGCGGGATAGTCGGCCAGTTCGAATGCTCCTTAATACCTTCACGGATTTCCGGATACTCGAGTACGTTTACCGCCATGAAAGTGCTAGTGAGCAAATCCAGGGTTGCGATGGTTTTAGCGGAGAATCCGCATTGAGGCTGATCAGGCGTGCCTTTCATGAACAGCACAACCTTATTGTTACTGAGCAAGTTATCGATAATTCCTTGCGTTTCGCTGTCGATCGACATTTTGCTTTCCTTGATATCTGATTGGCTACCTGCCGGGAGCCAGACAACCTATAGCGGGGTTGGTTTATTGTCAATATGGTTTTGTATCATTCCTTTCCATTTATAGATGCTTCTTGCTGCGTCGCAGCGTGAATTGCCGATCTTATTTTGTGCCTCATCCGGGCGGGTTCAGCGCCGGCATGATGCGTTCACCAATCAGGCGTATCGATTTTTCAGGATTCTCATAAATTCTCAACGCAATATCCGTCAGGCCCGCCGCTGCAAACCTGCGGATTCGTTCAATTTCGTGATCCAGGTTGTCACTCGATGATGTTGATGAACACTGGTCGACAAGTCGGTCGAGAATATCTTGCGGAATATTCTTGATATGCGGATTCTTGTTAAAGAAAGCCTGGTTGATTGCCGGCAGGTTATCCCAGACAACCTGCATATCTTCATCGGGCAGGATGTCACGATGATAAAATCCCGGCCATGGGGTGGCTCGCACAGCAAGCCATATTCTGGCTTCGGCACGTGCGTCATCCTGGCTTTCTTTAACATGCCAGGCCCAGAAATTCAGTAGCCTGAAATCCTTGGGGGTGTTGATTCCGGCCTGTGCCGATTTGATCGTTTCACTCGCTGCTGCAACCTGTTCAGGCAGATGATCGCCAAGAAAGATTCCCTGTGCATATTTAGCGCTCGAGGCGAGCATCTGTGGGCCACCGGCACAGACATAGACCCGTGGTGCGGGTTGTGTAACCCAAGATGCGTGGTAGTAAAGCGCCTTGTATATCTCACCCTCATAACGGATCGGTTCACTGTTTGCCGCTGCTTCGATAATATCGACACATTCCCGGACTGCACGCACCCGGCGCCTGGCTTTAAATCCCATCGCCATTGCAGTCCCGCCATCACCTGCGCTGACACCGATCTGGGCGCGGCCACCGGCTATCTCGTTAAGTGTTAGCAAGGAAGTTGCCATTTTCAGTGGATGAAGCTCGTAGGGAGATACAGCGACCGGACCCAGCCGGATTTTCCTGGTCACCCGTGCTGCTTCAGTGAATGTAATGAAAGGATCGCGGGCATCGTGCATATTCGATACCCAGATACCGGTCATGTCGAAACTCTCCGCCAGAGTGGCCAGTTCGGCTATTCTTGCGGGCGAGTTATTTGCTTCCAGAATAATATGAAATCTCATTTCGGCATCTCTCCCTCGGTTAAGATATCAGTATGCTATTTTATTCAGCTGGATGCAGATGTCATCGTCTCTGCCAATAGTAGCCATTTGGCAAACAGTGATTGTTCCGGTAATACCGCCGTCTGTCGCCCGCGCAGGAACAGGGCGGTATAATTGTCCATGAGGTCAGGACGGTTGCACAATTGAGTCAGGGTCGCATCTTCTCCGGCTAAGCCGTCTGCTGTGCAATGAATGATAAAGAATCAATGAATCCGGTCAGCCATGCTGCTGCCGTGTTTCGTGCTCCGCAGACCGCGGGTGAAACTTTGATGGCAAACTTTAAGCCCCAGCCGGCGATGCCGGCGTTGATTGTGTTTGTGTTAAGTGTTTTGCTCCCTGCGATGTCCGCTGGTCAGAATGCGGTAGCTGGCGATGGTGGATCAGTTTTTCTGCTGTTCATACCTGTCGGTATTATTGTGTCATGCGGGTTGGCAATTGCCGCCGGATTTTGTTCCCTGTTCCCACAGGGGGCGTGGATCGCATTGGCAGTGTGGTCTCTCGAGTTCATGCAGGCTGAGTCGCTGCCCGGTTATAACCGTATTGTGTTACTGGCAGGAATTTTCATTGTGGCGGTTATGTTCGTGGTACAGGTCTGGCGTGTGAAGACCGGTAAATTCCAACCCACAATCAGAATTGATGTTGATGATTGATCGGTAATTGGTGGTTGGCAATACTTGCGGCACTCACGGCTGCATCCCGGTGGTACAGGTCACGCCGGAAGTGTGCCCGACCGTCTTCCGTTACCCAACTGGTGATATAGACGAGATAAATAGGTATCTTGCGTTGCAGGCTAATGCCTTGAGTGCGACCGTCATCGAGGTATCGTTGGGTGTCGGCATTAGTCCAGTTCTGATCCGCGGCCAATAGCGCGCTGGCAAACTCATCGGCTTGCTCAAGGCGTACGCAGCCGGAACTAAAGGTTCTCGTGCGCAGGGCGAATAAAGCTTTTGATGGCGTATCATGGACATAGATATTATACGGGTTGTCGAAGATGAATTTGATCCGCCCAAGGCTGTTACCCGGTCCTGGTTGCTGGATAAACCGGTAGGGAAAGTTGTTTGGGCTTATGCCCGACCAGTCAACATCGTTCGGATTAACTTCCCGGATTTTGTTGCTGCTGCCGGTGTAGATGCGAAAATTATTGCGTTTCAGGTGGCTATGATCATTGCGCAATTTTGGCAGCAGGTCTTCGGTCGCAATTGACTGGGGTACGGACCAGGCCGGGTTGAATATGATGCGCCTGATTTCGCTTTGCAGACTTGGTGTGGGTCGTGTCGAATGACCGACAATGGTGCGCATTGACAGGACAGGCTTGCCGCCGATGATCATATCGATTCTTGCTTCAGCTGCGTTAACCCAGACATATTGGTCCCCAAGGTCGCGCGGCAACCAGCGCCATCTTTCCATTGCAATAGACAGTTGTTGAATTCGATCCTCGAGAGATACATTCATAGCCTTGCGCGTTGCTGCATCAATGATGCCGTTGACGAGCAGGCCGTGGCGTGTTTGAAATCCGCGCGTGGCTTTGTCAAGAGCTGAGTCAAACAGATAGGCATTGGCAGGTGTTGTGTCATCAAAATCGTTTGTCATTCGCAGCCGATTGCGCACCAGCTCCGATTGCGGGTGGAGTATGCCGAGGGATAGTTTTGGACCTGCAGGAATGGTTTTCCAGCCGCCACCCTGGCGTAAAGCCTGGTAACGGGTCATTGCAGCATGTAATCGTTTATAGGCAGGATGTGGCGGCGCCAGGTTTTCTATGTCATCAATGGTCGTGTCGGGTTGGTCTATCAGCAACGGCTGTTGAGGAATATGCCATTCCGGATCGGTTAGCGGTGACAGGTGACCGAGGCTGATATCTTTTGCGTAGCGCCTGAAAGCCGCGTTGAGTCGATCAGTAAACTGGACGGTATCAGTTGATTCCCGGTCGGCTACCATCTCCTCTAGTATTTGCAGGTCATAATCAGTTGCAGCAAGTCCATGTTCGTGCGCGGATCGCAGTGCATTGAGTTGGGCACTTTGAATTGCGCTTGGTGAGAATGAAATGTCGGGTAAATTGGGTTGATTATGTGCATCGGTTAGCGATGCAAACATGCACAGAATCCAACCGATGCAGGTTGGGGTGCTGATGCAGGTAGTCGGCATAGTTATATAGTTTGTGCTGCGGAAATAGCAGCGGCTATATTATCAGGAGTAACGGTGCCGGCGAACTCTGAAGCCAATTGCGCCCAGTCCCGACAGCATCAGCCAGCCGGCAGCCGGTAATGGAATAATCTGAACATCCACACCGGTAAAGCTGGGGGTAAACGGTGTGTTTGTCGGCAGTTGGCTGGTGAATGAGCCAAAGAAATCATCAGCATCAGTCAGGCCAAAATTAATGGTATTGCCGACAGTTCCGACTGCTGTAAAGTCGAGCGCGCGAACTGTGCCGACATCTGGCGCGCCGGAAAAATCGAATGAGATAGTTTGCATGCTACCTATTGTGCCGGCCGTGATTCCGGACATGGAGCCGGAGTAGGTTACCAGTGCAGGGTCAAAATCAATGATGACAGAACCTGCATATGAACCAGGGTGTGCCGCAGGTGTTTCTGCAGCCACATCTGCTGTATCCATGTTCAGGTTGATCGTGAAAGCATTACTGACGTTGACGGCAGCAGACGACGGAACCAGTGTAACTGATGCGGCGTAAGCAGTTGTTGTTTGAATGCCGGTAAGCGAAAGTGCAAAGATAATTGCAGCCATTCGTAGGCGGTTATACATTTTTTTTCCCTTATTTTAGCAAGTACCAGATGTGCGCCACCGGGTACCCTAAGGGCATTCTTAATTATTTATACAGACTACTATGCTGAAAAAACTTTCTCAATTACTTATGAACATAATTAGTAAGTTATTTTAGTAAATTATTCAACCAACAGGCCGACATCCTTGATGCGACCAACACCGCTGATATCGACATCAATAAAATGGGCGATCGATTTGTTAGCGATGTCACCTAGTAGTGCACCTTGTACAAAACTGTTTGCACCAATATTAGCGGAGAATTGTGTCGGATCAGAGATAAAATCAACGCCGGTTACTACACCGGCGGCGGTAAATGAATAACCGGGATTAGTCCATTCGCCTGTCCATGTCGGGTTGCTACCAAAGTTTAATGTTACTGTGGCATTCGTAGCGTTATCGGCCGACATTGGCCCGGTGAAGAGTGCTGAGACAGCCGAACTGTTCAGCGCATTGACATCGGTTTGTGAAATTGAGTTGCCCCATGTGAAGAAGCCGGAGTCAGCAGTGCTGGTTGCCGTATTGCCGTGCGCCCACGCATCAGCTGCAGTAATGATGTCGCCGCCGGTATCACGGATTACGCGTGCAATCAGGCGTGATCGTTCATTGCCGTCTATGCCGTTGAGGCTCATATTTTCAAACTCATCGGGACGATTGCTAAAGGTGGGTGACATATTGCCTACCGAGGCAATCTCGCCGGTTTCGCCAGGTGCCAGGCTGAATTGCGAGCCGTCACTGGCCAGGTCAAAGATAGCAATCTCGGTGTCTTCAGCGGGACCTTGCCCGGTGATACCGTCTACTATTGTTGCGAACCCGCATGATGTTCCGGGGGCACATGAGCCAAGCAGCAGGTCAGGCGGAGTCGGAGGATCATCAGCTGGGTCAGGATCATAAAGAGCTGCTAATTCAGGCCGGACTTCGAAGTCATCGCTCGGCAACTGGTCAGCAGGTGGCGTGACACCGGATGCTGCCGGAGACAGTGCGCTCCAGGGGCCCCAGCAATGCACGGAGCCGGCTGAGCCGGATCCGACGCAGGGGTCACCAGCCTGTTGGCTGCCGGCAGACGGCACAATATTCGCTAACTCATCTTCTGCTGAAGTAACGCCGGCCATCATTCCCATGCACTCGTCAACCAGTTTCTTGGGTGCCGAGTCAGGGTCAGTGGCCCATTGTTCGAGGATCTCGGCACAGTCGCGTTCGGACTGCACAATATCGGAGGCATGTGCAGGGCTGGCCAAACAAGCCATAGCGGTAAAAAGTATCAGTAGTAGATTTTTCATTTTTATATTTCTTATGAGTGCGTTAATTAGGAATTTCCCCATATTCTTGTAACTAATACAAGAATTCATGAAAGAATTTATTCCTCTTCATTGATTTGGTGTTATTTGCATATGCATTTAGTCGTTATGTTGGATACTTATGCGCTAGAAAGAACGTGACAGACCGAGGTTCAACTCATGTCGGTCATATTCAAAAATTGGTACATCGTCAGATTGATTATCGGTATAAGTCCAGTTACCGAGCAGTGACCAGTTACGCAGCATGCCGGTACTGAAATCATGCTGAAATCCGACTGTTAACCGATACTCGTCATCATCGCGAGGAATTCCAAAGACCGGTTGGTTGCCTTTGAAATCATATTTTTTATACCTTGCGCTTGCGTAAACTGATCCGCCCTGCCATGCCTCTGCGCCAACACCGGCAAAAACCTCGGGTCCTTTATAACTGTATTGATTGTCATCGGCGTTGAAGTCGGCATAACCGATACCGCCGTTTATTGTCACTTTGTTGTCGTAGAGGAAATGATCTACAGAAAGTGCTGCCGATTTATACCAGCCATCACGACCCGAATCCTGATCGCGCCAGTAATGTCTTTGAGTAAGGAATGTATCGAGTGTCAGAGCTGTGTCCTGACTGAGTTGCCAGGTTATGTTGGGGTTTATTGTTGTAAACCACGCGAGGCTTCGGTCATCAAGCAAGATTTGATCGCCCTGCAGCCCGATGCCGGCCTGCCAGTGCCCGGGTACGATCCAGTCCGGGCCGGTGCGTAGTGTTAGAACGCCGAAATTGAATTCATCTTCGGAAGAATATCGTCGATAATAAGCATTGGCCTGGCTTTGCCAGACGAAAATGCCGGTCTTTTCCCCGGCAGCAAATCTTTTGCCCGGGTTATATGTATGCGCAATTGTCGGGTTGATAACTATCGCCCAATCATCGTTTTCCCGGGAATCTGGAGTTATCGTGAGTGGAGTGCCGCCAATGTCGATGATGTCCTTGCTCGGTCCGAAGTTAACATTGGTGTCAAACAGGGTTCCGATATAGAACGATGGTGTCACTGAGTGCTGTTTCGTCATCAGTTGCTGGTCGGCGCGGATCTGGGCAAGAAATGCCAGTACCGTTGTTTGTACGCTTGGCGGGGTGTTCGGGTCATCGAGCACCTGTTGTGCCAGACGCTCGGCTTCATCGTAGTCATAGGACAGGTAGTCGACGCGAGCCAACTCAAGGCGCACACGATGTAGATTGGGGTGCTCGGCAAGCAGGCTTTCCAGGGTACCGCGTGCACTACGTAAACGGTCTTCTTCGATAGCCTGGATAGCGGCGTTAAATTGTTGCTGGATATTCTCCTGCCCGACAGCAGGGGCGGGGCTTAGACAGCCCAGCCACCCTATGGACACGGCACATACAGCTCCGATTAGATTTGTGTTGCTTTTCATTATATAAACGTTCAAATTAGTCATCGTTTTTTGGTCAGCCAATTATCATAGTATTTCCCAGCCGTAACTATCGACCAGTTCACAGTTTTGTGTTTACATATTCCCGACTAACCCTGCGATTGTTTACCTTCAGCCTGTTGTTGGCTGTGCCTAATGCGCTGATTGCAGAAGAATTCCCGGACAACCTGTTTGGTTATCAGCAAACTGCAAGGGCGAATATCGGGGTTTTCCCCCAATGGGTGCGGGTACTTGAACGACATCTGGCGGATAATCTGCATGACGGGGATTGCCAGGGCGGGGAGTTCAATACCTGTTATATGCACGAATGGCTCCAGTTTCTCAATAACATAAAAGAATTGTCGCCGTCCGAGCAAATCAGGCTGGTTAATCGGTATGCCAACAACAAGGACTATGTGCTTGATTTTGACAACTATGGCCTGGAGGATTATTGGGCAATCCCACATGAGTTTCTTTTCAACGGGGGAGACTGTGAGGATTATGCAATCACAAAACTGCTTTCACTTCGCTGGCTTGGCTATTCGGCCGATAAGTTGCGAATTGTTGTTCTGCAGGACACGAATCTGCGTATTGCACATGCTGTGTTAGCATTTGGCGCGGATGATGACATATTGATTCTCGATAATCAGGTTGAAGAGGTTTTGTCGCACCAAAGTATTGTGCATTATGTTCCGGTCTATTCTGTCAGTGAGTTTCAATGGTGGATGCACGCACCGCAGTGATAATGGTTAACAATAGCCCCAAAACCCCGATTTACCTGTCTGTAGTGATACCGGTTTTAGCTTTGGCTGGACTTGTTCTGCTCGGCATGTTCTTCATCAGTGTCTACATTGATAAAGAACGTGAGCGTGACCTGCAGCAATGGGAGGCACGACTCGGACTGGTCGCTGATGCCAAGGTCGATGCCATTCAGGATTTTCTGAGTGGAACGTTTGATGATCTTCAGGTGCTGGCCGACAATGCATCGTTGCAAATGTACCTTGGTCAATTGCTGCAAGCTCAAGCCAGCGGGACATCGCGACCTGCCGAATTTTCCTATTTGCGCAACCTGATTTTGGCCTCGGCCGACCGTGATGGGTATTGGTCTGCTGACACGCCACGCATTGCCGCCAATGTAGCCACAACAAGTATTTCAGGTCTTGCCTTATTAGATGTTGATTTGCGCCCGGTTGTGGCAACACCAGGCATGTCGTCCGCCATAGGTAAGCAAATGAACGCGCCATTGCAGCGGGTATTAAGTGGTGTGGCGCGACAGGCAACAGGTTTGATTCCGGACGGACAGGAACAGGCGCTTATTCTATTTGCGGTTCCTGTTATGGCCGTTATGGGTAGCCACCCCGGAAATGGCGAAACACCGATTGGTTTGCTCATCGGAATTCGTAATGCTGAGCAGGAATTGTTTCCGCTGGTAAGAGGTGGTGTGGGATTTGCCGAGGACAATGAAGCCTTGTTGCTGGAAATGCGTGGGGACCGGGTTGTTTATCTGTCATCGACAAAGGATGGTGCCGGGCCGATGCGGCGCAGTATGCCGCTGGACCGGACGACGTTGGCCGCAGCGCAGGCCGTCAAAACACCTGACGATTTTGCGCTATTGGATAATTACCGCGGTGACTCGGTCTTGCAGACAAGTCGTCGTATCAATCGGCAGACCTGGGTGTTGGCACAACAGGTGGATGCGGTTCAGGCCTTAAGTGAGTCAAACGAGCGGCGGCAGTTTTTGCTGATATCGATGTCGCTGTTATTGTTGACGTGCGTCGCAGTCGTGATCGCTGCCTGGCGGCATGGCAGTAGCGTTCGCGCCCGGCATCAGGCGGAGGAATTACTCGATAAGACAACCCGGCTCCAACGCCAGACTGAACTGCTGCATGCGACTGCCGATAATATCGATGTATTGACGCTGCTGACCAGCCGGGCGCAGGAAGTTATTTTTACCAACCAGGCGACGGCAGATGCGGTCGGGTCGAAGATTAGCGACATTGTTGACAATGAACTCACTGCAGTGCTGGGCCCGGCTACCGCAGGAGAGTTACAAAGCAGTATTCAGCAGGCGCAACAGAGTAGTGAGCGGGTACATCGGGTTATAGCCTTACGCTTTGGCGCACATGATCGTGTCTATCATGCGAGTTTTATTCCGGTGGAACGTATCGGTCATCACCGGAATCCCATGCTGCTTGTTTTCAGGGATATCACCGATTTTCAGCGGGCCCAGCAACGCCATACTAATTTGTTACGTAATCTTGTGGCGACGCTGGTGAATATTGTTGATCTGCATGATCCATATACCGCATTCCACTCACAGCATCTGGCCGAGGTTGCCGGTGCGATTGGTCGTGAGATGGGGCTGAATAGCGAAGATCTTGAAATGCTGAACCTGGCTGCGATGTTGGCCAATGTCGGTAAAATAGCTATTTCACGTGAATTGTTAACCAAGACCGGGTTGTTGACAAAGGATGATGAAGAGTTGTTGTACGCTCATGTCAGTACTGGTTTGGAGTTGCTCGGCAAACTGGACTTCGATGGGCCGGTCCTGGAAACTTTGGCACAGAAGCAGGAGCATCTTGACGGCAGCGGCTATCCGCGACAGTTAAGTGCGGAGCAAATGACTCTTCCCGGGAAGATTTTGTCGGTTGCCAATACATTTGTGGCACTTG
>PBZD01000125.1 GCA_002729875.1 Chromatiales bacterium | reverse complement strand
GGTTTATCTCGACAAAAGCATTGGCAGAGTGAGCAAGCCCAAACAGGCTGAAAAATACTTTTACTCGATGCAAACTTTTGCCGACTACCCCAACTATTATGTAAGCGATACATTTTTCTCCAATCCCAAATGCCTCACCGATGCCAATCCCTGGCAGAGCGAATATCTTTGGGGACATCGAATTTTGTTCGATTACACAAATAAGGATGGCGTACGCCTGCAAGGCACACTGGCCATTCCCGATAATTATGAGGATGGACAAAAACTGCCGATGCTGGTGAATTTTTATGAAAAGAATTCACAGAATCTCCACCGTTATGCGTCGCCACGTTACTCCTCTTCTCCATGCTTTTCGGGCTTTGTCAGCAATGGCTATCTCGTCATGCAACCTGATGTTCACTTTAACACACGGACGCCCGGCAGTGATATGGTCGAGTGTGTGGAAGCCGCAACCCGCAAAGTGATCGAAATGGGCTATGTCGATCCCAAGCGCATTGGCCTTCACGGCCACAGCTACAGTGGTTTCGGCGCGGCTTACATCTCCACTCGCTCGAAGATGTTCGCCGCCATCGCACCGGGCGCAGCCCCAATAAATCTCGTTAGTGAATTCAACCAATTATTCATTGGCAGCGGCGTGAACAACCATCGTTATGACATCTATGGCCAGGGCCGCTATGGCGTCAGCCCTTATGAGGATCTGGCGTTGTATGAAGATCAATCGCCGATCACCCGCGTTCGGGAAATGAACACCCCGATGCTTTATCTGCATGGCACAGCAGATGGCTCTGTGATGTATCTGCAAGGCGTCGAGTGGTATAATGCTTTACGCTTTAATAATAAACCGATCATTTTCCTGTCATATCCGGGCGAAGGCCACGGCTTGGGGAAAATCGATAACCAAAAAGATTGGACCAGGCGCATTCACCAATTTTTTAATCATCACCTCAAAGGTGAGCCTGCGCCGGAATGGATGATCAAAGGCAGAACTTTCCTGGAAAAGGAAAGAGCCCTGAAGACAAATAAAAAGGAGAAAGAAGAGGATAAATAAAGAAGGTCAGTGGAAAGCGCACATTCAGCACACTGGCATGCGATTAATTGTGGAATATGTCGTTTCTCATCAGCCAGTTATTCCTTTTTCCAAAGAGCATTGGAATAGCCTTACCGTCTCGCTCTGCATGAATATGCAGATGTGTGCTTTCCGCACTTCCCGTTTCCCCGCATTTCGCAAGTTGATCACCACGCTCGACACGCTCTCCCACTTTAGCCAAAACCGACCCTTGCTGCAAATGCGCCATACACACCAGAACGTCATCATCGCTTTTAATAATGATAATATTACCTTCAGCCTCTGTGCTTCCCGGCCAACGATCTTTCACCGTCTTAACCACCAGTCCATTTAATGGAGCGTAGATGCTCTCGCCTTCACTGCTGCCTTGTGTGCGAACTATATCGATCGCATAATTTTGCACAGGCGGATTATCATGATGGTAATTTGTGATAGCGAAGCGCCCACCTGTCGCCACTCTCCATTCGCCCTGCACAGGAAAGTCAAGATTGATCGCATGCTTATTATTACCTGGAATGCTTTTGAGCATTATCACAAATATAATCGCACTTAATCCCATCAACATGGCAGCAAAGTGCAATGACAATTTCCATTGGGGATATTTCATAAGGTATTGAATTTTAATCGTTGATAGCATATCGAATATGGCGGCGATGACTAAAGAGCAGGCCAGCGTGATTATGGCAATTAACAATCTGCCGCCAAAGAATAACTTAGCGCCGTATAAAATGCTAGTAGCAATACAGAATACGGCTAAGGGGATTAAAAATGAGGGCCACGCTTTCCTTAAACGTTGAGGCAGGCTGCCAACTTCTTTATTCTTCTTAACAGCCTGCCACAAACGATACGCACCTGAAGCAACAAACCAGATTACAAGCAGATATATCACAATTTCATAATTGTTCATACTCATGCTGCTCATAACCTGAAATGCGTACGATTTACTTCAGTTCTTTAATCCTGATGTTTTTAAACTCGACGTGCGAGCCATGACCAAGAAAACCGATGTGTCCCTTTGTTCGGGAAAGGCCAGGATGATCACGACCATCGATTGTTCCATTCTTAGTGGCTTCATCAAGATCGACATCGAGAATCATTACATCATTAATCATCACTTGGATATGTTTTCCTTTAACGATCACTTCCTCGGTATTCCAAGAACCGACAGTTTTTAAATAGCCCCTTTTCGCCGCGGCAATGCCATAAGCAGAACCATGATACTGCCACTCTTTCAACTCCTGATACATCTCGCCGGTGTTATCCAGAATCTGCAGCTCAATGCCCACATAAGCGGCGTCACCCTCAAGCGGAGCCCTGATGCCAAGGCCATTATTCGCATTTTCCGTCAGTTTGAAATCAAAGCGGTAATTAAAATCGGTGTATTCTTTTTCTGTGTACAAATTACCACTGCCGCCACCCAACTCAGGATGAACAACAATCTTGCCATCTTCGGCGATATAACCGGTTTTGTCTCCCACCCAACCAGTCAGATCCTCGCCATTGAACAACAACTCGAAATCAGCCTCCAACACAAAGACATCTGGATCCACAGTGTCCGCCGCTGAAAGTTCCTTGATTTTGATGTGCTTAAATTGCAGCTTCGAGCCATGACTTTGCAGTTCAATCTGACCAGTTGGGTAAATGGGTTTATTGCGCTCCCAGTAGTTTTCCATGAGCACATCATCAACAACCAGCACATCGTTCAGGTAAACGGTCACTCGCTCGCCAATCATCCGAATGCGAAAAGTGTTCCATTCGCCAACCGCTTTATCCGCCACCTTCGAGGGCTTCGCTGGATTATTCTGATTGTTGTAGAGCCCACCCGATCCCTCGGGCCATTGCGCTGTGTCCCAAATCTGCACCTGAGGTGCGCCGCGCAGATATATTCCACTATCTCCACCTGCTTCGATCTTCCAATCAACATGCATTTCAAAATCTTTGTAATCCTTAACTGTGCAAAGATGACTTCCATGTCCATCAAAAACGAGAATGCCATCCTCGACAGTCCAACTCGCGTTCATTACCTCATCAGCTGTGACCTGAGCCGCCGCCAATTCCGCCGCGCTCATTTTTGCCCGTTGCACCGGATCAGCTACCAAGCCTTTCCAGCCCGTGAGATCTTTGCCATTAAATAAATGAACAAATCCTGCTTCATCCGGCCAGAGTTTCATCGCCTCGGCAAGCTCCGGTATCATAAACTGCTCGTCGCGCTTTTGTAAAACATACTGAAGTTCAGCCTGCAGTTCAGGGGAAGCCGCTTTCCACTTATTGAACAACTCAATTGTGGTATTCGTTCCCGGAATACCGTTAGCAAGTTCCAACGCAGCCATGCGCATATCTTTCTGCGTGCTACCCGCTGCCTTGAGCAAGTCGGCAAGCGCCAAAATGCCTTGCTCTTCCACCAGAATTGCCAGCACTGCAATTCTAAAATTTGAATCAGCGGGACCAGCTCCCGCCAGCACTTTGCGGCAAAGCTCGCTGGCTTCAGGGCTCATCCCCATTTCCGCCATCCGCTTAATGTGTGTCACATAATACGAGAGCGTTTTTGCTTTGCCATAATTGGAAGACGACTGCCACGAATCCCTAAGCAGGGCCTCTATCGTCACTGGCCCAATGTTGGCCAGGGCATAGACCACCGCCAGGCGAAGTTCATCATTATCCGTCGCCAGACATTTTCGAATTTCATACGCGGCCGCTTTGCTTTTCATTTCACCAAGCGCATAAACTAGCGTGAGCTGATTATTTTCACAGTTTCCAGCCAAGGCGTCGATCAAACAACGCTCTGCGGCGCCGGATCCGATGGCAATCAATGCCCGTGTAGCAGGCTCACAAAGCGCTTCATCTGCCAGCAACGCTCCGAGCGGCTGCACCACTTCTTGCTTACCGGCAAATTGCAAGCGCCTGATGAGAAAGCTTTTCACTTCATTATTAGACGCGGCAGACAGTCCTCTAAGCATTACCTCCGCGAACATTTTTCGCTCTGGCCCCAACCCTGGGCGGTTGACATGATGTGTCATACTACTTAAGGCATAGCGCGCACCTGCGTCGTCGCCAGCGCCCATCGGCACCAAACGAGCGCAAATGGCATAAAGTGCTCCGGGGCCAAGTTTGATAATACTATCATTCAGTTCTTGCTCCTCCTCGGCATTTTTCGCCGGCATGCGGGAGAGAATTTTGTTGAGGGTGGTCAAGTCAACATCCTGCATCGCCATCGCCTTGAATGGCGATGCAGCGGTAATAAATGATACGAAAGCGATGACCAACACAGCCTTTGAAAAGCTATATAATTTATAATTCATTATCTGCTCCTTCAGAATATAGATTGCCATATATGGTAACGCCGACTACAAGCGCCAAGGGGCGCGCATCGGCTGGTTGATCAGACGATTCGCTTCGTCATCATCGATAAATTGTTGCTTATCGGGATCGAATCTCAGCCTTCTTCGCAAACGCAAAGCAATTGTGCCAAGATTAACGACCGTACTCGAGCGATGTCCGTTCGCCTCATTGAGCGCGAATTTCTTGCGCGTCCGCACCGCCTCGCTGAAATCCATCAGCTGTGGCGCCGGATCGGGCAAACTGGCGATTTTTTTATCAAGCTCGGGAATATCCGATTGAAAACCATTGAAGATTTTCCCCTTGGGGCCTTCAATATAGGGTGAACCCACTTCTGAATTATCTCCGTCCAGAATCAGCTCGCAACCATCGGCATATCTCATCCAAATACGGCGCCATGAACCAACGGCATCGGGATGCTGTTGTGGTGCATCGATATCGATCTCGACCGGACTGGTATCGTCCTTGCCCATAATATATTGCACCGGATCAAGGTAATGCTGCCCCATATCGGCAAGTCCGCCGCCGTCGTAATCCCAATAACCGCGAAATGAGCCATGAACGCGATGCGGATGATATGGCTTAAACGGCGCAGGCCCAAGCCACATATCATAATCGAGTTCCGGGGGAACCGCTTGCGGAATAAGATCTGTTTTGCCGCTCCACGTTCCCAGTTTCCAATTGAAACCAGTGGGATCGCCCACAATGACTTTCAGCGGCCAACCCAGCAGTCCGTTTTCAACCACCTTCTTGATCGGTTTCACTGTGGTATTCATCCCATAAAAATTATCGCGGAACCGAAACCAGGTGTTGAGCCTGAAAATGCGGCCATTGCGCTGAATGGCCTCCACAACTTTCTTGCCCTCGCCAATCGTGCGCGTCATCGGCTTTTCGCAAAAGACATCTTTCCCGGCTTCGGCGGCAGCGATGGACATCAGCGCATGCCAATGCGGCGGTGTGGCAATATGGATGATGTCGATATCGGGACGAGAAATCAGTTCTCGAAAATCCCGATAGCCGTCAACGCCCGCACCCCCTCGCTCCAACGCCGTTTTAAGATGTTTTGCATCGGCGTCGCAAACGGCCAACAGTCTGGATCCCTTATAATTGATATGACCCAGCCCCATGCCACCAACGCCGATAATCCCCTTGGTCAGTTCCTCGCTCGGCGCCGTATAACCTTGGCCGCCCAGCACATTTCTCGGTACAATTGAAAACATAGTTGCTCCAATCGTTGCCTGCTTAAGAAATTTACGCCTGCTGATATCTCTGCTTTTTTTCATATTGTTACTCCCTTCAAGGTAGATATTTTCATGAGCTATTTTATGCCATTGATCCTCATCGGACAACAGCTGCAAACTTATCCTCCCGCCAATGTCGCCACCGGCGTTGCCCACTGCATCAGGATGCCACAAAGATAAGCGCAATAAGTGCCAAGCGCATAACCCAACACCGCTAAGAGAACGCCTACCGGAGCCAACGCTGGATGAAAGGCCGAGGCAACCACCGGGGCTGAAGCCGCTCCGCCAATGTTCGCCTGGCTGCCCACGGCCAGAAAGAAAAAAGGCGCCCGGATTAGTTTGCCCACCGCAATCAATAACACCGCATGAAAAGAAATCCAAATAGCGCCAACAGCGAAAACTCCCGGAGTGCGAAAGACGGCCATCACATCCATTTCCATCCCGATCGTGGCGACCAAAACATAAATGAACACACTCCCCACTTTACTGGCTCCAGCGCCCTCGAAGTTGCGCGCCTTCGTGAAAGAAAGCATCAGGCCAAAGGTGGTCGCGCAGACGATCAGCCAGAAAAATTTATTGGTCAGACTCAATCGCTTCAAGTTGACAAACTCACCATATTCTCCGAAATAAGGCACAAATATATCGGCATGCTTGCCCAGAAAAGGAGCAACAATATCAGCAACCATATGCGAGATCGCTGTGGCGCCGAAACCAAAGCCCACAATGATCATCAGGTCGGAGAGGTTGGGAATCCGGGCCACTTTCTTTTGAAAGGTTTCCACTTTAACCTTTAAATCTTCGATCGAGGAGCTATCCGCTTGAAACCACCGGTCAACTCTTGCCGAGATGCCAGCGCCATATAAGATGATCCCCATCCAGACGCTGGCCACCAGAATATCCACGGCCAGCACTGCTGAAAATAGACTGCCAGGCACTTCGAAGATTTCCTTCATCGCCGTTTGATTGGCGCCGCCGCCAATCCAGGAGCCAGCAACCGTGGCCAAGCCGCGCCAGACCGCGTCAGGCCCCTCCACGCCGATCGTATCCGGTGAAAGATATGAAAATATGATAACGGCAAATGGTCCGCCAATCACAATGCCCGCAGTTCCGGTGAGAAACATGATGATCGCTTTGGGCCCCAACTGCACGACTTTTCTCAAGTCAATGCTCAACGTCAAAAGCACCAGTGCCGTCGGCAACAAATAACGGGTTACCACAAAATATAATTTTGACTGCGCTCCCGACACGATTCCCATTGAATTAAATATTGAGGGAATAAAATAGCACAAGAGCAACGCCGGAACGTATTTATAAATTTTTTCAAAGAATTTCATCTTTTGCGTCTGAAAGATAAAGGCCAAGATCATAATCAGAATGCCCAGCACCACGGCATCATTGGTGAACAGCGGCTCGATCTCTTTGATCGCTTGT
>PBZD01000124.1 GCA_002729875.1 Chromatiales bacterium | reverse complement strand
TGGTCAGGTACAGCACCTCGTTGGCCGGTCCCAGCACTTGCATTGCACGCGGAGCATTTGGCGTCGGCCATAAGTCTTTTGGTGGGCCGATAAGGGTAAACGGCGTATCGGCCAGTTGTTCGGCGAGTGTGTCCGGGTCTTTGACGAGCAGTTCGGTTGAGTTCCAGCCGTGGGTCGTCATTGCGGTGTGATCTGCAGTCGTCGGGTTCTCAACAAATCGCAGGTAAACTTTTTCATTACTTGAAGGTTGCATGACAAGATATTTACTTCCGGTCATGTTCTCCGTATTCCAGGTCTTGGTAACAGCCGCGCTCAATTCGCCCTGATCGACGGCGGTGTAACCCAGGTGATCATGATAGGCATCTTCAACTGAAGTAAGGTTAAGCACCGAGATGGTTACGATGATGATCGATTTGAGCATGCTCTATATCTCCTGGGAATATTGGTTGAGTAGTAAAATAATGGGCTCAACCGGTGATCTGATTTGAGTCAGTATACCTTTGCCAAGGCATAGTTATTCTGTGGTTGGAATATTTTTCCGTGCGACAGCATCTATCCATGCTGAAGCGTACAGTGAAGCTGGATCGCGGGCGAAGCGCTCCCACTCTAGCGCATGGGCGTCCAGGTCTTCCCGGGTAGCCCAGCCCAGTTCAATGTAGCGAGTCGCCAGAATTTCATCTACGAGGCGATTATTACGATCGACATAATCGTATAAACCGGTGTTGGTCGTGCGCTGGTCATAAAGAGGCGTGCGTGTGTTCGATGGAACAGTTGTTTTCAGTCAGCCATTCCCTGAGTCTCCGTCCGGCACGTTGCTCATGGCCGTGTTCGATTCTTATCCGTTGATAGAGTTCGATGCTGTGGGTCAGTATTGGGGTCTGCGGATAGACGATATCGCCGCCATGATCAAATTCCTTCAGCGCGATAACACCATCCTGTTTCAGGACCCGGACCATTTCGCGGACTACTTGCTTCGGTTTGCTGACGCTGCCGAGTACGGCAGAACAAAATACGATATCAAAAGAGGCATCGTCGAACGGTAAATCGTAGACATTGCCGGTTTTAAAGTGGAGATTATTGAGGTTGTGCTGGTTCGCATAGTCAATTGCTGCGGCCAATTGTTCGGTTTCACGGTCGATGCCAATAACCTGGCCGGGGCTGAGGATCTGTGCAAAGCCGACAGTCAGGCTGCCGGGTCCGCAACCGCAGTCGAGCAGGCTCTGCCCGGGTTTGAGGTAGGGCAAAAGAAAAGCGCCGTGCTTCTCGACGGTGCGGCTTTTCATCCAATCCATCGCGCCGCCGCCGTAACCGAGTACGTAGTTTTCGTCGTTAGCGTTCATCGTGGCCGAGGTTTGTATTTACGAACCAGGGCTTTGAATGATTGTATGCCTGGTTTGTTAGTCCCAGCCATTCTGTTCACGAACATATCGTGCTACCAGGGTGATTTCATCGGTACTCAGTACCTCGGCAAAGTCCGGCATGCTCATGACGTTATTGCCGCCACCACGAATGGCCCGTTCGACCGAGGCCTGATCCGTGCCATAGATGCCGCGGTAGGTGCCGCGGTCAACATGACACGCCGCACAGTTGGCCCGGAATACTTGCGCGCCGGGAGTGTCAGTGAATGCGTTATCAGCAGCCGTACGGGATTTTATGTTGATGGATACGTCAGCGCCCCTGGCGACCCGGAATCCCATGTTAGTCCCGCGACCTGATTGCGGACGTCCGTTGCGCACTGTTGTGCTCGAACGTTCAATGAGATTGAGGTAAGAGCCGCCACGAATTACGCCAAACTGGCAGCCGCGCAGGGTATCGACGGCATCGAGCCAGGCACTGCCGTTTGCAGGTGCGCCGTGATAGTCCTTGTGATTGCAGTCGGCGACCCATTCCCAGGCATTGCCCTGCATGTCATACAGGCCCAGATTATTGGGCTGAAAGCTGCCGACCGACGATGACAGAGGCATGCCGTCATCACACGGAAAGCCTTCCAGGTCAGCTTTGGCCTGTCGCTTGCTTATCGTATGCGCACCGGGACTGCGTACGTTCGCGTAAGTGCAGGCAAGCGTGTTGTCCGTACCCCAGTGATAGGGTCCGGTCGAGCCGGCACGGGCAGCAAATTCCCACTCGGCTTCAGATGGCAGGCGGTAGTTTTGCCCGGTTATATCGCTTAACCAGTCGGTATAGGCCTGGGCGTCGAAGTACGATACACAACCCACCGGCGCATCATCCGGTTGTTCAAATCCCGGGTTACTCCAGTCGACGGTTTCACTGATCGAGAATGATTCCGGTGGGCTGAATTCCATGCAGCCGCTTTCGGGCTGGTAACCGGTACGGGTAACGAATTCGGCATACTCGGCCACCGTTACTTCGTATTTGCCCAGCGCGAATGGTGTGTCGATGTGCACTTCATGTTGTGGACTATCGTTTATTGCCGGCTTGCCGGTGCGTGGGTCGATAAGCCGGTCTTCGCCAGCAGTACCCATCAGGAAACGACCGGCAGGCACGTTGATCATGACCGGGCATATGTCACAACCACGAAATTCCTTCACATTTGCATCGATTGGTCTCAACCCATCGGTATGGCAGGCTGTCAGGCAGCCAATGGCACAAAGTAAAATTTTGCTGCGCATTGTTCCGGTGGGCCCCACTCTTACATATCGTGAGGCCAGATATTAAGGGTTTGATCCCCTCTGCGTACAGGTCTACTTTGCGGCTTTACGGGCATTCGCCTCGGCAATGACTTCTTCAGCAACATTCTTTGGGCAGGGTGCGTAGTGAGAGAATTCCATCGAAAACTGGCCGCGTCCAGAGGTTATGGTGCGCAAGTCACCGATATAGCCAAACATGTCGCTTAGCGGCGCATCGGCCTTGACGCGAACGCCTGTCGGTGCGACTTCCTGCGATTTGATCATGCCGCGACGTCGATTCAGATCGCCGATAACATCACCGACATTCGCCTCCGGTGAGAATACATCGATCTTCATGATTGGTTCGAGCAGTTGTGGCGCAGCCTTTGGTATCGATTGACGATAGGCAGCCCTGGTGGCTTGTTCGAATGCCATTGCCGATGAATCCACTGCATGGAAAGCGCCATCCTGCAGGGTGAACTTGATATCGAGTAGCGGGTAGCCGGCCAGTGTGCCTGCATCCATGCAGTTGCCAAATGCCTTCTCGATAGAGGACCAGTATTCACGTGGTACGTTGCCGCCCGTAACCGTGCAATCAAAGACGTAACCGCTGCCGGTTTCGGCCGGTTCGATCAGGTATTCGATCTTGCCGAACTGGCCGGAACCACCGGTTTGCTTTTTATGGATATAGCTGTCGGTGATTGTCCGGGTGATCGTTTCACGGTAGGCAACCTGTGGTTTACCGACCTCGACCTCGACGCCATGTGTGCGCCGCAGGATGTCGACCTTGATATCGAGATGCAGTTCGCCCATGCCCATCATGATGGTCTCACCGGAATCATCATCTGTCATGATGCGGAATGACGGGTCTTCGGCAACCATCTTGGTCAGTGCGATGCCCATTTTCTCGGTGCCGGCCTTGTCCGTTGGTGAAATAGCGATTGAAATAACCGGATCCGGGAAAACCATTGGTTCAAGCGTTGCCGGATTCTTTACATCGGACAATGTGTGGCCGGTGCGGGTTTGTTTCATGCCAAGTAGCGCGACGATGTCGCCAGCCTGGGCTGAGTTGAGTTCTTCACGCGAATCGGCATGCATTTCAACGATACGCCCGATACGTTCGGTCTTGCCGGTAAACGTATTGAGCACACTGTCACCCTTGTTCAGGCGGCCAGAATAAATACGTGTGAATGTCAGTGCGCCGTAGCGATCGTCCATGATTTTAAAAGCGAGCGCACGTAGCGGTCCCTCAGGATCAACAATTGCCAGATTGCCGGTTTCGTTGCCTTCAAGGTCAATCTCGGGCTGCGGCTCCACCTCAGTTGGGTTTGGCAGGTAATCGACAACGGCGTTGAGTACATTCTGAATGCCCTTGTTCTTGAATGCCGATCCACACAATGTCGGGAAGAAGTCGAGTGCAATCGTACCTTTGCGGATGCAGTGCTTGATGTCTTCAATCGAGGGTTCATTGCCCTCAAGGTAGGCCTCAAGTAACACGTCATCCTGCTCAAGTGCAGTCTCGATCATTTGCTCGCGAAACTCCTCGACCTTGTCTAGCATATCTGCCGGCACGTCAGTGGTTTCATAATGTGTCGGGTCACCCGTGTCGTCCCAAATCCAGGCCTTACGGGTTAGCAGGTCGATGACACCGCAGAAGTCATCCTCGATACCGATCGGTAATACCATGACCAGTGGGTTTGCGCCGAGTACGTCACGAACCTGGTTGACGACGCGGTAGAAGTCGGCGCCCATGCGATCGAGCTTGTTGATGAAAATAACCCGTGCGACCTTGGAATCATTTGCATAACGCCAGTTTGTTTCGGACTGTGGCTCGACACCGCCGGAACCGCAAAAAACACCGACACCGCCATCCAGTACCTTGAGAGACCGATAGACCTCGATAGTGAAATCAACGTGTCCGGGTGTATCGATGATGTTCAGAAGATGGTCATTCCACTCGCAGCTGGTTGCTGCAGACTGAATAGTAATGCCGCGTTCCTGCTCCTGTTCCATGAAGTCAGTGGTTGCTTCACCATCGTGAACTTCACCGAGTTTATGAATTTTCCCCGTAAGCTTCAGGATACGTTCTGTCGTTGTCGTCTTACCGGCGTCGACGTGGGCAAAGATGCCGATGTTTCTGTATAAGCTAAGGTCCGTCATGTTCGTTCTTCATAATAAGGTTTAATCAACAAATCATCTGCTGTAGCTAACGCGTCAGCTTATCGTATTCGGGGTATGCACTCATATTAAAAGGATCACAAAAGTGCCATTTGACCTAAGTGCCCGGCCAGTCACTCATTGCCGGCGCGGGGCAGTAAAGATCGTCACAAATCTACTGCCACAACAATCGACCGGCTTTCCGGGCGCGGATAATACCAAGAGAAGATTGTCTGGGCTAGAGTATTGGTAAAGTTTGGGATGCCCTTGCTACGCTTGACTTTCAGGGGGGTGGCAAATCCGGAATCCGGTCTTTGGCGGCGGGTTGCAACGATATTAGGGGGTTGATCTGGTCTTTGCCGCCGGCAGTCCGGGGGTGGATAGCGTGATGAGCCGTGGTGCCGGGTCGGCAAAAGGCCGGGATCTGATGCCCATCAGGTCAAATGAAATATGGGGATTTCCACTGAATTACTCATACCGAATACGATTGATGATGAGTTCCTCGCAACGTTCGTTAATGTTCAGCATTAATTCATCGCCGGGTAATTTTTTTAACATCGCACGGGCCAGCGGGGAGTCGATGCTGATCAGACCGTTGGCTGCGTCCGCCTCATCCGCACCGACGATGCGGTACTCTACCTGTGAGCCGTCGTCACGTTCAATCGTGACCCAGGCACCGAAGTGAACCCGGTCGCTGTGCGGAGTTTTACGCACAATATTCAGACCCGGAAGCCGTTTTTGCAGGTAACGGATGCGTGAATCAATGCCACCAAGCTCCTTCTTCCGGTAAATGTACTCCGCATTCTCGGAACGATCGCCTTCTGCGGCCGCCGCCGAGAGCGCTTTGACGACATCAGCACGGCGTGTCCACAGGGACTTTAAATCAGCCTGCAACGCGTCGAAACCAGCGGGCGTTATATAAGGTGATGACTTCGGCGGTGGTGGCTTCCAGCGTCCCATTATTAACCGGGCACAGTCTGCTTTCGCAGGTTGTCAGGGGGCCTCGATTTCAAAACATTCGTCCTCGGTTTTTGGGTTGTTATCTGACGGGCACTCGATACCCTCGGCGGCGACCCATAAAGGTGTGCCGGCCACCAGCAGTGTGTGCACGGATTTGTAACCATCGATTCCGGCTACCTTCAGGTCATGCAGGGGGTTAATGATAACGTCGAGCTTGCCTTTCTTGACGGCCTTGTCGCAACCGGTCAGGTCGTTGACATATTTTGTTCTGACGGTGTGTTCAGGCATATACGCCTGGGCGGTCTGGGTCGTCAGCGGTCCGGCGCAGATACTGATGTCGGGTCGTGCCATCAGGTCGTTCAGGCTGTTGATCTCCCCGGTGAGTTGCGAGTCTTCGGGAATATGAATGAACTGGCTTGAGGCTGACATGGTACAACTAAAGCGCCGCGATACGCGTCGTCGCAAGCCCTGGCTGTTGCCGCCGGTTGCATTCAGTTGGGTGACAAAATCAATTTTGCCGTCATTCAGTATCGATGTGATGGGTAATCGCCCCGGTGCCACGACGACACTTTCAACTTTAAGCTTGACCCCGTAGTGCTGTTCAATTTCAGCAATGACGCCCGCCTGGTATTGGCGGCCGATATTTGAAAAATACCAGGACGTGTTGGCCGGAGTTTCCGGGACAGCCTGCACCAGCTGGCGAATGATGCCGGTATCAAGAATGTCTTTGAACATGCCGACGGGTTGTTCGGGCCAATGGGCAATTTCGGGTTGTGGCAGGCAATCGGCCATGCGCACGACATAGTGTTTTGCTGCACCAGGCTGATTGGGTGGTTCCTTGGCCAGAATAGCCTGGTCTTTGCGCGCGGTGATGAAGCGGATCCAACCGGCATCAAATGCCCGGATCAGTTGCTCGCGCCCCCGCGCCACTTCTGCGGCAGACCAGTCACCGCTGCGGCTGGGCAGTTCATCGATCGCCGAGACTTTCGGTGCGGCTGATAGGTTGCATGTCATCGCCAGTAATACACCGGCGAAAAAGAAAGTAGCAATTGTGTGATTCCTGAGACTCATCGACTTTCTCCGTGTAGTGGGGACTGATCCTGATTTATACCTTGATTTACTAATATTACGCGGGGTAATGCGGCGCATAAAGCCGGCCGCCAGGCGGCGGATGGTTGGTGCCGGTTGGGTGCCTGATCCCTGACCGTCTCCATGCGCGGTTCGCCCAATGCAAGCGCGGGTTTCAGGATCAATATGCGCTGCAATACGCGGCTGTGACCGGCACATTCGATCTCAGGCAGCATCAGGGTTTTGAAGGATTACTGTGTGAAGCCAATGAAAGTAGGTATGCTTGCCAGCGTGGCCGTTTGGGCCAAGGGGGGATCATTGCGAGTATGGGGATGCCAAGCAAAGATTTGCTTGTTTGCCGGGGTGCTGCCCCGGAGGCCGTGGCTTGAGCAACATCGGTCGGTCGTCACCTGCAGGCGCGCCCGGCAATCCGCCTGCATGGCCCGGTGCCGGTCGCGCCTGGTACGCGCTGTCCATTCTCGTCATTGCATTTAATTTTTCCTTCATGGATCGAATCATTATTGCGTTGCTGGTGGAACCCATTAAGCAGGATCTGGCGATCACAGATTTTGGTATCGGGCTGCTGCAGGGGCTGGCATTTGCGATTTTCTATGCCCTGGTCGGGATTCCAATCGGTTGGTTGGCCGACCGTCATAGTCGCCGGAATATTATTACCGCGGGTATCTTCCTGTGGAGCCTGATGACCGCTGCCTGTGGTCTGGCAAAAAGTTTTTTTACCCTCTTCCTGATGCGTGTTGGTGTGGGTGTTGGTGAAGCAGCTTTGTCACCATCGGCCTATTCCATGATTGCAGATCTTTTCCCGCGGGAAAAACTGGGTCGTGCGCTGGGGGTATATCAGGCGGGTGCACTGTTTGGCGCGGGTATTGCTTTTCTGGCCGGCGGTATCGTGATCAAGATACTTTCCGCCATGGGTTCCGTCGACTTTCCGGTGATAGGGCTGATGAAGCCCTGGCAAATGGCTTTTATGGTGGTTGGGTTACCCGGTGTGCTGATTGCTCTGCTGATGCTGACCGTCAAGGAACCGGCACGTCGCGGCAAGCTCGAAGGTCACGATGACGGAATTCCGTTGCGACAGGTGGCTGGCTATGTAAAAACCAATGGGCGCTTGTTTGCATCGCTGTTTGCCGGTTTTGCATTAATGGCGGTGCCGTTGACTACTTTTATTACCTGGGTCCCCGCGTACATGAGTCGGGTACACGATTACACCCGGGCAGATAGCGGCTTTACCCTGGGGTTGATACTGGTGATTTTTTCGCCCGCAGGAGTTTGTTTTGGCGGTTGGTTGATCGATAAGCTGCACCACCGTGGATATACCGATGCGACATTTCGGGTGGGATTACTCTCGGCAGCAATGCTGCTACCGTTGGTGTTCTTTTCTACCATGCTGACCAACAGTTCGGTCACTATCGTGCTGTTGTGTCCGTTTGTGTTTTTTGCCAGCATGCCGATCGCGGCTGCCCCGGCAACCCTGCAATTATTTGTGCCCAACCAGATGCGTGCGCAGCTTTCTGCGCTCTGGATGCTGGCCCTGAATATACTCTCAACCACAGCAGGCCCCACCCTGGTGGGATTCATCACGGAATATGTGCTACATGATGAGATGGCAGTCGGCGCATCCGTCGCATTGGTGAACTGCTTGAGTATTCTGCTGGCAGGCCTGTTGATATGGAGCGCTATGCAGCCCTTTAAGCGCGTAAGGCAGTTACAGTGATTGACATAGGACGCGGCTGCAAACCCCTGTTGCGGGTGGTTACCCGGCCATAATTTGCTGCTGCTCGCGGATCATCTCCAGGGTTGATTTAACCGCCCGCCCGGCAGCGCGCTGGAAATCTGATTCAACGTCAAAGGCCCCGATGCGCACCGCCTGGAAACAGCCGGTTAGCATCCGGGCAACTTTTTCGCCACGTGCGGCAATTTTTGGATCCTTCATCAGTTCCGCGATATTTTCCTCGTCGCTGATCACCTCGTAACGCACATCCATTGCAAAGACCTGGTTAGCCAGTTCCACCAGCCGGGCCTGGGTCAGGATTTCGCCCACCAGGTTGAATACCTGCCCATTTGAATGGTTATCGATCGCCAGCTTCGCAGTGGCATAGGCCAGTTCATCCACCGAAATGTAGCCACATTTTCCGTCTCCGACGATGTTGTGATATACCCCGATACTTTTTGCCTCTACGATATGAGCCAGGTCTTTTTCGATATACAACCCGTTCCTGGCCACAACCCATTCCAGCCCGGATTCACGCAGGTCAATTTCCGCCTGTCGATTGATTTGCTGGGTTTTCCAGAACCAGGTGTCTTCTTCCAAACCGTTACCGACTATGCTGGTGAAGAGGATTTTCCCTACCCCGGCCTGTTTGGCCGCTTCAATTACGTTACGGTGCATGGAGATTCGATCCCAGTCACCTACCGGCGCAGAAATCATTACAACCGTGTCTATGGCGGTGAATGCTGCGGTTAACTCGGTGACCGATTGGTAGTCGCCACGTCGTACCTCGATATCCGTTCTGCTGACCCGGTCCGGGGAGCGAGCAACGGCAATCGTGTTGGCGGCACCGATTTCTGCGCACAGGTATTTGAGTATGGCCTGCCCAAGGCCTCCGGAGGCTGCGGTTACTGCAACTTTCATTGGTATTCCTTCATCAAGTGAGATGGCATCGACAGCCACAACATACTAAGGGTCAAGCCGTTCCAAGACAAAATTCCCGGTTTAACCAGGGCCGGGTGGGGCGGGATTCATCAGTTTCCGGGTTCAAGCGCACGTTGCAAACGCGCGTCGTAGATACCGCGTTGCTGCACAATTTGATGGGTGCGCATACCGCCCTCTACATTGATTTCCAGGATGACCGGGCCGCGGTCGGTCAGTGCGATATCCCAATGCTGCAAGCTAAGGTTTGGCAATAATCCGGCGGCCGCAAGGCACAGCAAACGGGTCGCCGGCCAATCCGGCAAGCGCAGGTCGGTGAAGGTGTTGCCGGTATCCGGATGATGGTCGAGTGGAAGTATTTTCCAGCCTACACCGCGCACGATACGTTGCAGGTGTCCGCTGCCGAGTTCGATGCCGGCAATAATGTTGCCGTCACGTCCGCAGTTGAAGTTATCGGTGATGTTGGTGCCGGTTGGCACTCGCCATACCGCACTGAGAATTTCCGGGCCTTTTGCTGTCATGATGACAATAATTCGTACGCTGGTCAGACGGGGACCACAAACAGTCTCCAGATCAGGGGCACTGTGAAGTAATTCCTGGAACAGGACGCCGGTTTTTCTTGCCGGGGCAAGTCGGACAATGAAGTCGGTTATTCCAAGCCGTTCCCCCGAGCCCAGTATCAGTTCGTCTTTGATCAGATCGTGCAAAGCAAAGGTCTGTTCTCCATGTGCGCCGTGTACGGGTTTGACGAACAGGGGGTAACCATCGGTATTACGCAGGAACAGGGCGAGACTGTCGGCATCGTTCAGTATTGCCGGGCCGCGTATTTGCGGATCAGCCTTACAGTAGATGCCGACAATTTTTGCCTGTGGCAAGTCGTTCGCGGCCAGCAGGGTATGGCAGAGCAGTTTGTTATTGGCCGGGTCGCGAGCATCCTGTGCGTTTGCCAATCGGTCCAGTTGCATCTCGCGGCGCCAGCCGACAAAGCGCTTCTTTTCTTTCGCAGAGTAACAATCGAGAAAAACCCGGAAGAAAAAATACTCCCATGGGTCGAGCCTGGAAGGGCCGTAACGCAGGCTGACAGCTTGTCGTAACTGACGCCAGAGACTGATATCAAACTCTTTGCGGGTGTGCAGTGCCTCGGCGATGAGCAGCGAAATAGACATACGACGATCTTCTGCTTGCTGTTGTTATGGACGACCAGCAGATCAGATTTTAATAGTCGAGACCCGGTGGCCTGCCGTCAGTTGTGCTGAAATCTTCCAGAGTTTGGCGGCCATCTGCATATCTTCAGTATGTCCGCCCGGGCGATGCGGGTTGCAATGGTTAAAGAAGTAGCCGCTGGTTTTGACCAGGGACGGGTGGGTTGCAACGTAGCAGGTTGTTGCGGCGCCTTGCGGGATCGTTTTCGTAAACGGTTTGCCAAGATTCTCGAGTACCCAGACTTTCCATGTTGGCATGTGGCGACCAAGATTTGTCGGGATAACACCGGGTCGCAGTGCATTGGCGGTGGTATTGGTGGTACGCAGTCGCCGGGCCAGTTCAAGGGTACATAATACATTGGCAAGCTTTGACTGGCCGTAGGCTTTACCCGGTTCATAATCGCGCTCACCTGACAGGTTATCAAACTCGATACCCTGTTCGGGAGCCTGACGAATTGCAGAGCCGCTGCTGACGTTGATGATACGGCCCTGGGGTGCGTTGCTGATGTGTGTAAGCAAGTGGTTGATCAGCACGAAGTGGCCAAGATGGTTGACGAAAAATTGTTTCTCAATGCCATTGACCTGTTCGAGCGTTTGCAACTCCATGATGCCGGCATTGCAGATCAGCATATCGAGTGAGGATGTTTGTGCCCTAATAAAACTGGCAGCAGCAACGACTGAGTTGAGATCGGTTAGTTCGATAACAACCGGTGTTGTGTGCCCGTTGACACTGTTGCAGGCGTCCGTGGCCTTGCTGAGGGTGCGACCCGAGCCAAATACGTGGGCTCCGCGCAATGCCAGTACCCGCATTGTCTCGTAGCCGATCCCGGAGTTGCAGCCGGTTACGAGCGCGGTCCTGCCGGTCAGATCGATGCCGGCGGTGACTTGCTCGGCGGTTGATGCAGAATCGAACGGGCTGATCGGCACGCCCGCCGGTAAGGGCAGTTCGTCACCAGACCCGCAAGCGCTTATATAAGGGGTTGCGGCAATGGCCGGGGCAGCCAGCAACAGACGGCGGCGCTGGAGTGAGAAAGTCATCGCAGTACTTTAGCAAAGAACCGCAATGGTGGGGGTATTCGCTAAGCCACGTTTCACTTTATGGCGGACTGGCGGGATGAGTCAAAGTGGCTTAGAATAATTGACCGACTGGTCACAAAAATGCAAAAAGAACCCGGTAATCGAGAGGAGATAGATTAATGAAGAAATTCCTGATCACCGTTCTGGTGTTGATAGTCGCAGTGGTTGCTGGTGGCTACGGCACTTTCAAATATAAGAATCGTGAGCATGGACCGGATATCTATGCGATGTATAAAACACAAGACTCGGTTCCACAGGGCAGGACCGGGGTGTTCATGATCGGCCTGTCGCAAACTGAAGATTTTGACCCGACCTGGTGGAATAACATTTTCGATCATATCGCCCACGTGCGGATTCCGTGGCCATTCCGGATCGCGGCGCTCGCTGATCGAGGCATTGCGTTAATGGATCCCGACCGCGATTATTCGACCGAGGAGTTCACCCCGAATAAACTTGTTGACCGGTTTGGTGCCGAACACGATATTTACTCGACACCTTACATAGAACTATATCGTCAGGGACTGGTCGAATGGATTGCGCCGCAGGAATCAATCCACCTGGACACCGGATACTTCGTCTACACGGGTCGACAGGACGGTATTCCGACAACCGCCGGCAAGACGATTAGTTATGCCCGCCTGTGGTACCACGGTCGCGGTATCGAAGGCAGAAAAATTCCCGCCAGGTACCAGCAACAGGTTGTCAATAATTATGCGCTTGCGCGGCTGGGAGAAAGATATCCGGACGTGATTTTTCAGCAGGCCGATACGATGAAACCCTGGCTGTGGCGTAAGAAGATTTTTGACATGCTCGACACCGGTATCGAGACATTCGTACTGGCATCGCCAATGGTCGTTTATTCGGGTTACGAGGATTTCAATAACGGCTTCAGGCACAGCATTGGGTCTGTCGAGGAGTGGGAGAAATTGAATGGCCGTGATATCAAGGTCATCATCGCGCCGCCGCTCGGACACTTTAAACCGATTCGTGACGGTTACCTGTTGATGCTCAAGGACAAGCTCGACACGTTACCGCAGGGTGTCAGCGTCAAGATGGTCTGGTCCGTGCACGGTATGCCGTGGCGAGAGTTTCCGAATGAACCTTGGCTGGAGATCTCGCCGGCCTATCGCGATGTGCTGGTTGAGGAATCGAAACAACTGTTGTCACAATACGATTTCAGCCGCTTTGAAGTGGTTGTCAGCCAGGATCACTTTGCAGATCACTACTGGGATCCGAACCATCTGTCTCTGGCGACGAATGCCGCCTATATGGATGGGGTAAAAGACGGCTATGATCATGTTCTGAACCTGCCGATCGAGTTCTATAATGAGAATACCGATACGCTGTTTTATCATGCCATGGTGAATTATGAGAATTTCCCCGGCTATTCGGTCTACAGCCAGGTTCAGTATCCGCCGTCAATGTGGGATCAGCCTTACACGAAGCATTATGAAATTGACGGTACACAGATTGATTACCTGGGGGTTCCGGTCGGGCCGCGTTATTCGCCCTATATCGGACAGGCAATGTTTGATTCCTGGGATGCGATTTTGTCACAGCGCGAAGGTTCTGAAAGAGTGAACTAAAAACAGCGCGTGACCTTTGCTGTTTATCAACATAAATAATATCAAGCCGAGACGATAAGTATGAAAATGTTTCTTAAGATTGTAGTTGGTCTGGTGGTCGTTATTGGCGTTCTGGCAGGCTATACGGTTTCACAAAACCAGCCGCCGCAACTGGCCAAACCAGATTACTACGAGTACTACATCAATCAGGATACGAAACCTGAAGGTAAAATCGGTATTTTCATATCTCATCTCGTTATGCCGGAGAATTATCGTGAAGAAGATTTCTACACGTTAGCCGGTAAATCACTGCAGTACATTCCGTGGCCGGTTCGTGATCTTGTGCAGGCTGATAAGGGTGTTGTTCTGCTGGATCGGGATAAATTCTATGAATTTGAGGAGTTCATACCGACCGACCTCGTCGACTCGAACGGCAATAGTGTTGACATCGACGGCGTAGCTTATATCGATAAGTATCATGCGGGTGAGATCAAGTGGATGCCGCCGGGTAATACACACCTGAGCCATGGTGCGTTTCTCTACGGGGGCCGCAAGTCCGGTGCGATGTCGTCGGCACAGAAGCTCGCGGTCAAGGCGAGGAATTACTATTACGCGCCGGGTAAGGGTTTTCACGACGGTCGTGTGCCGCATGAGGCGGGCAATCGTCACCTTGTTCACAGTGCGATGGAGAAGCTCGAGCGCAAATACGGTGACATTCCCTGGGCATGGGTTACGGCCGATAATCCCACCATGGCGCGTAAAGCGCTGTTTGATTTGCTCGACCAGGGAATCGACACGCTGATTCTGGCCGCACCACGGCCGATCTATTCTCACCACGAGGAATTCAACGGTAGCATCAAGCATGCGATGCACTACCTGCACGAATGGCAGGAAGAGAACGGGCACAAGGAGATCAAGATGATCATCTCGCCCGAACTGTCGCATTTTGATGTGATGTACCAAACCCATCCGTCGATTATTCGTGCCAATCTTGATGAGATCCCGGCCGGTTCGTCGGTTAAACTCGTCATGTCGGTACACGGTATGCCGTGGGACAACGTTCCCCATGAAGGCTGGATAAAATTGTCACCCCGTTATGTCGACCGGTCGATGGCCGAGGCGCGCAAGGTTATAGAGGAATACGACTTCAGTCGCACCGAGGTCGTACAGTCACAGGATCACTTCGCCGACCCGCACAACAACCCGGACGGTAACTACCTGTCAACAAACCAGTCGTTCTGGGACGGCATCGGGGAAGGTTACGATTACATCCTGAATGTGCCGCTCGAGTTCTTCTTCGAGAACACCGATACGATGTTCTATCATGATATGGCGAACTTTGAATTTTTCGATGACTATGATGTTTATCGGACCGTTGAATACACTGACTGGTCCAGGCCCTACCGCAGAACCATGATGCAGGACGGTACCACCGTCATATACGGGGGTGTGCCGGCGGAGCAGTATAGCGGGCCGATTATCGAGGCATTCTTCCTGGCGCTCGATTCGATCGTCTCGCAGGGGATGGCAGCCGGGCAAGCTTCGGCTGCTCACTAATATTACGACCGCTTCTACTGCTGCGGCAAAAGCGATCCGGTTTTGTCGAATCGGCGGCCGTTCTGCTGCCTGGCATTATGTTAGAGAAACGAATCCGTACAGCATGCCTTTAATTGCAGATTTGCTACCATCGCTCAGATGTCAGACCCGATCCGGATACTTTTCTATGTCGAACAGGGGTATGCGTTCGATATCCTGAGGCCTTTGCAGGATTGTGCGCGGGCGGCAAATCACCAGGTTCGCTGGCTGATTGTCGAGAATGCATCGGCCGACTCACTGAAGTCCGGCGAGATCGCGGCCACCGATACCAGGGCCGCGATCGATTACCGGCCGCATGTCGTCGTGGCGCCCGGCGACCGGGTTCCGGCTTTTATTCCGGGGCTTAAAGTACAGGTATTTCACGGGCTGAACGAAGACAAGCGCGGTAATGAATATCCGGAACGCGGACTGTTTGATCTGTACTGCACGGAAGGCCCGGCTCGCACCACAACGCTGCAAAATCTTGCCGGGCAGCGCCGCTATTTCGAGGTCAGGGAAACCGGTTGGCTGAAACTGGATACGATCCTGAACTTCACACCGCCTCACGTCGATTATCAGCGGCCACAGGTACTGTATGCATCGACATTTACACCCAGGCTTTCCAGTGCAGAAGCGCTGTTGCCGGAAATTCGTCGCCTTGCTGCAACCGGCACGTACCAGTGGCTGGTTACCTTACACCCGAAAATGGCGTCGGACACGACCGCCGGATACCGGGCACTGCAAGGTGACAACCTGCAGTTTTTCGAAACAGACCGGGTCGTCGAACTGCTGCACCGCGCCGATATTATCGTCAGTGATAATTCATCGATATTGCAGGAGTTTCTGCTCTGTAAAAAACCCGTGGTCACGTTTAACAACCGGGATCCGCATCCGTGCATGATCGATATCGATGATCCCCAAGCGCTGGAGAGCGCCATGAACCAGGCGCTGCATCCTGCAGCAAGCCTGCAGAAAGCGATCGATGACTACGGCCCCGGCATTACTCCTTACCTGGACGGAGCCTCCGCGCCACGCGTGTTAAATGCGATATTGGATATGCTTGCCAATGACTGGCGGGACAGGAAGCCGGCAAACTTCTGGCGCAACCTGAAGATGCGCCGTCAATTGAAATATTTTGGCATCTGATCGGCGTACCGCTGTCCCGGGTACTCACCTAAGGGCGGGATTTTGTTACGGTGTTTTTTCGGCCGTGATAACCATCAACCACCTGATCTGCCGGAACGCTGCCAATGCGCGCGGCGAGGGCGAGAGGATCGGCTATCGTAATCGAGCCGTATTCTGCAATAACGCCATCGGAACCCTGCCAGGAACAGATTGCCGACTCCGTTTGTCGAAAGACTGTGGCAAAATCTGCGCTTTTAAATACACTGGAAGGCGTTACTTGTTTATTCGCCATATGCATTGACACGATGCGATTGATTATTCTAATTCAATGGTTTTTTTCCCTGCTCAGATATCTGTGGCAATTCATTGGTATTACCCTGCTTCTTTTGGTCATCGGGCACTATATCCTGGGCGGCATCGGCCAGCTTCGTGAGTTATTCGCCGAGGACCCCGCTAAAAGCGTTCAAAACAAAGCGGTTTCATACGTCCAGTCTCCCGTATACGATGAATTTGCCGACCGGGACAAGTTCTGGCGCGAACAAAGAAAGGCAAAAAGAGGAGCCGGTTTCCAGCCATATTATCACTGGAGACGAGGTGCTTTTAGCGGGGAATTTACGAATACGAGCCCTGAAGGGATTCGGCTCACGGTCAAAAATAATATTTCCCCGGACGCCAAAAAGATATTCATGTTTGGCGGGTCAACGCTCTGGGGAACCGGTTCGCCGGACAGGTATACGATTCCATCCGAACTGCAGGCTCTGCTCGGACCCGGGTACGATGTCCATAATTTTGGTGAGACCGGTTATGTCTCGACACAGGAACTGAATTATCTGCTGCACAGACTGGCGCTCGGTGACATACCGGATACGGTCATATTCTACGACGGCATAAATGACGGATATGCCGGGGCCTATTCACCGTCCATTCCTCGTGATCCGCAGAAACTCAGGGAAGAAAGAAAAATTGACAGCGGCACGCTGGCAGATCTCTTTTCTCTGTTCACGAAATCGAACTATTACCGGCTGTTCTTTGAGCAAGACGGTCGAAGAAACTGGGACTTGCTGGTCGAAAAGAAGATCGTTCCCAACAGCGTATTGGTTATTGACATGTACGAGGCTCACATCAAACAGATCAGGGCATTGTCGAAGGAATACGGTTTCCGGGCATTATTTTTCTGGCAGCCCAATCTGTTCAGCCTGAACCGAACCATGAACGATTTCGAACGCACTATTCTCGGCAATGCATCACCGGTTCTGGTCAAGAGCCAGAAAGCCGTCTACGAAGCGGCGAAAGCAAGACTGTCCGGCAGGGAGGATGAGAATATCTTTTTCATCGGCGATATATTCGACGATGAAGAAGAACCTATCTATATCGACTGGATGCATATAGGCCCGAACGGAAATGCGATTATTGCGCAAAGGATGTTCGAAAGCCTCACCGGTAGTACGATCCAGTGACCGACCAGCACTGCCTGCGACAGTGCCGTGGTGTCCATTAAAGCCCGCAGTTGCAGCAACGTTGCATCCGGCGTGTAAGGGTTCTCGCCCGACCATATGCCCGATTATTTCTCCTGCTTGGCTGGCGGTTTAGATTCTATCGTTTGCAGTGCCAGTGCCTACGGTGCTTTCTGCAATTGCGCGCCTTTGCCGGTGCTTTGTGTACGACCACAATTTTCGCGTCATGGTGTTCTTTATTCATCGCTTCATCCGGATCGTCGTGATGGTGATGGTGCACGCAGCCGGACAGCGCACTGACCAACATCAGTGCAGAGAAGGTTGATTTAATGTTTATGGTCATACTGCTGTCCTCAAAAAGTCATGGTACAAACAATTAATTTCCCGGATGCATCTGCGTCGCAAGAAGTGTCGCGCAATGTTGCTATTACCGGTTATTGTTTAACGAAATAAGCCCGTATGCGTTGACCGGGTTAGCCGAATATGGACTGGCCCGGCTCGGTGCCGACATGTGCGGCGACACAAAATCCTGTGTGGTTGCCGTGCTGTCGAGATGATGCGGGAGCAGGGTAACGTCGGTCCGGAGCCAAGCGGGGCAGGTGAATTGAAGTCAATCACTTTCCGCTTTTACCACCAGTTCCGCATATCCGCAGCGATCCTGTTCGGCGCGCGCTGATCGGTCGGTAGTAGAGATGATCCAGCAGGTGACAAATGCAACAGGAACGGTAAACAGTCCCGGGTAATCGTAGGGAAAGAGTGCCTCCGGAAAACCGAATATTTTCTGCCAGACGCCCGGCCCGATTACGATCAATACCACCGATGAAACAAGCCCTGCCGCTGCTCCCATGATTGCCCCACGGGTGGTCAGATTGCGCCAGTAAAGAGCCAGGATGAGAACCGGAAAATTGGTACTGGCTGCGACTACCATGGGCAGGGCGGCAATGGCCGCCACGTTGTGGTGCTGGAATGCCTTGCCCAATAATATGGAGATAATGCCCAGTGAGATCGTCGTGATACGTGTTATGCGCAATTCCTTCTCGCGGTTACTTGTGCCTGTGTGGACGATGCGCGCGTAGATATCGTGGGAAACAGCCGCAGAGCCGGCGACCAGCAGTCCCGAGACGACGGCGAGAATAGTCGCAAATGCCACTGCCGAGACAAATCCTATCAGCCAATCGCCGCCAACTATCCCGGCAAGATGGATGGGCACCATATTAGGGCCGCCGATAATAGTGCCGTTATCGGTGAACAGTTCGGGCTGGGCAAGCAGCAGTGCGATTGAGCCGAACCCGATGATGACCAGAAATACAAAGAAAAGGCTGATGATTCCGGATGCGAAGAAGGCCGATTTCAGCGATTCACGGGTATCGGGCACTGTAAATAGGCGCATCAGAATATGCGGCAGCCCCAACGTACCAAAGGCCATGGAGACAAGGATAGTCACGACCTGTACCTGATCCTTGAAGAGCCCTCCGGGCATAAGGATGGCATCCCCCTTGGCATGCCGGGTCGCGGCCACGGTAAACAGTTGGGCAAAATCGAAGTCGAATTGGTACAGGACCAGAAATGCCATGATGGCTACCGCGAGGAGTAATAATCCGGCCTTGATGATCTGCACCCAGGTAGTCGCGAGCATACCACCGACTGAAACATAGGTAATCGAAAGGGCGGCGACAATCGCCAGGGCGTACTCATACGGTAGCCCGAACAGCAGTTCAATGAGTTTACCCGCACCAACCATTTGGGCAATGAGATAGAGGATGACGATGACAATCGAACTCGTTGATGCCGAGAGTCGTGCCCTGGTCTCTTCAAGACGCAAAGCCAGGACATCGGAAAAATTGTAGGTACCCAGATTGTGGAGCCGTTCGGCAAACAGGATCATCATCAGCGGCCAGCCGACCACGGCACCGGCTGCGAAGATCAGACCATCGTAACCAAAGCTGTACATCAGGCCGGTGATACCAAGGAAAGAGGCAGCCGACATAAAATCCCCGGCAATTGCCATGCCATTTTGAAAACCGGAGATCTTCCCGCCGGCAGAATAGAACTCAGCACGAGTACGGGTTCTTTTGGATGCCCAATAGCTGATGTAAAGCGTTACGAAAACAAAGAAAAGGAACAGAGCAATCGACTTGTTAGTGACCATCCTGTCTCCCGGTCTGTAGTTCGGAGTTTAATGACGGGATGCGGTAAAGCATTATCAGATAGACTATTTCGAACAGCAGAAACATCCCCACAAGTCCGAAAAAAAGAAAAATACCGACCGGTACGGCCTGTTGATCGATACCTGATCCAAACAGGTCATGCAGTGAACTCCAGCCGAAGGAGAAGCCGAAATAACAAAACAGAATAGCCAGTGACATGATCAACCGGATGCGGTTTCTTGCCCTGATTGTCTCGTGAATGGACTTATCGTCAGGCATCTGACCGCTCCCCTGTAATCTCGATCCCGATACTCCAGTCCAGATGTTATGCCGGCCACTTTGATTTGATTCTAACATCATGAGTTTACAATTAATTCTATTCCTTTCCGGCATTATCGTAAGCGCTGAACAGAAGTGACAGGGACTGCCTGTCTGCTGAGCATGGAGTTTGTTCTGCTTGTCACAGCCCGTGGCCATCGCATTTTGTTGCACTCCGATACCGCAGCGGGTTATGCATCAGGAACACCGAACATCAGTAACAGTGAGTTATAATCAGCGGATGCTTTCATGTGGTGGAAAATTGATCAGAATTACTGTGCCTTATCCGCTGCTTATGGTTGTCGGGATTCTGCTGCTGAATACGCTTGGCGGCTGCAGCCTGCCCCTTTACAAGGAATCCCAGCTGGAGGAACAGGCGCAACTGCAGTTCGAAACAATGCGCGCGTCTACTCCGGTCTCCAATGACGTTGTGACCAACGAGTATGTAACCTGCGTTGCCAATGCGATTATCGCAACGCTTCCTCCCACCTATGCGAACCGGGAATGGGATGTCGTGGTGTTCGATTCACAGTCGATCAATGCGTTTGCAATGCCCGGGGGGCATATTGGTGTTTTTACGGGGATACTCGCTGTCGCTGAGAATCAGGATCAGCTGGCGGCCATCATTGGACACGAGGTGGCTCACGTCACCGAACACCATGCTCTGGAGAGAACCAACAGAGAGGCCACCACCCAGCTTGGTGTCATGGGTGCGACTTTGGCGCTGGGTGGGGGGGAGGAAACAGCCGATCTTCTGCAAAAGGGCGCACAGCTGGGTTTGAGTCTGCCCTATGGGCGGAAACAGGAAAGCGGGGCGGATGCCGTCGGACTGATGTACATGGCTGATGCGGGATTTGATCCACGACAGAGTGTGGCGCTGTGGACCAATATGGAAAAAAAAGCTACTGCCGCACCTCCGGAGTTCATGTCCACCCATCCTTCTCCGGATTCCAGGAAGCTGGATCTGATCGGACACTGGGCGACAGCTCTGCCGCGCTACAACGCAGCAAGAGCGGCCGGGAAACGACCGAACTGCCGGTTCTAGGCGCTGCCTTGGCCGGCGCAGGGCATTGCTGCAAACACGCCGTGAAAAGCTGTGTTACGGTTTGCCTGTTATCGTATCAATGCTGAAATGATGTTGCTTTCGATACTTCAATGCTTGCTTCTGTCAACTTTCTTTATTGTCGGCCAGCTATCTGCGGCTGACACCGAAACGGCTGGTGCGGCCAGTGGCGGACAATTGGAATCCGGCACAGACAATGCAGCCGGGGCAATCACGCGGTACAGAGCACTCATTCGTGATCATGAGTTACAAAGAGGTGTGTATGACCAGCGTCTGAGTGAGGATTTGCTGGGCCTGGGTCAGGCGCTACGTGCTGCCGGGCAACACCAATTGGCATTGGAAGCGTTCCGGAGATCGCTGCATGTTTCCAGGATCAACCAAGGGCTCGAAAGCCCCGCCCAGTTGCCGATACTGGATGCACTCATTGAACAGAATATCAAGCTGGAGAATTGGCAAAACGCTGATAAAAACCATTCCTACCTTTACTGGATCAGCGTCCGTAACCTGGGTGATATGAGTCCTCAATTGTTGCCGGTGATTGACCGTATCGGAGAATGGCATTTGATGGCGCATGATCTTGATGAGGACACACGCGGATATCTGCATTTGTTGCAGGCCAACAGGCTGGCCGAGAAAGCGATAAGCATTATCGATGCATCTGGCGAGAAGACAGATTTGCAACTCATTGCTGCTTTACAGCGAGCGGTTGGGATTTACTACCGAATTGCAGTCGATGCCACTAGTGCCGCAGAGATTGCAACAATGCAATCCGCGCTACAGCCAGTCAGGCGCACCCAGAGTCTCTCTGCTGAAGAAGTCGACAATCGGAACAATGTCGCGCTTAGTTACAGGCATGGAAAGAAAGCCATACTTCGGATTCTTGAGATATACTCAAAAAATTCGGCATTGCCTTATGCGTCCCATGCTTGGGCAATGGCTCAGCTTGGCGACTGGTACCTGCTTTTCGGCAAACGAGACGGTGCAGCAAAAAGTTACCGGAAAACTTATGACCTGTTGATGGAAGGGGGTCTGGACGCAACGTCGATTAACCAAATTTTCAGCCAACCGGTTAGACTGCCCGCATTTGCGCAGTCGGGTCTGAGCATGCCTGATGCAATCGATGCTGACTATGTTGTCGCAGAGTTTGATTTGTCACGTACCGGCAGAGCCAGGAACATTCAGATAGTGGACTCCAGCCCTGCCGACGACAATGACTTCCGGCGGCAGGCGAAGCGAGCAATCAGTAAGGATCGGTTTCGACCGCGTCTTGAGGGCGGTATTCCGATCAAGGCATCAGGCGTTAGTCTCAAGTATGCGTACAGTCGATAGTTTTTGGAGTCAGGGTGAAGGAATGAATACAGGTTATATGATCGGGACAGGAATCCTTGTAATCTGCCTGGCAGTATCTTCTGCATGCAAGACAATACCGACCATTTCCGCGCCTTCAACCACTCCTGTTCCGTCGCCGTCAGCGGCGCAAAAGAAATCCGCGCAGCAGTCCCAGGCTCCAAAACAGTCCGGCAGTCATGCGCAGACCGGGGCGCAGCAGCAGGCTCAAACAGGGCTTTCGACACCATCGTTGCCGGGTCGTGAAGCAGCGCCAACAGGACAATCAACCGTGTCGAAATCGCCGCAGGTATCGAACGCTGAACCCGCTACTCAAACCGGGCAACAACAGGCTGTTGTCGAGCCGGGAGAACAAACGGGCGGGGGCACCAGTGGCCGGTTTGAGGAAAACGCAGCAACCGATGAAGAGCGGGTGGTCGATCTGGATCGGAAGCTGGATGAACAGCTGGCCGGTTTTGACGGAATCCTGCTGGGTGAAAGGGCGGCCATCAAGGACACTGCCGGAGCCGGCGGGGGCGGGGGTGATTTCACCGCTTCGCAGCCCGCTGAGACAGAGATTGCATCTGCACCTTTGCCCGACGGCGGGGCCGGTGGAGGTAATAGCGATTCTGGCGGCGGCGGGGGGCTGCCGGATATCTCCGCAGCGAAACGTCAGGGTAGCTATGAACCGGTGGCTGCGACACAGCCGGTACCCGCTGATATCCCGAGCGGCGATAACGATGATGTCGTCGCCCGGCAGTTGCGTGAAGCGGCCGTGCTGGAAAAAGACCCCGTATTGCGCCACAAGCTCTGGAATGAATATCGAAAATACAAAGGGCTGGACACGAAATAGTGAACAAACGTTGCTACTACCCGATCCTGTTAGTGTCGGCATGTTTCGCGGTCGTCGCCTGTAGTTCGACAACTGTCAGAACAACAGAACAAACGAAGATTGTGACACAGGGGTTGGAACAAACGCCGGAAGAGCAGTTGTTGGATGTGGGCGTCAACCTGTTTGATCCGGGCTTTGACCCTGCGGCGGAACAGGAACAGGTATTCCCCGATGTTCGCCGGGCTGAAGCGCGTTACATGCCGAATATTCTGGCGACCACCTTGCAGAATACAGGAAGCTGGGGCGCGGTTCGCATTATTCCGCATCGGCAAAGCGAGGCGGACCTTTGGGTGGATGGTGAAATACTGGTGTCGGACGGTTCAGTCCTGAAATTGCGTGTAACGGTACAGGATTCAACCGGAACCGTGTGGTTTACCCGGGACTACGAAGAATTTGCCAGCAAATACGCTTATGACAAGAACTCCTTGCACATGAGCGAACCTTTCCAGGGCCTCTATAACCGAATTGCCAACGACATGCTTGCCTATCGAAACAAGATAGACCCGGAGCGGGTCGATGAAATCCGCAAAATCACTGAATTGAAGTTTGCACGCCGGTTCTCTCCGGAGGCATTTGCCGATTTTGTAACAACCGATGACCAGGGTCATCATGTAATCACGCGTCTGCCGGCCCGCAACGATCCGTTACTGCAGCGAATAAGCAGAATTCGCGAGCGTGACTACCTGTTTGTAGACACCATGCAGGACTATTACCAGGCTTACTTCAGGCATATGGAGGAAGCCTATTTCCAGTGGCGCTTTGCAAGCTACAAGGAAACAGAAGAGCTGAACAAGATAAAAGCTGATGCAAAAAAACGTATTGCAGGTGGCATATTCGCAGCAGTTGCCGGTATTGCAGTTAACGCAGCCACCAGTGACAGCAGCAGTTCGGCGGCACGAACCGTCGGTGATGCAGCGGGGGTCATCGGTATCGGCGCCGGCGCCGTGCTTATCAAGAGTGGGCTGGACAAGGGCAGCGAAGCCAAAATGCAGGTCGAAACCCTGCGTGAAATCGCAGCATCACTGGATGCCGAGATCGAACCGCATTCCGTAGCCCTGGAGGATCAAACCGTTACGCTGTCTGGTACTGTCGAGCAGCAATATGATCAATGGAGAGAAATTCTGCGGCAAATCTATATCGCGGAAACAGGAAATATTGCGGCTGCGCCCATCAGCGCACCATAGCACCGGATGAAAAATTCCGGCATGGTTTCCTGAACACTGGTACTTCTGTGCATCCCGCCGGTAGTATCTCTACTTCGACATCATCACCGACTCTGATCGATCCAGCATGGAAGAAAAGCAGCAAAAGCAGGACTTCGGGCGAATTGCACCGGCTGATGTCAGTCTCAGTCATGGCAAGCAGCCTGACGATTCCCCGGTGCCGGGCCGGAACGGATTGTCGTCCCGCCAGACCGGACTGGGCCTGGCCCTGTTCGTCATCGCCGCAATCGTCATTTTTTTTCTGCCCGACTGGATACCACCGAAACCTTTGCCGTCGGATCAGTCCGCCACAACGGTTACATCCAGCCGGGAAGCAGCGGTTCCCGGGACATCGGGCGGTGGTGTTCAGCAGGCAGTTGCTCCCTGGTCCCAGGCCCAGCAGGCACGATTGCGACAAGACTCGCAGGAAATACTCGCGCAGATGCTGGAGAAACATGAGGCTTTGCAACAGCACGGCGTACAACAGTGGGCCGGTGAAGAATACCGTCAAGCAATGCAACTGGCAGACAGCGGTGACGGCGCCTATCGCAGCCAGGATTTCCAGCAGGCTGTTGACTGGTACCAGCAAGCACTGGCTGCATTTCAGCACCTGCTGGATCGCGTCAATCCGCTATATGAGGAGATGATGCAAAAGGGTGCTGCTGCGTTAGCGGCGCATCGAACAGAGGAAGCCTTGCGGGCATTCGGCCTGGCTCTTGATATCAGGCCGGCGGATACTTTGGCCACCAAGGGGTTGAGCAGGGCAAGCACTCTGGATGAAGTCATGAGACTGATTACTGCGGGAAACAAATACCGGACGCGGAATGAGTTGGCAAAAGCCCGGCAAAGCTATCAGCAAGCGTTGGCGCTCGACAGCGAAGCATCAGTCGCACAGCGGAAACTTGCTGAAACCAACCAACGCATAGGCGAAGAAAACTTCAACGCTGTGATGTCGGAAGCTTACATGGCGCTGGATTCAGAACAACTCGAAAAGGCCGAACAGGCTTTCGCCCGGGCTGTGAAGCTGATGCCGAAGGCATCCGCAGCAAGCACGGCCCTGGCGGAAACACGCAACCGGATCACGTCAGAAAGAATTAGTGACTTGTTGCAGAAAGCCGGTGAACTGGAGATCGGCGAACAGTGGGTCGAGGCAACGGGGCAATACGATGCTGCACTCTCGCTGGATGAAAACCTGCTCAGCGCCCGGCAGGGAAAACAAAGAGCCGCTGACAGGGCAGAGTTTGACCAACAACTGAAGTATGCCCTTGCACGTCCGGCACGGCTTGCCAATCAAGCTGTCTACACAGAAGTTCAACAGCTCAAACAGCTGGCCACCAGCATTCCTGATCCCGGGCAGAGACTGCAAAAGCAGATCGGCGAGCTGTCTGCTTTGTTGCGTCAGTCCAGGATACCTGTCCGGGTACAATTCGTGTCGGATGGTGCAACCCATGTCACCCTGTATAAGGAGAAGGTTCTGGGACGGTTTACCAATACTGAGCTCTCCCTGATACCCGGATCTTACGTGGCCGTTGGAACCCGCCAGGGCTATCGTGATGTCAGGGTTGAATTCAAGCTTTCAGCAGGAAACCCGCTCAACCGGATTGCGGTCAAATGTGAAGAACCCGTAAACCAGAGATAGCCTGACCAGGGAAACCGAATGCCCGAAAATACGGATCGTCAAACGGAAAAATCCAATTCCTCCCGGGACAATCGTGTCATCACAGCAACGCGATACGAGCCAGTCTCGGCTGCCCGGCATTCGCCCGCAGTTCGTGTCCGGACCGGAGCAATCCTGTTGCTGGTTCTACTTTCCGTGGCGGTGCTGGCGGCCTGGTTCGTACTCACAGCAAAGTCAGTCCATATTCTGACCGACCCTGAAAGTGCCGATATCGACCTGTCCGGTGGCTTCAATATCAAACTGGCTGACAGGTTCCTGGTACGCAGTGGGGATTACCAGGTACATGCCAGCAATTCCGGTTTCCATTCCGTCACAGAGTCAATTCGGGTTGGACCCGAGCAGGATCAGCAGTTCGATTTTGTACTGCAGAAACTACCCGGCCATCTGCAGGTGAGAACGGCACCTGTCGAAGGAGCCACAATTTGGCTTGATGACCTATTGCGCGGTCGTTCACCTGTCATCATCGAATCGATTCCCCCCGGCACTCATTCGATCCGCATTCTGGCTGACCGATATCTGCCGGTTATCGATGCTATTGATATCCAGGGCAGGGATCTCAAGCAGGTTCTGGATGTGACACTGAAGCCCGCATGGGCGAAGGTTTCGCTGTCCTCGGTACCAGCGGGTGCGAATGTATATGTTGACGACCAGATCGTTGGACAGACACCAATGGCGGCTGAAATTCTCCACGGAACGCATCGCCTGCGGATCCATTTGTCCGGCTACAAGGCCTGGCACGATCAACTGACCACGGTCGCAAATGAACCTGTCATTATTCCGCAAGTCACTTTGCAACTCGCCGATGCGATACTGTTGCTGTCATCTTCCCCTGCTCAGGCTACGGTGACGACAAATGGTGAATACCAGGGTCAGACGCCCGTGGAACTGGCACTCCCCCCGGGTAAACCGGTGGTCGTCCGGTTGTTCAAGGAGGGCTACCAACGAATCAGCCGGACTTTCTCCCTGGAGTCAGGGGACGAGAAGCGTGTCCGACTCGATCTCACGCCTGAATTGTCACGGGTGGCTGTGATCACAGAACCCGCAGGTGCACAATTGTATGTGGACGGCAAACTGATGGGATCCGCATCGCAGACGATCGAACTGACTACGCGCGAGCATCGCATCCGGGTTTCCAAGCCCGGCTATGTGGACCATCTTGCCACCGTAACCCCCCGTTCCGGTATCGAGCAGCAACTCCGGGTCAGACTCAAGTCGGCTCGGCAAGCCAGGCTGGAATCGATACAACCGGTCATCGAGTCGCCGGGCGGGCAGACCATGAAACTGTTTCGCGCCGGGGTTTCTTTTACGATGGGCGCATCCCGGCGTGAACCCGGCAGACGAGCCAATGAGACCCTCAGAAGTGTGGAACTGACCCGGCCATTTTATCTGTCCATCAAAGAGGTCAGCAATGCAGCGTTCAGGCGGTTCCGGTCCGGCCATTCGTCCGGCCTGGTCAGGAGCCATACGCTGAACACCCCCAATCAACCGGTTGTGCAAATAAGCTGGAGCAAAGCAGCCCTGTACTGCAACTGGCTGAGCGAACAGGACGAATTAACGCCTTTTTACACTACCAGGGGCGGCAAGGTGATCGGTTTTGATGTCGGCTCCAACGGCTATCGTTTGCCCAGTGAAGCAGAGTGGGCCTGGGCGGCCCGATTCGAAGGTGGCGGACGAATGTTGAAGTTCGCCTGGGGCGATCGAATGCCGCCCGTGCCCGGAAGCGGCAACTATGCGGATCAAGCGGCAAGCGATATCGTTGCTGTGAGCATCGATAACTATAATGATGGTTTTGCCACGACTGCCCCGGTTGGCCAGTTTCAGGCCAATGGCAAGGGCCTCTTCGACCTGGGCGGTAATGCAGCGGAGTGGATACACGATTTTTATGCAACCGGCCCGGGCGGGCAATCCGAGCCTCAAATCGACCCTCTTGGCCCACCCAGCGGCGAATACCATATCATCAGGGGTTCCGGCTGGGCACACGGTTCCCTGTCGGAACTGCGCTTATCTTTTCGTGACTATGGCAAGGATAAGCGGGATGATGTAGGTTTCCGGATAGCGCGTTATGTGGAGTGACTTCTTGCCCACCGGTTTTCTGCAACAATCACTGCTTGGCCTGCTACTCGTTGCGGCCAGCTTCAGCATAGCGGAGGAGCCTGCCGGGAGTAGCGAGGCGCTGGTTCAGGAAGAATCGGGACAGGATGTGTCAGATATGGACAAGGCTGCAGAATCGGCCTCTGACGAATCGTTCACGCCTTCGGAAAAAATCTCGGAGGATCTTTCAGTCTCGTTCCCTGTTGATATTTGATTATGAAACATGATCGGAAATCAGATTTTGTATACCAGTTTTTCGCGCTGATCATCTCCGTCATCGTCATTCATGCAGTCTATGTCACTGTCATCCGTCCCAGCGCCCGGGCGCTGCTCGCCGAGCAGGCAGAAAGACAGGCTGCGGGCGAGATTGCCGTGACGGAGAGATCGGTATACATCGTAATCAAGGATTTCGAACAGGAAACCTGTTTCATTCTTGCCCTGTGGGCAATGGCTATCATCGGGTTAAAAGCGCGCTACGGCCTGGAGGAACAACGCCTGCTGGCAAAACCGTTGCTTGAAGTGAAACCCGCAACCAGCATCCTGCCGGAGGACGCAAGAAAATACTCACGCCCGCTGCAGGCATTGCCGGACAACAAGCGTGAGTTTCTGCTGCCACGCGCTTTATTGACGGCGCTGCAGCGATTTGGCTCTACGCGCAACATCCATAATGCATCGGCAGCCGTCAAGGAAGTGTGCGACACTGAATCAGAACGGTTGGATTCAGAACTGTCGATGATTCGCTATATCATCTGGGCGATTCCATCTATCGGTTTTATCGGCACGGTCCGGGGCATCGGAGAAGCGCTCGGCCAGGCGCATCTTGCGGTGGCGGGAGACATCGTCGGCGTTACGACGAGTCTTGGTGTTGCATTCAATTCTACATTCATCGCATTGATTATCAGTATTTTCATCATGTTCCTGATGCATCAGTTGCAGTTATTGCAGGAACGCCTGGTTCTGGATACCCAGAATTACTGTGATATTAATCTGATCCGACACCTGCAGGTGAGATGACGGTTCGGGCTGCAATGAATGCATATTCTGTTGAGCTAAACGATACCGAGCTTCGTGTTGCACACGGCAGCGAAATTGTAGTTCGTAGCCCCGCCTATATTACCGTCGACAATGACACCGTGCGGATTGGAGAACAGGCGCGGCGACAAGCGCACCTTCACCCGCAGAAAACGCACAACAGATTCTGGAGCAACCTGAACCAGAATGATCTGCAGACGATCGGTGGCCAATTTCGTCACCATGCCGACCTGGCTTATGCGCACCTTGTCGAGGTTTACCAACAGGCAGGCAAGCCCGACGAGATCTTCTTTTCTATTCCCGGAAGTTTTTCCGATGAGCAACTATCGTTGTTGCTGGGCATCGTCGATGCCTGCCCTTTCAGCGCCCTGGGCCTGGTCGACAGCGCCGTTGCGGCAGCTTCCGGAATCACCCGCCCGGGCAACTACCAGCACCTGGACATTGAACTGCACCGGTCGGTCGTGACCCGTCTCGGCATCAATGACGAGGTCGTTCGACAGGGCGTAGAGGTCATTGATAATACGAGTCTGTGCTCGGTTTACGATACCGCGGCAGAATTCATCACTGATACGCTGATCAGTCAATGCCGATTCGATCCTCTACGCCAGGCTGAAACCGAGCAGGCGCTCTATGATCAGTTACCTCTGTGTCTCGATGCGCTTGCTGCAAATCGCGAGACAGTCTTTGCAATTCAATTTGAAGGGGTAAAACACCAGGCAAGGCTGACTCGTGACCTGATGCTGCAAAGGTTGACCAGGCACTATCAGGCAATTCAGCAGGAACTGGACCCTGCCTGCAGCTATCTGGTGAGTGATCGGCTGGCAAGGTTGCCCGGATTTGCTCTACAGTTGCAGGCTGCCTTGATGCTTGATGAGCAGTGCGTGTTTCAGGGTACTCTGGGGCATGCCGCGGCGATCCATACAGCGGGTCCGGCACTTGATTTCGTTACCCGACTGACGCTTGCAGCGAAACCCGGAATATCCTCACCACAGCCGGCGGGCAAAGCCCGGACAACCAGTACAACAACAGTGCCTGCTGCCGCCTCTCACCTGCTTTGCGAACATTCTGCCTATGAACTCTCTGAGCAACCGCTCTACCTGTCGCAACAGGTGCCGGCTGCAACCACGCATTCCGGTGTCTCTATGTGTTCTGTTGCTTTGCTCGATTCGGTTCCTGTCCTGACAATGGAGAGCGATGACCCGGTTATGGTTAACGGTGAGCAGGTGGAGTCGACCCGCCGGCTGGTGACCGGTGATCAGATCCGGCTCGGCAGCAACGATACTGTATATACGCTCATCACAGTCGTTCATGGCCATGGCCAGCAGAAAACTTAACCCTTTTAACCTGTCTTTTCTCGACATCATGTCATGCGGCTTCGGCGCGGCCATTCTTTTGTTCCTGATTGTGAAACACAATGCTGAAGCCAACCTCCCGGTCACCGACACCATGCAAAACCTGACCGCAGAAGCGCGTCTTCTGGAGAAGGAAGTTCTCGAGGGAAAGCTGGGCCTGGCCGAACTTACAAACACCAGTGAGGAAACCAGTCGGGAGATTGTCATCGCTGAAGGGCTCGCCCGGCGTGTTCAGGAGCAGATTGAGGAGTCCGAAGGCAGGCTGGCTACGCTGAAAGAGCGGTCTGCAAGCGACGAACTGGAGGCGCTTAAGGCACAGGTCAGCGAACTGGAGGAAAAGAAGCAAGCCCTTGAGGCCGATCTTGACAACACCGGTCAGGATACCCGCAGCTTTACCGGTCAGGGCCAGCGCCAGTATCTGACCGGCCTCAGGCTGGGGGGGCAACGTATCCTCGTGTTACTGGATAGTTCCGCGAGCATGCTGGATAAAACTATCGTCAACATTATCCGACGACGTAACATGTCCGATCAGCAGAAGCGCAAATCGAAAAAATGGCAACAAGCCGTTGCGACGACGGACTGGCTGAGCGCCCGGTTTCCACTACCAAGCAAGTACCAGATCTATGCGTTCAATACCGAGGTAACGCCAATCCTGCCGGGAACCAAAGATCGGTGGCTGGCCGTAGACGATCTGGAGCAACTGAATGGCGCAATCGATTCACTGCAGCACATCGTACCGCAGGGCGGCACCAGCCTTGAAAACGCCTTTCTCGCCGCCCGGCAATTACAACCACCACCAGACAACATTTACCTGATTACAGACGGATTGCCGACACAAGGCAAAACAACCAAGACATCCGGCTCGCGAGTGTCCGGCAAGCAAAGACTCAAAATTTTCAATGCTTCACTGCAGGCATTGCCCCCCGGTGTACCGGTCAACGTCATACTCGCTCCGCTGGAAGGCGATCCACTGGCTGCTCACTCTTTCTGGCGGCTGGCCATCCGGACCAATGGGTCATTCATGAGTCCCGCGGAGGACTGGCCGTGAAGAAGTCCCGCCGCGCAAACGAGGCATTTGGCATTGCGTTTCTTGATGTCATCACCTGCGGATTCGGAGCGATCATTCTGCTGCTGGTGCTCGCAAAACCCGGTGATCCGGCTGTGCTTGAGTTTACACCCGAATCGCTGGATGGGGTGATCGCCGATCTGCAGCAACAGTTGTTTGAAATCCGCGGTAAAGTCAGGGTGATGAACCGGGATCTGAGCGGTAAGCGTGAGCAGATATCCTTTTGGAAAGACAGGGTGGCCCGCCTGTCGCAACAACTGGGGGGGATGGAAAACCAGGAGGAGCGCATCAGCCGGGCTGTCTCATCAAACGCTGCGAGCAAAGATAAACTGCGACTTGCGCAGCAGAATCTCACCAGGGAAATGCAGCGATTAACGCTACAGAGCAATACTGTCAACAACGATTTGATTGGCGGTATCCCGGTCGATAGCGAATACATCATTTTCGTCATCGATACCTCCGGCAGTATGTTTAATTTTGCATGGGATCGCGTTGTGGGGGAACTGATCGGGGTACTGGAAGCCTATCCAAAAGTGAAAGGCATACAGATCATGAACGATATGGGGGGCTATATGTTCACCAACTATCGCAATGCGTGGATCAAGGATACGCCGGCACGAAGAAAGATCATTATTGACCGTCTGCGCAGTTTCAACCCCTTTAGTAACAGTAGCCCTGTAGAAGGAATCAACCAGGCTATCCGGACTTTTTATGACCCGAATAAGAAAATCAGTATTTACGTCTTCGGCGACGATTTTACAGGTAACTCGATCCGGCAGGTTCTCGATGTTGTAGACCGTCTTAACCCGAAAGACAGTGATGGGATCCCGCAGATCCGTATTCATGCTATTGGCTTCCCGGTTCAGTTTGCCAATTCGCAGCAACGCGAAACCGGTATCCGGTTTGCTGCATTGATGCGGGAGCTAAGCCACCGCAATATGGGTACATTCGTCGGATTGAACAGTTTCAGGGATTAATAGTTCAAAACAGAGACAGCCAATACGCTGCCAACCGAAAAATATGCACAGGTATCAACCAGCGAGAAAAAATTTTTCATGGCATTTTATGCTTACGCTCTTGCCGGTCCTGATCATATCCGCATGTTCCAATTCGCTGTCATTCGAAGCCACGACCGAAATGCCGGTGCCTTTGGCGACACCGATGCCGGCCACCGTAGGAATTTACTACCCGGAAGGCTTTAGCGACTATGTATACCGGGAAAATACGGACGATCGCAAAAACTGGGATATCCAGACCGGAGCCTCACAAACTGCTGTGTTCGATCGCCTGTTATCCTCCATGTTTGATCATACAGTCCATATTGAGGATCTCAATCAGCCTGATCGTCAATTGGACGGTATTTTTTCGCCCGAATTGGTAACAATGCAGTTTGCCATGCCCAAAGAAACCAGCACCGATATCTATGAAGCATGGGTGAAATATGACCTGCGGCTGTTTGATTCCACTGGTTTGCTGTTGGCAAAGTGGCTGATAACAGGTTACGGGAAGACATCGACAGAGTTCCACAGCAACCCTGTCGATGGTCTGAACCATGCTATCGGTCTTGCATTCCGGGATGCAGGCAGCAAACTGCTGCTTGGATTCAGAGCCAATGTCGAGGTGCAAACCTGGCTTGCTGCAACCGGAATAGCTTGCGACAATGGAGCCGACGGCTGTCGGCCATGATTTGACCTGGCATGGTGAACAATCTTAGAAAAACGGACTGTATTGTTACAATACTTGTTGCACTGGTTGCCGGTTGTAGCAGCACGACCGTTATTGACGCCCACGTCACAAAACCCGCCCTGATCGACTCACAAGATGCCGTGGTTGTCCTCGGTCGAAGAAGCAGTATCGAACAGGAGATCGAACGGGACTTCATTAAGTGTGTCGGAAAAAATCTGAGTAAACATGCCGAGAATTTTTATGTAGTCCCGGAAGAAACCTTTGTCGACGGGATGTATCCCTATTTTGAGAACAGCACCGCCCCGTTAGATATCAGGGATTTGGGAAAGCTGGTAAAGATTCCGGAGGTGATACAGAAACTGCAGGAGTTCAAAGTCCGCTATTTCATATGGATCGTCGGATTTACCGAAAGAACGGATGAGAACGGCGCCATGTCCTGTGCAGTTGGTCCTGGAGGAGGCGGTTGTTTCGGTTTTGCCACCTGGAGTGATGAGGCGAGCTACGAGGCACACATCTGGGACCTGGAAAATCTGCAAATCACAGCAAAAGTCAGCGCCGAGACGCAAGGCACTTCTTATATGCCTGCGATATTTGTTCCGATCCCGCTGCTTGCCCGAGTGCAGTCCAGTGCCTGTCAGGGTATGGCAAAGCAGATCCAGACTGTGTTCCGGTAAATACCTGTCTGCCCGCTTTAAAACTACAATAATCTGCAGCGGAAAAGGTGCCCGGTAGAGCCGTGACCTGCCGGCTGGATTGGTGCCGATCCCGGAATTCCGGGCGTTCAGATACCGCAGGATACGCTTGATGACGGCAGCGCAAGCAATCAGAACGTGGTAGGGTTTCGATAAGAATCAGGAGGAAAGGATACAGTGAAAAAAATGTTACAGATTTTACCTGTCGGGCTGTTGCTGGCGATGAACGCAGCTTACGCTGATTGCAGCCGTCCGGATGCCCCCGCGATGCCCGACGGCGCAACCTCGAGCGAAGCTGAACTGGCTGCTACGCAGACATCGGTAAAAGAGTATATGGCGCAAACGAATGTCTACCTGGAATGTCTTGCCCAGGAAGAGGCAAAGGCGCCGGAAGACGAAGCGCCGCAAGCGGCTTCGGCACGGATAGCCGCACATAACCAGGCTGTCGACGACATGGAAGTAGTTGCCGAGCAGTTTAACGGGGCCGTACGCGCCTGGAAGGCCCGGTCAGCAGAGGAATAACATAAACGCTCCGAACCGCATCATGCAGAAAGCTCGATTTAACCCGTGCCGTTGCTCTTATCCGGGTAAGTCGTACCTGCAAGTGCCGGCCAGGCAACTGAATCGATGCCGACTTCTTGCGACGACCATCGGGTCGCGTCAAAGTATCAGGGTGATGGCTCCACGAGCAGTTCTGCTGCTGCGGTCAGTGCAGAGCAGAGCGTCGTCGCCGCCGTCCGACCAGCGCCAGTAGTGCTCCGCCAAACAGCCAGACGGCGCCGGGCAGCGGCACGGTAACCAGATCATAACCAATAACATCGAGCGCCTGCAGGTCAAGAGCCTTAAGCGCACCCAGTTCGCCATAGGCAAAGGTCGGATCCATAATGCCCAGAACGAGGTTATCCCGCCAGTGGCTGGCCTGATGTCCGTCGGCTCCCCACGTCGAACCGGTGGAAAATCCGGCAAGATTCGTCATACCCCCGTCAATCGAAAAATATTTTTCACGAGTATCGGCGGTCCAGTCTATTATTCCATCAGCAAAGCTATCAGCAGAATAACGAAACATATCCAGGGGAGAAACATCGTTGAATTGATAGTCAAAAAAGTAGGGCGAGCTGCTGTTGATATCCAGAATATCTACACCGCTGACAAAACCGAGTGCATGACCGATTTCATGTATGGCAACACCAATAAAGTCGAATTGTGAAACCCCGATACCGTCACTGTGGTCAAAATCAAATGAGAAGTTTGAGTTAAACCCGATCGAGGCATCAGTTCCCGTATTATTGGCATCAAGCAAGCCAATGGCTTTCATGTTGGCGCGGTTTACCCTGACAGAGGTGTTATTTGCATTACCGTCATCATCTATATACGGGGTTGCACTACCGACACCGTTCGGGTTGTTGCGCGTACGATTAAGCAACATGTCAAAAGAGGACCCGCTCTGCAGTGAATTGGTTGCGGCGATGTCATCAGTGGTTGTGATGTCACCGGTAAGAGCGCCGGTAAATGACGAGTATGTAGTCACTATCTTGTTCGAAGATGCCGAGCCGAGTGTCGAGCCACCATAGGGGCTGCCACTAATGGTCGTGGTCCCATACTTGACGTTAAGATTAATCGTGATGTTATCGCTGAAGCTGGATTCCCAAATGGCTTTTGCAGCATTGAACCCGGCCAGCGCATCCGTGCCGGGACCGACACCACCAAGATTAGTTAGATTAATAGTCAGGCTATAAGCGGGCATAGTCACAAAAATAACTAGTGCCGCAAGAATAGTGCGCATCGGTTCACCCCTTAATTTTGTTTTTATTTTTCACACCAAACCAATTGGGCGATGAATACCCATGTTTAGTTGGCTGACAAAATTGGCGGTTGACCGAAGTTGCGTCATCGGGTTTCCGCCGTAGTTTATATATATCTAAGGAATTGGACTATTACAAGGGGTATTGTACATAAGACGGCCTGCGGCAAGTGTCCGCATGACCGAGTCGTCAGATGCAGAGCGATATTCGGGGTGTTACGCCAGGTTTTCGGTTATCACTGTCAACGTGTTTGCTTGCGCGTCGTTTGATGTTAGAGACGGATATTTTTCTAACCGGAATTCATTAAATGGAGAAACACCGATGAATAGAATAATTGCATTAATAGCGACAGTCATACTGTTGTTCGTCCTAACCCCTGTGCAAGCAGGCGCCCCGTTATATGACTGCGCAGACAACGGCGAAAAAATATGCAGCGATACTGTAAAGACAACCCGTGGCTATGACCCGACAAAAACCGAGGCAGAACAGTGTAAAGAGGCCTGTGTCTCGGAAGCCGCGCGCTTAGGTAATAACATTAACGAGCATCATGCCAATGGGGGCGTCTGGGCTTGTTCGGCTACGGGTTCTGAGTCAAAGGGTGTGCGCACTGATTGGCATGGCTACACCATTCTGTATTGCAGTTGTGACATTACTTGCGTCAAGGGCCTTAAGCTGGCGGGCAAGAAGAAAAAGATCGATAAACAGAAAAACGAGTCCCTTGCGGAGCAGCCGAAATAAACCAGGCGTGTTAGCGGGTGGTTTTCCATGTTTTCAGTTTACCGGGGCGGCCCTGATCTCAGGCCAAATATTTTTGTTGGTGGCTCTGTCGCCGGGTATGGAATGCTGTGCTATATTTGAGAAGTATGATATCTTGTATGCTTGTATATTCGTAATGTTGTAATAACAAATATAACAACAGTGTAAATCTGGAGTAACGCATGATGGTTGTTTCTTCGTTCAGCCTCCATATACCCTTATCTGCCTAGTGAGTTATGGTTATTATCTGGAGATTGGCTCTAAAGAGGCCACTTAGCCTCGCGCTTGTAGTAGCTGGAATCACACTTTTTGCCTCGAATCCTGCACAGAGTGACCTCGATCCGGATCACTCGCCGAAAGTACTGATCTTGGCCGGCTCTCCGTCTCTCCCGGCGAAGTTGGCGCTGCTGCGTCGCGTTGGCGAGTCGAACGGTGTCGTCGTCGATACAATATTTGTCAGTGGTCGGGGGCCCGATGAGTTGGGGCAGTCTTTCCGTAATTACGATGCGGTTTTACTCGACTATGTCTGGATTCGCGGCCTCCAGGGCTGGGCGCCGGCTTTTCAAAAGTATCTGCAGCAGCATCCGGGCATCGTGTTCCCGGGTTTGTTCTATGAGGAGGCGGAATGGTACCGGGGAATTAGCGCGGATCAATCGCGAATGTTATTCGAGTACTACGATAACGGTGGTGCCGAGAACTTTGCACGCATGTTCAGATACCTGAAATCCGAGCTTCTGAAGATTAGTGATGAGCCTGTCTTACCGCCGGTGGTCCTGCCATTGCAGGGTATTTACCATCCGGACGCAGAGCGGATCTTCCCAGATGTCGACGCTTATTTTGAATGGCGGCAGCCGGAACCGGAAGCACGATTCGTAGGTATCAAGTTACAGCGCAGGTTGTTGCAGGAAGAGTTGACGCAGCACATAGATGATTTAATCCGTCGCGTGGAAATGGAGGAGCGAATAGTCCCGATCCCTTACTATCACGAGATTTTCGATCCCGCTCGCCCGGTTACCTATCGACGAAACCCAGATCGTCGATTTGCAGCCGACCAGGACCCGGATGTTCAGGAGGAGATGGTGCCGGCGTTCGATGTGAGCGTGGCGCTTGTTCCGCCGCGTAGCGGCCCAAAGACGATGCACACTGAACTCGAAGAGATAGGCGGAGTGCGTATTAATGGTCTCGTGGACTCAACGCAGACGGTCGATGAATGGTATGCGGACGAAATGGGGTGGCCGATGGTTCGCATGGGTCCTTGGATCGTCAACGCGGAGATTGCTGGCCTGATCGATCCGATAGTCATCGCAGCCAAGAGCGCTGACGGTGCGTTGATTTCAATTCCCGAGCAGATGGATGCTCTCGTCGAACGTGTGAAAAATTACCTGGCTCTGCGGCACAAGCCGAACAGCGAGAAGCGGGTAGCATTCTTTGTCTGGAACGGATCTGACGATGAGGACAATTTTACCGCCTCGTATCTGAATATTCCGGACAGCCTGATCACTACCTTCGCTGCGTTGCGCGACGCCGGTTACCGAATTGATGAAGTCACTGAGAAGGAACTGACCGCGGCACTGAAGATGCTCATCAAGCCCTACTACCGGACTGACACGGATTTTGCGCTACGGCAACTGCTGTCTGAGGGCCTGGCGGTGAAGGTTCCGCTGGAGGACTACGAGAGCTGGTTAGGGACTCTGCATCATTCCATTCGCGAACAATTGAGCGAGCACTGGCCGGAGATTGCTGATAATTACCTGACAATTCGTGAGGGACAGGAAGTGTTCTACGTCATACCGCGGTTGGAGCTTGGTAACGTTCTGGTGTTACCTCAGCCGCTGCGAGGCGACAGACGCGACCTTGAGAGTGACCTGCGCCACGACAAGGCGATGCCGTTGCATCATGCTTACCGAGCCGTGTATTACCATGTTGTTCATGACGATCCGGTGGACGCGATCGTCCATTTTGGCACGCACGGCACGCAGGAATGGACTTCCGGCAAGGAGCGGGCTCAATGGGTGTTCGACGACACGCAGACGACCGTCGGCAATATCCCGGTCGTCTATCCCTATTCTGTCGCCGCAGTTGGTGAAGGACTCATCGCCAAGCGACGGGGACGCGCCGTCGTGATTTCACATAATACCCCGCCGTTCGCGCCGGCAGGCCTATATGGCGAGATGGTTCCAATGCACGAACTGATGCACGACATCCAGGAAATGGAAGAGGGGCAGGTCAAGGAGAATACGAAACAGGAATTGGTCGCGTTGGTGGTGAAGCTCGACATTGACAAGGATCTGGGAATTAGCGAGGCAGATGTCTGGGCCGACTGGGACAATTTCTACGATGAGATACACGAGTACATGGAAGGTCTTGCGGGCGCACTGCAGCCATTGGGGTTGCATACATTTGGTACCGTCGCGGAGGCCGATCATGTTCTGCTGAGTGTCATGCAGATGATCGAACCCGAGTATATGGACCTGGTAGACCCTGATCACGGTTCCCGCGTCCTGCTGGAAGATTACAGTGAGTTGACGTTGACGCCCGCGTTCCTGACGCTGAAGGCATTCCTGGTTGATGGTCAGGCACTCGAATCCTTTGATGCTGGCTTGCATCCGTATCTGCTTGATGCTCGAAAGCATTGGCAAAACTTTCGGTCCGAGCAGGAGATCGAGCATTTTCTGGACGCGCTCGAGGCACGGTTTATTCCAACGGGTAATGGAAACGATCCGATTCGTAATCCCCAGGCGATTCCGACGGGCAAGAATACGTATGCCTTCGATCCTGCGAGAATCCCGACCAAGGCCGCTTGGGACGCGGGTGTGGAACTCGCCGACAGCCTCATCGAGAATTATCGCGCCAGCAAGGGCTTATACCCGGACAAGTTGACATTCTCCCTGTGGTCTACGGAAACGCTTAAGCATTCTGGTGTCGTTGAAGCCGAGATTCTGTACTTGTTGGGAGTGAAACCGGTTTGGAACAGAGCCGGTCAGGTCAAAGATGTCGAGGTCATTCCGGCACGGGCGCTGGGCCGCCCGCGTATAGACATGGTGATGTCCGTAACCTCACTCTACCGAGACAACCTCCCTGAAGTGATGAGCATCCTGCAGAAAGCCGTTAGCTCGGTAGCGGCACTTGATGAACAGAACAATTATGTCCGGCAGAACGTTAAGGCTCTAGAAACGCGACTGCAAGCCGCTGGCCTCAACGCCGAAGAAGCCAGGCGGTATGCTGAGGTGCGTGTTTTCAGCAGCGAAAGCGGCAGTTATGGATCTGGTCTGCCCGAGTTCACGCTGGCCTCCGGAAGTTGGGAGGGTGATGCGGAAATGGCGGCTCATTATTTAAGCCGTATGGGATATATGTACGGCAATGATGACCAGACCCGCAATCAAAAACTCGAAAATTTCGACCTATACGCGGAGAACCTGCGTGGTACTAAGGCGGCGATCCTGTCTCGATCATCAAACAGTCAAGGTGTGTTATCGACCGATCACGCGTTTGAGTATCTTGGCGGCATTAGCCTGGCCGTGCGAAACTTGACTGGTGAAACGCCAGAGATGTTGATATCAGATCTGCGAAATACGCGGGATTTTTCAACAAAAAATCTTTCGCAATTTTTATCTCAGGAAGCACGGTCGCGATTTCAGCATCCGCGCTGGATCAATGAAATGAAGAATGAAGGTTACAGCGGCGCGCTGGAGATGACCGATGCGATCAATAATTTCTGGGGATGGAACGTTACGGCACCGGGCGTGGTTAGGGATGATCAATGGCAGGAATTCTTCGAGATCTACGTTGAGGATAAGCTCGGTATTGGTTTGGAGGAGTTCTTCAGGGAGGCCACCCCAGCCGCGTTGGCGAAGATCGCAGAACGCATGCTGGAGGCGAAGCGCAAGGACTACTGGGACGCACCGGAAGAAGTCGTCAGGCGACTCGTGGAGTTGTACCTGGATCTGATTGCCAAGAACAATATCGACACCACCAACGAGGTTTTCAAGGAATATGTCGAGACAACTGCGGCCGGTTTTGGATTGGAGATACCTCGATCCATGGCCGAGGTGATCGAGCTTGCCGGTTTGCCGGAGATCGTCGAAGGCATGATGCTGGAACAGGTCACGCCTGAGGAGCTTGAGCACGTTATCAGATGGTGGACTTATTTGGTGCTGTTGCTGTTCGTGGTTTTCGGAGGTGGTTACGAGTGGTGGCGAGGCCGACGGCATATGTTCGTGCTTTCATGACATTCAGCATTTATATTGATACAGAAGGGTAAAGATTCCATGCAGCTACACGATTGGTTCTACGACATTTCGCAGATTATGATGGAGCCAGTGTTGTGGGTAATCTATCTGTCTTTCATCTATGCTCTGTTCGAGACCGGGCGCTTTACGATGATGGCGGTGCTGCGCTACCGTAACAGGGATCAATTTCATGCATTGGTGTATCCGGACGGCGACTTGTCCGGTTACCCGATCGTCCAGTTTCATCGGCAAAGACCGAATGCTTCGCTTAATGAAATTGAGGTCTATGCGTTGCGACAGTTGGAAGTTGTGCGGCTGGTGACCCGTGTTTGTCCGATGCTGGGCCTGATCGCAACACTGATCCCGATGGGACCGGCATTACTGTCACTCACGGAGAACAACGTTGTGCTAATGGGTGAATTGCTGCGTACCGCATTCACGGCGGTGATTTTGGCTTTGGCGGCCGCATCGTTGACATTCTGGGTAGCCGGGGTAAAAAAGCGCTGGTTTGCTGAAGAGATAACCAAGGCCGAGAAGCAACTGCAGTCGACGGGGGTTTAAGCGATGGCACTGAGAATACTAGACGAGGATGAAGAGCTTAATCCGATTTTATCAGTGGTCAATCTGGTTGATCTATTTGTAGTAATTGTGGCCGCATTACTTATCGTTATTGCCCTGAATCCATTGAATCCGTTCAACGACGATGAGGTCATTATTGTCAAGAATCCAAACTCGGAGAACATGGAAATCATCATAAAGGACGCGGAGAAGATGGAGAAATACAAGGCTACGGATCAAATGGGCAAAGGTGAGGGAACGAAGGCAGGTGTAGCATATCGCCTCAAGGACGGTTCGTTCGTGTATGTTCCCGAGTAGCATGCCGTGTGCATAGTCACGGATGGTGAACCGAGTCATAAAACGTCGTTTAGTCATTCTGACTGATCCGATGATCCGTTTCCGTCAGTGCTAAGATATAGATTTTTCTATATCACTAATATATTCATAAATTCCTGAGGTAATTTCTGGATTCACTTGGTCATTGTCGAGAGCTTCGTGTCCAACAGCATAGGCTTACGTATGCTGGTTCTTAGTCTCTGATTTTCTTCCCGGTTCTGCCGTTTTTGGCTTTCAGTGTCTGCATGTAACGACCAACTAGTCCATAGTATTGTCGTAGTAGTGGGGCATAGCCTTTCATTCCCAGTAAGTTGTGCCGTTCCTTGGGGTCCATTCTCAGGTTAAATATTTGTGGCAGTGGGAGCTCTGTCGGCGGGTACAGAATACTGTGTTCTTTTTCATGTGCGACTTTGAGAAATTTATATTGATGCCAACGAACGGCCGTCAACTTTTGATTGTAGAAGACGATCGTATGATCCCGGTTCGAGGTTGCTTGTTTGCCGAGCAGAAAATCGGACTGGTCGAGGCCATCGATAGGTCGGTCGTTGGGTATGGTGGCCTGGGCAAATGTTGCGATGGTCGGGAAGAAATCAAGAATATGAAACAAGTCTGCGGATAATCGGCCGGATTCGATTTTTTCCGGCCAGCGAATCATTCCCGCCGTTCGCAGCCCCCCTTCCCATGCGCTGCCGAGTTCCCCGGACCAGGGGCCTGAGTCGCCATTCTGATCCGGCTCGGAATAGGTCGTTGGTCCGTTGTCACTGATCCAGACAACGATCGTGTTGTCGCGTAATCCCTGCTTGTCGATGGTGTCCAGAATTACCCCGGAGTTGTAATCCAGTTCCATCAGAACATCGGCATAGGCGCCGCCACCCGATTTGCCCTTAAAGTCGGGATGCGGAAGGACCGGATGATGCGGATTAGTAAAGGAAACGAACAGGAAGAAGGGTTTGTCGGTGCGCGCTTGTGCTGCTATATAGTCCTTCGCCTTGATGGTCATATCCCGGTCAATTTCAGCCCGGTATTCCATACTCAGCTTCCCGGTTATTATCGGTTTTTGATCCCGCCTGGCCTGCAGAACATCCTGGTGTCTGATGAATTTCGGGTGGTAACCGGGGATCTCTGCCGAGGCGGGTGTTATCAGTGTCAGGATCCCCCAGAATTCATCGAATCCCTGGAACTGTGGCTGGCGCTCCAGCGATTCGCCCAGGTGCCATTTTCCAAACAAAGCGGTGCTATAACCGGCTTCCCGCAATAATTCTGCCAGGGTGATTTCTCCGGGTGCGAGTCCGGTTTTAGTGCCGGGGGCTGCCAGGCCGGAAGTACCTGAACGTATCGGCAGCCGGCCGGTAAGAAAAGCGGCTCTGCTCGGTGTGCAGTTCGGCTCAACCTGGAAATCGGCAAGTTGAATGCCTTCCCTCGCCAGTGCGTCGATCCTGGGTGTTGGCGCCCTGCTACCGCCGTATGCACCAACGTCCCCATAGCCGAGGTTGTCGGCCATCATGACGACGATATTGGGTCGGGCAGATTGTGCTTCGGCTCGTGTCGAGACGTTCAGCAGCCCGGCTAAAATGATGCCGGCGGCCAGCAGGGTGCCACCAAGAGTCCGATAAGATTTTTCTACAATCATCTGATTCTGGCCTAAAATTCCTGATCCAGATCTAAAGTGCCAAAAAGCCGCATGAGGGGATCTGCATCATGCTCGGGGAACGATACAATGCCGCACGTTTCATTAACAAGCTTTGTGAAGCCGATGTCCGCGTGCAGTTATATCCCGTAACCTGGCTGCGGCCAATGGTGATGGGCGCTGACTCTGTCCGGTCGCGCAAAATTAATCTGACGACGCACATCTGCAAGCTGCATAGATCCTGATCATTGTGACTATTGACTAGGTTTCGCGCAGGTAGTGATGAAATACACCCGCTGGATCGTATTTGGCACGCAACTTTTCAAGGCGTGCCCAGGCTCCGCTGGAAAAACATTCGCGTAGACGGTTCGGATTAAAGCGGGGTTCCACCTCATTTACATAGTGGCCTTTGTTATATGGATCCATAAGCGGTATGCAATTGCCCAGCCATTCATAATTGGCATCGTCGTCTTGTTCATGCTCCCAGATAGCATAGCAACCAACATATGTGCTGGCGATGGAAGAAAAGCAGGCATCATCATGAGGTTTAAGGTTCAGTCCCATCGCTGTCAGTACGTGGGCGTGGGGCGAGGGTGCTTTGCGGAAATGATTTGTCAGATTGCGCAAAACTTTTGCCGGTTCATCGGTCATTACATTGTCGACCTTGTAGCGTGCCATCATGCCCGGGGATACCTGGAGACTGAAATACTGGCTATAGATATCTTCAAAAGAGAACGGCAGGTTCTCTTCCTTGTGAATGCTCATCGGTCCCAGTTTGGAAGCGCTCATCGGAGCCAGCAAATCGGTTGATTCTTCAGCGGAATTTCCGAATGCAAAGGCACTGACAAAACAGATCTTTGAGTCATGTGAGGGCGCATCGGCTGGAGCGGCAGGATTATGAACCAGCAGGTTAATAAGTTCGACACGATCACTTTTGATTGCTACCAACTCGTCTAAAATTGCAGTGGCTTCATCCAGCTTGTCTAGCGGAATAATGTAATTGCTTGTGTGGACCGCCCTTGGCAAGGGGTAGAGTTCCAGCCACAGTCGGGTCACAACACCGAAAAATCCGGGGCCGCCACCACGAACCGCCCAGTACAGGTCCGGGTTCTGATCCGGACTGGCATGACGAAGTTGCCCATCAGCAGTAACGATGTCGGCTGCGGCGATGGAAAAACAGGCCATGCCACTGCGACTACCCCAGTTCATGCCTTGACCGCCGCCCATGGTAAACCCGCTAAGACTAACTGTTGGACAATGGGGGACAGGAAAGCTCAGACCCTTATCACGCGCAGCTGCCATTAACTGAATGCTTCTGACCCCTGGTTGTATGGAAGCCAGTTGCCTGTTGGTATCAATCTCCAGGTTGGCCATGCCCCCCACATCAAGCAGCATGCCGCCATTTCTGAGTGAGGACCCCATAGCGTTGTGCCCGCCGCTATGCACCGAGATTTTAAGTTTATGGTTGGCTGCATGCGAGACAGCGGCAATAACGTCCTGCTCATTGCGTGCCTGTACAATTAGATCGGGGTAGCGATTGGGCTTGGAGCGGTGCCAGTGCATGGATTGACGAATAGACTCATAGTTTCTGTCCTGTTTATTAATGACATAACCCTTGAATCCTTTGACCTGAGCTTTGCTGTTGCTTTCTGTTGCATATGTTCCCTGAGCGCGCAACATATTAACGGCACCCAGTGCGCTCAGGGATGCAAATTGTTTTAGTATCCTGCGCCGCGATGATTTTGACTTATCCACTATAATGAAGCTTAGAAGCTACCCTGAAAATTATATAAGGTCACATTATCTACTGTATGTCGTCATAACACATGGCGCCAATAAGACCATTTTCTGCTTGTTGCAGGTTGTGTAATTTTTGTTACAGCATGGCGCGGGATTTAACCACGGTACGCTGATCCAGCAGTCCATTTCTCCTGCTGCCTTAGACAACCGGATAATCGGATAATCGGATAATCGGAAATAGGGAGGAGCCCATTGATAGCCGACTATCAGGTTAATGAGGAAGCGGGCTGCAATTGCACAATTAACAATAATATGCGGGGCTTAGAAGCCACCGAGCGTCTTCCACAAAATATCGTAATCGTATTCGGTATCTAGTGCCAGATTCAGCCTGTTATATGACGCAAAATC
>PBZD01000123.1 GCA_002729875.1 Chromatiales bacterium | reverse complement strand
TCCAAATCCATTGGTGTAATTGCATTCTCCTGCGCAATTGGACCAGGCTGCAAAACATCTGCTCCGCCATAACTTTGCAGAAACAGCCTGACAACCGGCTTGATCTGTTCAGGATCATCGCCAATCAAAGTTTCTCGTTCCAGCAAGCCATAAATCGATACGATTGAAGCGGGACGCAGCAAGTCATCCGGTAAATAATTGCCCCCCACACAGGGCAGCAATTCCGGATTACTGTAGAGTACGCCGTACATCACAGCAAGATTTGCACCGGCCGAATCGCCCATCATATGTACACGGCTGATCTCCGGATGGCGTTGTTTAATCCATGCCACAGCCTTTAAGATCGACTGCAGCAACAACGGGTGAGGATGCTCTGGCGCCAACGGATACCCCAGGTTGAATACCGTGTAACCGGAATCACACAGAAACTGAAGATCTTCCGGGTAATAGCGTTTATTACCGGATATCCAGCCACCGCCATGCATATAGAGAACGGCCTCCTGTGGCTTCAGAGTTGGATCATCGGGCAGCAGGTGATCAAGCCGTTCTTTGCGGTTTACCCCGTAATAAAATTCGCTCTTCTTAACCGGGATATGTCTTTTACGAAAAGACAACGCAGTAAATGCGGTTGCAGATACCCCACGCACGAGCTTTATACCTATTAACTGCCGCGTTGATAACGACTGCAAAGCTTACCGACCTTATTTAGTACCGAACCAGCCTTCGTCAATCTCTGAAACGGCCAAGGTAAATATTTGCCAGTAGAATGAGACTGCCCAACAACATTCCACCCACACCAATAGCAGTGCACAACTTCGTGAAAATATGTTCATGAGCCACGCTGCGACCGAGAGAAGGTGCCAGAATAAACATGCACAGCCATGCAAGAGGATAAAAACTGCCGAGACCTATCAGTATCGATGAAATTTTCTTCATCCGAGACCGTAAATCAGAGAACATGACCAGAATAATTAACCCCAGGCAAAAAGCTGCAATCCCACCTGCATGAAAGTGGGTCCGCTGAGCATATCTCCAGATCTTGTCCTGACTCTTTTCGTCATGAACCTCAGGATAAGCTGCTATACCTTCTGCAACATAATCCTTATAAGCACCTTCATTTGCCCCAAATGAAATGCCGAGAGCAATGTTAAAAAACAGTCCAAGCAAGACAATAGCAAGACCAACTTTAATATTAGAAAGCTCAGATGACATCAGTAACACTCCCATTCTACGAAAATTATTTCTGATCAAACGCCATAGCAGGCACCAAAACCACAAGCTGCGCCTGAATAAATAAAATTTTTCTATTAACAGTTGTAACTCTACAAATTCTGAGGCGACAAAACATTCAAAAAATAAAACCTTAATTGACAGACCTGCAGACTACAGATAATTACCTTCTGCCATCAGGTTGATTTAGTTTCCCTGCTAAGATGTTGCAATTTATGCGCATGCTCTTCCCAGTTTTTTCCATCGAATTGATTGACAATAATATTGTCCGGCATGGGATCCAGGCAGCGAACATTAACATCATAACCGTCCGGATTTGACCTTGGAATATAAAATGCCTTTATGCCGCATATTTGACAGAAATAGTGCTGCGCTACCCCGGTATTAAAGGTGTAGGTCACAAGGGAATCCTGCCCGCGCACCAGCCTGAATGATGATTTTGGCACGATAAGATGAATATAGCCGCTCATTTGGCAAATTGAGCAATTACACTCCTGGCATACAAGCTTCTCAGCGGCCTCGATTTCAAAACCAACCGCTTTGCAGTGACAATGCCCCGAGTAAAACATATATGAGATACCCCTGAATCCCGACCCGCACTGAACTTGACAATGGCACCGCAGTTTCGATCACCGGCAAGAATATTTTACCTGCCACGAATCATAACTGCCTGCACCACTCGTACTCGATTGTTCTGCAGATTACCAAGCATATTTTCGCACTTGGTTTTTGCATCATCGCCCATTAATAAGTGCAGCCCAACCGGGGGCCACTCCTGACCCCTTAATCGTTGCAGAACCGTGCGGAAGAATACCGCAGATTCGCTGCTTTTATCCTCCCATTGCACATGAATATATCCCAAAGCTGACAATATGGAGCGGAGATCTTCTACAGCAATTAAATGACTAACCGCATTATCCGCGGCCCAGGGAACAGGATAATGTAATTCTTCATTGTTTCCGGCAAAAATGTCATGAAATACAAACTGTCCGCCGGGCCTCAATACCCGGCTGATCTCATTGTAAAAACCTGTCTTGTCGGCAATATTCATCTGTACATGTTCTGTCCAGACAATATCGAAGTTCCGGTCGGCAAACGGCATTGCCAGCGCACTACCCTGGCGAAAAAAAGTCTTAGACTTCAAACCAACTCTGGCTGACAACATTGCGGCAATACGGCAGTATTCTTCGGTCAGATCCAGCCCGGATACATTGCAGCCAAAGACAGTTGCCAGATAACGACCGGTCCCCCCCAGGCCACAACCCACATCAAGCAAAGAATAATCTGCTCGGATCCTGGCCCATTGCGCGAGTTCTTCGGTAGCCTTTCGGCCGCGTATATGGAATTCATCGAGTGCAGCCAGATCATCGACCAGCAGTTCATCGATATTCTTGCCTGTCGTTTTAAGAGCATCGAGTATCTGCTCCTCAAGCTTTGCTTTGGAGTAATACTCTGAGACACTGCGGTCATAAGCCGACATCTTATTCATACCCCTTAACAGGTATGAATGACTATCAGGCTTAATCGATGTCAAATAACACTCCCCCTGATCACGCCACAGCCCACCAGGTTTGCATTTCTCCACACACTCCAGACGGTAATATCCGGCTGGCGTAATGCATTAACATCCGGGTCTGCACGTTCAGGGCCCGATAGCTGATACCACTCCATTTTTGGAGCGGATACTGTCTGATTAGTGAAGGTTGGAGCTGCTTTGAATCTCCATTGCATGCGCTTGTTCAGGCGCGGCCAGTCCAGCTTCCGGCCACATACGTGCCTGCCTACTCTTCATCACCCTGAAAATTCCACCACCATATGCTTATCAGCAGTGCCGGCAGCATGGAAATAACAATGGCAGTCATTGCCGTATTCCCCAGGCCAATGCTGTCAAAAACCTGATTGCTTTCCAAATAATACACAAGCCCATACGCCAGAATAGAAAAAACACATAGCGTAATAATAAATATTTTATAAAACGGAATTTTTTTCATAACCGCAACAGTATACCAAATCCTATTTGTTAACCGGGTGAGTGATATTTATATATCTATGAGTAATTTTCTTCGCACCTTCAATGCATCATTACAATGGTAAATCCGCAATAACAATACAGGGATCGCAAACAACCGGCGAATCGACATCAAACCCCGGTTTCCAGTTCAAAACTACTGCCTGTCGAGATACCCGACCCCTTCTGGATAGCGGTGACTTAAAGGGATAACGTCAGTTGGTAATGATTTCCCATCGGGGGAAGCGTACACAAAAAGTTGCCAATTACGTACCACCTGATTCTACAATCGATACGTTCCCTGCTTCGTTAAAGCCAATGGCATAAACCAAATCAGCTTTCCTGTTCCATATCAGATAATGTGTGGCCTCACTCTCTGCTGCTCGCTTATAAGCGCCCTCAAATCCTTCTCTCTGGCCCAAATAGAATTCCGAAGAGCGCTTGTTCGGCGCCCCTAACAGGGAGACAACCAGAGATTCCGACATACCAAGTACTACCTCTTTATACCGTTCATGAAATTCCTGATTTTCCGATGATGTAATCAACCAGTCAGTCACAACGGTTAGACCGAAAAGCATAACTACCAGCAGAACTAAAAGCCTGACCGTTGCAGCCGTGAATGGCCGGGAGTTTTTGGACATGATGGCTACCTGGCGCCCGTCACAAGAGCCGGTCGACAGACAAGCCCCGCACCCACCGGCACAAACTGTTTGCCCGTTCATGGGGGCAATGTCTGGAGTATTTCATTGCTTTTCCAATTAAGCGGATAAGCTGCAGATTGTACTGAAAATCGAACTCTACTTGACAAATTTAAGCGTGAATCGGTCACTCTCGCCGATCTCAATATATTGCTCGCCATCATCAGCACGTAGCGTCGGTGGCAGTGACCATACGCCTGATTTATAGTCCTTCGTATCCTTCGGATTTGCGTTTATCTCAGCCTTGGCTACAAATTTAAAGCCTGCTTTTTCCACCAAGGCAATAGCATAGTCTTCATTGACATAGCCGGATGCCGCCTTCGGGTCCTGCGGCACAGCGGGGTTGCCACGATGCTCAATCACACCCAGCGTGCCGCCGGGTTTCAGCGCCCTGTATATGGTGGCAAACATATCTTCAGCATAGCTGCGACCCATCCAGTTGTGGATATTGCGAAACGTCACAACCATATCAACCGAACCTTCGGGAACGAAGTCCATTTTATCTGGATGCATCAATACAGCCATTTGCACGTTGCCATAGAGGTTTGGATATGCGGCCAGTTTATCCAGATATTTTTTAACGCCCATTTTTATAAACTTGATATCCGACTCCGGATCCCAGTGCGCCGCAATGTATTTGCCATCATCGTTCAGGTAGGGCGCAATGATTTCTGTATACCAGCCGCCTGCTGGCCAGATTTCGGCCACTGTCTGTCCCTTTTCAAGACCGAAGAATTCCAGCGTTTCGACCGGATGACGCCATTCGTTACGAGCCCGGTTTTCTGCTGAACGATGCTCGCCGTTGGCAATTTCCGCCAAACCGTCTGCTGCAATTACACCGCCGGATATCACCAACAGCACGATACAACTCAGCACAGATGTCAACCATCGGCAATATGTCATGACAGATCTCCATTTCTTTCTGTAGTTAGCTTACGAACCAGAATAAAACATCAGATCGATAACGCCAAGGGTGGAAACCTGCAAATGGCCACAAGCCGGACATTTGACAAACTTTATTGTAGCGCTAGGTATAAGTTGCCGAGCAGATGTAGCTGACCTTGTCAGGTTGCGGTAAACGATAAAAGCCCCGCAGTTCATCAAGCATGCCGGGGCGTAGCAGGCCGTGCGGGAAACGCCGGTCGAGACTGCGGCAGAATTTCGCTGCGAAAGCACTTGCACTGCGATAACGTTCCAGTTCATCCGGCTCAAGACCGGCATCGAACTCCGGATCATCAAACAGTCGGTCGAATAATGAATCGGCCAGGGCCCCGTTCGGCTGACTGGCCAGTACAGCCAGTGTGCCGACATATTTATCGACTTCGGCCTGCATTTCCAGTTCGAGCAAAGTCACCGACTTGTCGGCTGATGCATTCCATACCAGGTAGTTGAAATGGCTGATTCCTTCGATAAGCTTACAAAAATCAGTAAAATTGCGTCGCCCAAGCCAGTTACGCGGGTCATGAATTTTAAGACGCTCAAGAAGTTCTGGGGCCAAATAGAGGCTTAGTGCAAGTTCACCTTCACATTCGCAGATCAACAGTTTTTCATCACTTACACGTACCGCGCTGGAATCCTCAATTGCGGCCAGAATACGATGATCGGTTATCAGATAGTCAAGCACATCCAGATGTTGCTCGGTATCGTACAACTCACTAAGCAGTGATTGAAAATGCTGCAACATCGGTGTTCTGCACGGCCTGCTTAATGCTTGGAATGTGAACGCACGCGCGCCAGAGGATACACACCGGACTGCTTAAGCATTCGTTCTGCACGACGACTGCCGGTCCTAAGCCACAATTCGTAGGTACGCAGTAGATTCTCATCAGTCATGGCGCATGCCGATTCCCGCATTTCGTTCAGAATATCGACCATATCCTGAAATTTTTCAGACAGTTCTACAAAAATATCACACAGTGCGTGGCCCCTGAAATTCCTGCGAAGATGAACAGACAACGAGCGATAAGCGCCACCACCCATATATACGTAGTAGTCAATATCAAGGACCGCGCTTCGCAGGCCGTCAGCAAAAAAGCCGGCCATAAATAACGACACATCACCCATGCGTTGCAAGGTTGTATTGCGCTCTGCTTCTGTCTGCGCATCGACTGCATCGGCGAGCATCCCGGCCAGAGGTCTGATCGCCGGCCCCTCAGGGGTTAATTCATAGAGCGCTTCAGAACGGGAAAATAATGTCAGCAGACTTACGACATAGTGTGCCGTATGATCGTCGAGTACGACTTTATTTGCGGCCAACGCTGAGTCCATGGACTCATGAAAAAAAGCATCCAAACTGGCTACCGGCTCAAGTTCCGGCAGTGACTCTCCTGTCATCTCGCTCATACGCCCTCCAGAGGCTCACCCATTGCCGACCTTTTTAATATCACCAGACAAACGTCACCGATTTCAGCTACAGAATTGAATGCAGCCGAAAACCTTCTATCTGCTTATATCCCAGCTAAAAGAAAAATTTTGTGATGACAGTCACGATTATTAACAATCACCAGTCCCCGGGCGGGTTTTCTGATCATTGTGAGAGCAACTTTGTACTATTAAGTACTTTGTAAATTTATAAGCCAGATGCCGGTATCAACCGGTCAGCGCAACCGGATCTTCGATACGCAGCGCCTGAATCCGGCACTCAACCGGCTGTTGATGAAAACGAAAACTAAGCATGCCCTGCCCACGTAACGTGAAACCGACTATGAATGAAATCCCTAACTCATCAGTTGGCGTATCCCCGCTATTGGTTTTTCGATCGCAGATAACGTAACCCGCATCCGCCGCTTTTGCACCAAATAATGCACCGGCCGTAAACAAATCATGCAAATAGCGCTGCACCTGATCATGTAATTCGCTCCAGGTTTCAGAATCATTCTTCTGAAAAGCTGCCCACTGCGAACCACGTGCAATATTTTCAAGGATAAATAAAGCTGTCCGTCGTTGACACAATTTGTCCCATTCCGCTGTACAGCCATACCCCTGGTTTAGTGTGACCAGTCCGGACAGTTCGAAATGTGGCAGCTTGGTTATCCGCAATGAATTAATGCCGACCCGCTTCAGGGCTTGCTGTTCTTCGACATTAAGATCATATGGCAATTGCACGCAACCCTGCATCCTCAGTTGCGCCTCCTCATGCATGCCCCAGACCCCGACACGGGCATCACTGCTGACAAGCGTGCCAGCCAGGGCGCCAATTAAACTGTCTGGTTGCTGGTTGCTGTTAATCGGACGCGGGAAATAACTCACTACGTTAGGACTCATGAAACCGCTTTTCCGCGCTTGCCGAATCGCACTTCTAACGCTCTGCCAATCAGCCGGCGGGTCCAGCAGCATTATCGCGTTTCGTTTCCGGCAATAGCGCTCCGCCGTAAACAGTGCAACCGGGCCAAGATCCCGCTCATCCGCCACAGGACAAATAATATCAACGAACGGTTCCTGGTCTAGCGCAAATAATCCGGTACCTTCAGTATTGCAGCCGATCAGGTCGTAATCTGTCAGATGACCGGTTTCAGCCCACTCCTGATCACCATAAACATAAGAGGCGCCAATCTCGATGTCATGGCAAAACGTTATATCCGGGCGTTGTTCGGGAATCCTGTCCTTGATACTGACCAGTTCGGAACCGAGCAGTGCATAGCCGATATAATCCGGATCTGCAACATCGACAGACAGCCCATGATAAACCTCCTGCTGCTCAATAATCGGGCTAACACGTGAGGTAAGACGATGAATAACAAGATTGAATCGATCGAAATCAGTCGACAATATGCCATCGTAATCGATCGATGCACGCAATAACTCAAATGGCCCCGGGTTGATCGCTTCAAGTGTCAACACACCCGATGGTCCGGGGAAAACCATATGATGCCGTCGGGCGGAACTGCAAACCCTTACTACTGTTGCATTTTTCCCGCCGTTGGCAAAGAACTGACGAAGAATTTTGAGTAACGCGCCATCATGACCCGGAACCCCGAAGCGCTGCAGGAACTCATCGATTCCACTGATTGTGACAGGAATACCGACCGGACCGCGTGGCGCAGAACCAAGAAAAGCGACTACGGTGTCACGCCGAACGGGAATCGACTGACTGCTCGACAGACTTTCGGATACGAATATTCCGCTGCTGGTATTCTCAGACAAACAGCGCACCACAACATTAAAACAACCTGGTTAGTGTATATGAAGCGGGCCTGTGATTGCTACATCACTCCTGATAAATTGAATTCTTACACGAAAATGTATCGGTTTTTTCCAATCGCAGTCCTGAAATAAAAGTAACGACAGTCGCTGCGTAAAGATTCCAGCCACACAGTCTGATTCAGTTGGCAACGGCATCACCAGCCGTAACCACACCACCTGTGACTCTCTCAGTATCACCGGTAGCGAGAATATTGATAACCCGCCTTAGATTATATGCATCAAGCCCGTTACCATGCTGCACGACCGGTACCGGGTAACCGCGATGATTACCGGCAATACTGTTTAGCCGCGATACTTCTATGACCTGCTCGGATCCGGCGACAGACTCGATCAGGCTTGAACGCGCCATCGGTAACAACAGATTAAACCAGTCACGTTCATCTTCATCAAACGGGGCATGTGCCTCGAAATATAAATCAGTACCGTACCAACCAAACCGGTAGGGTTGATTAACTATCCGTACCCGGGTGCCGATCCGAACCTTGTTAAATATGTACTCTATGTCTTCCGGGTAGAGCCGAACGCAGCCGTGACTAACCCGCATACCGACGCCAGCCGGTTTATTTGTACCGTGAATGAGGTAACCGGGGATTCCAAGACCAAGCACATAGTGACCGAGTGGATTATCCGGTCCCGGTGGCACGCGCCGCGGTAACGGATCACCGGCAGCCTCGTGTTCATCACGTACCGAACGGGGCACAAACCAGACCGGGTCACGCGCCCTGGATACAACCGTTGTCACACCGGTCGGAGTTACCCAACCGGCGCGCCCGATTCCAATAGGAAAAGTTTCAACGACAGCGGGTTCACCGTCAGCTACCGGCGGATAGTAGAAAAGGCGCTTGGCTGCGATATTCAGCACCAGTCCAACGCGTGGCGCGAGCGGCAACACAAACTGTGTCGGCAACACCACCAGAGTGCCCTCACCCGGCAGCCATGGATCAACTTCCGGGTTGGCGGCGACAAGTTCGTCATAACCCAGGCCATAGGCACGGGCAAAATCCACGAAGGTGTCTTCATAGCGGGCCCGAACGATCTGTACCTGGCCGACGACATCCTGTTGCGCCGTGAAAGTAAAGTGATTGGCGTCAATCGGTATCAGTTCCCGCTCCATTAGCTCCGCCGCATAACTGGACTCACGCTCGTAAACGACCAGCTGATAGTCACTACATGCCGTCAGCATCGATAAGCAGCAGATACCAATAACGGCCAGATTATGCATTGCATTCATACCCCAATCTCGCCGCCGGACATTATCAAGGCGTTTACCTTCTTATCGGTAAAAATTACTACATCTCGGTTGAATTCCGGGTAAGGCGGTGCAAGTGTGGCAATGGGCGGACTGGCCACGTAAACAACGCAGCTGTGCACATCAGCATCTTCCAAGACCGTCAGTCCGGCAATCATTTTCTCGAACCGCTTACCTGCCTGAATGGCAATTCCCCGGTCGCCGACCGGCTGCAACCGGTCAACGCTAATACTATCAAGGCAGTGGCAATGGATACTGGTGCGGGCCAGGTAATTTTCTAGCGGAATATATTGCGCCCCAGCCATTCTTCCAGGCGTAGCCCCAGGCGATCCAGTGATGACTCGAAAGATGACATGAGTCGTTCCTGAATAGACTGCTTGCCCTTGAACTTTACTGTGTAAACGTCGGCATCCTGCGCCGCCACCATCAGGTAATCATCACTGGTGCCGAGTTCATCTATCAGGCCAAGCTTTAGCGCATCAGCACCATACCAATGCTCGCCGGTTGCGACCCGCTCAATATCCAGGCTCGGCCGGTGCTCTGCAACCAGGCCCTTGAACAGTACATGTACGTCTTCCAGCTCTTCCTTGAGCTTGGCACGATCCTCATCGGTATTCTTGCCAAACATTGTTACCGTACGTTTATATTTACCGGCCGTAACCTGCTCGAAATCAACCCCGCGTGATTCCAGGGCCCGATTGAAATTGGGTAACTGTGCAATGACTCCGATCGAACCAATAACAGCAAATTGTGCAGCAATAATTCGATTGGCAATACAGGCCATTAAATAGCCACCACTTGCCGCCACCTTGTCGACAATGACGGTTAACGGCACACCGTGGTTCTTGATACGCAACAACTGTGATGCAGCCAGGCCATGTTCATGTACGGCTCCCCCGGGGTTCTCGAGCCGCATGATGACCTCATCATTTTCGCTCGCCGTCGATATGACCGCCGAGATCTCCTCTCGCAGGCTGGCTACGCCACTCGCACGAATATCGCCTTTGAAGTCGAGCACGAAGATCCGCTTGCGATGATCGTCTTCTTCGGTTGCCGACTTTTCCTCCAGCTTACGTTCCTTTTTTTCGGCCTTTTCATGCTTTTTCCATGCTGCCTTGTTCAACATGGCCCGCCGCACAACATCGGCAGCCTCTTTGAGCTTGTCATTCAGCTTTTTGATTTCCAGGCCGGTGTCCCCGCTCGCACGACGTGAAAAACCGGCTATCAGCACCAGAACAATGCCAATAGCAACAACAACCGTAACGGCTTTAGCCAGAAACAATCCATAGTCAATAAAAAAATCAGCCATACTCAAAGTAACTCCTGTTATCCAGCCTTAGTCTGAAGGCCGACATTATCCCCGTCGAGCACACGTTCCGCACGATAACTTGAACGCACCAAAGGACCGGAAACAACTTCAGTAAAACCGCGGGCAAGGCCCAGTTCCCGATAGCGCAAAAACTCATCCGGACGAACATAGCGTGCGACCGGCAAATGATTTTTGGTCGGCCGCAGATATTGTCCAAACGTCAGGATATCAACACCCGCCCAGCGCAGGTCATCCATCGTCTGCTGAACTTCAGCGTCAGATTCACCTAACCCGAGCATCAAGCTGCTTTTCGTCAACAATTCCGACCGCCTGTTCTTGGCTATCTCCAGCACTCGCAAAGATTGGCGATAATCTGCACGTGCATCACGAACTCTGTTCGTCAACCCCTCAACAGTTTCAATATTATGCGCGAACACATCGAGCGGCGTATCTACGATAGTATGCACGGCATCGGGAACGCCACGAAAATCAGGTGTCAGAGCCTCGATACTGGTTGCCGGATTAACCTCTCTGATTTTCTCGATACACTCTGCATAATGCGCAGCACCGCCATCGACGATGTCATCACGGTCAACGGATGTAAGAACGAGATATTGCAACCCCATCAGGCGCACCGACTCGGCTGCATTGGACGCTTCATCCGCATCCAGTCGGCCACCCGGGTTGCCGGTATCAACCGCACAGAATCTGCAGGCTCGCGTACATACATTACCCATCAACATGATCGTAGCTGTGCCACTGTTCCAGCACTCGCCGACATTTGGGCACATCGACTCCTGGCAAACCGTGGCGAGACGATAGGTGCGGACATTGCGACTGATGCGCGCATACCCGGCACCGGTCGGCAACCTGACCCTGAGCCAGGCAGGCTTTTGCCCGCCGGCAACTTCACTGAAACCACGATTCTTGCTGACACCGTTTTTAATTGCCGCATATCCGCCTGGCACGCGATATTTTTCGCCACTCTCAATAATTGCAATACCCTTGAATTTACAAAAAATAATCCTGACTACAACTGTTTACGCACGAGCTTATTCTAACCGATACTCGTCTGAAAATGATGCCGTTTCAAATTTGGATGAAATGTCCATGAACAGCGAATAAGTCTTGATTGGCACCGGTTCTGCGAGGACATTCTCAATCTGCAAAAAAAAGCCCGGCACTAAGGCCGGGCAATACAGGGGGAAGCCCTTAATCCAACTTTCAGCACAAACCTATTCGACAGCTGGAATTCAATCTCCGAAAATCAATGCAGACGCGACCAGTTCAGCAGTTCGATGTTCTCTACATCCATTTCAAAATTCTGTGCCAGCAGTGATTCAATCTCGCCCACTTCCAGAACCTGATCATGTGCGTGCTTGACTTCGACAATACCGCTGTATTCATCTGCTTCATATTCTTCAGCAGAGCGAAGCAGAAACCGTGTGTAATACTTCGTATGCATGGGAGAATATTATGACTATAGCCCTGTAAAAACTGTGACCAGAACCACAAAAACGTAAACAACAGGAAGTATTTTTCTGGCCTGATCATGCCGGTACAGCCAGTTATACAAGCGGTCCCTGTTGCACACGGGGAGCCTGGTGCTATACCGTGTGCCGTTCACATTATTCAGGTTCCACACCAAGATTATGAAGGTATCTGGCAAAGCTGCCATCATCATGACCATACCGTTTCTGGTAGTCACTGTGATGGCCCGGAATCATGATCAGGGCAACTTCGGCCCGACTGAAGAAGTTCGCACTCAGGCCGAACTGGCCGATGCAGCCCTGTTGTCACCCGGCGCTTATTTGCAAGGTAACAAATACCTGGATCAGGCCAGGCGTGATTCAGCCGCAGGCAGGAACCTGAAGCGAATACAAAAACAGTTGGCAAAAGCCAGTGAGAACTTTCATGCTGCGCTGAAAAATTCCGAACTGGCAAAGCAGCAATTCGAGCAGGGCATCACAAGTCGTATGGCGGCTCAGGAAGCCGAGGCCGCCAGGCTGGTTGCAAGCGACTGGCTCATCGCTGAAAAGACTTTCAATGCCGCGACGCTGGCACTGGAACGCGGCAACCTGAAAAATGCCCGAGAAAAACATGACGAAGCCAATACACACTTCCGTACGGCTGAACTGAATGCAATAAGAACTCGGCTACTGGCCGAGGTATGGCAACTGATTGCAGAAATCCAACAGAAAGAGATCGCTGTCTTTGCGCCGCAAACACTAGGCCTGGCCAAACAACTGGCCAAACGTGCCAACGATCTAATCGTTGCAGATCGTTATACGCTTGATGAGGCGCTGGCACTGGCCGACCGTGCCGTCTATGAGGCACGTCATGCACTGTTTATTGCGACATTCGCCAGCCGGATTGAGAAAGAAGAACTTACCCTTGAGACGCTGATACTTAACTGGGAGTCCTCACTCGGCAACATCGC